>NZ_JBSHBW010000038.1:0-64177 GCF_053612185.1 Streptomyces sp. NPDC054757
CTGCCCGGCCCCCACCAGGGAGCCGGGCAGCGCCGTACCAAGAAGGTGGTGCGGGTCTACAGCCCCGCGGCCTTCCGCAGTGCGTCCACGCGGTCGGTCCGCTCCCAGGTGAAGTCCGGGAGTTCGCGGCCGAAGTGGCCGTACGCGGCGGTCTCGGCGTAGATCGGGCGCAGCAGGTCCAGGTCGCGGATGATCGCGGCCGGGCGGAGGTCGAAGACCTCGGAGATGGCCTGCTCGATCTTCTCGACGTCCGTGGCGGCCGTACCGAAGGTCTCCACGAACAGGCCCACCGGCTCGGCCTTGCCGATCGCGTACGCGACCTGGACCTCGCAGCGGGTGGCGAGGCCCGCGGCCACCACGTTCTTGGCGACCCAGCGCATGGCGTACGCGGCGGAGCGGTCCACCTTCGACGGGTCCTTGCCCGAGAAGGCGCCACCGCCGTGCCGGGCCATGCCGCCGTAGGTGTCGATGATGATCTTGCGGCCGGTCAGACCCGCGTCGCCCATCGGGCCGCCGATCTCGAAGCGGCCGGTCGGGTTGACCAGGAGGCGGTAGCCCTCGGTGTCCAGCTTGATGCCGTCGTCGATCAGCTGCTTCAGCACGTGCTCGACGACGAATTCGCGGATGTCGGGGGCGAGCAGCGAGTCCAGGTCGATGTCGCTCGCGTGCTGCGAGGAGACCACGACCGTGTCGAGCCGGAGCGCCTTGTCACCGTCGTACTCGATGGTGACCTGGGTCTTTCCGTCGGGGCGCAGGTACGGGATGGTCCCGTTCTTGCGGACCTCGGAGAGACGGCGCGAGAGCCGGTGGGCCAGGTGGATGGGGAGCGGCATCAGCTCAGGCGTCTCGTCGCAGGCGTAGCCGAACATCAGGCCCTGGTCGCCGGCGCCCTGCTTGTCGAGGTCGTCGTCCTCGGTGCCCCCGGCGGCGGCCACCCGCTTCTCGTAGGCGGTGTCGACACCCTGGGCGATGTCGGGGGACTGCGCGCCGATGGACACCGACACACCGCAGGACGCGCCGTCGAAGCCCTTCTTCGACGAGTCGTAGCCGATGTCGAGGATCTTGTCGCGCACGAGCTGCGCGATCGGGGCGTACGCCTTGGTGGTGACCTCGCCCGCCACGTGCACCTGGCCCGTGGTGATCAGGGTCTCCACGGCGACACGGGAGGCGGGGTCCTCACGCAGAAGCGCGTCGAGAATCGTGTCGCTGATCTGGTCAGCGATCTTGTCGGGGTGGCCCTCGGTGACAGATTCCGAGGTGAACAGACGACGGGACACAACGCTCCCTGGGGTTGCAGCGGCTGCTGGCTGATCGCGGGTGGAGTGGCCGGGGGCTGCGCCCGGCTCATTCCGCGACCAGTTTATCGGTCGCCTCCGGTCAACGGGGCACGTGTCTCGCTCCGTGGGAGCCCTGTGACCTGAGGCACTGCTCCGGCGGTACGGCCTTCGGACCGCCGGGACGGGGTGGAAAGCGGCTTCCACCGGTCTCCTCCGGCCCGGTGGATGTCACCAGATTTTCATCCGAACCGTGGTACCACCAGATCCCAGACGGTATCGGCAAGGGCTTCCTTGGAGCCGTACGGCACGGCGGTCTCGCCTCCGTCGGCCGCGAGGACGACTGCCTCGTTCTCCTCGGAGCCGAACGTTTTGTGCTCCCCGACCTCGTTGACGACGAGCAGATCACAGCCCTTGCGCCGCAGTTTCTGACGCCCGTTGGAGAGCACGTCGTCCGTCTCGGCCGCGAATCCGACGACGACCTGTCCGGGCGTGGCGCGGTCCTGGGAGATCTCGGCGAGGATGTCCGGGTTGCGGACCAGCGCGATCGGTGCGGGTTCCTGGCCGTCCCGCTTCTTGATCTTGCCCTGGGCGTAGGCGGCGGGCCGGAAGTCGGCCACCGCGGCGGCCATGACCACCGCGTCGGCGTCGGCCGCGGCCTTCAGGACCGCCTCCCGCAGCTGCACCGCCGTGCCCACGTGCACCACATCGGCCCCGGCCGGCGCGGGCAGCCCGGTGTTGGCCTCGATCAGCGTCACCCGGGCGCCGCGGGCCACAGCCGTACGGGCGAGGGCGTACCCCTGTTTGCCCGATGAGCGGTTGCCCAGATAGCGGACCGGGTCGAGCGGTTCCCGGGTGCCGCCGGCGCTGACCACCACATGGCGGCCCGCCAGGTCGGGCACCGTCGCCCCGCGGGCGAGCACCCGGCGGCAGGTCTCGAAGATCTCGCCGGGGTCGGGGAGCCTGCCCTTGCCCGTGTCCACACCGGTGAGACGCCCGACCGCCGGTTCGATCACGACGGCGCCGCGGCGGCGCAGCGTCGCCACGTTCTCCCGGGTGGCGGGGTGCTCCCACATCTCGGTGTGCATCGCCGGGGCGAAGACCACCGGACACCGGGCGGTGAGCAGTGTGTTGGTCAGCAGGTCGTCGGCGAGCCCGTGGGCGGCCTTCGCGAGCAGGTCGGCGGTGGCGGGGGCGACCAGCACCAGGTCGGCGCCCTGTCCGGTCCGCACATGGGGGACCTCGTGGACGTCGGACCAGACCTCGGTGGACACGGGGTGTCCGGAGAGCGCCGACCAGGTCGCGGCGCCGACGAAGTGGAGCGCGGACTCGGTCGGTACGACCTGTACGTCATGGCCGGACTCGGTCAGCCTGCGCAGCACCTCGCACACCTTGTACGCGGCGATGCCCCCGCTGACCCCCAGTACGACCTTCGGCTTCTGCGCCACGTCCACGTCTCCCCGGCTTCCGGCTCCGCATTCGGAATTCGTACACCCCCATGCTGCATCACCCCGGGGGTGGCGCTCCGGGGGACCCCGGGAAACGCTCCGGGCCCGGCAGCGGTGCTGCCGGGCCCGGAGTGAAAGAACTCACTGTCTGCGTTACTGCACGGGGCCTTCGATGGCCTCGGAGGTCAGCAGACCCGCGTTGATCTCGCGGAGCGCGATCGAGAGGGGCTTCTCGTGGACGTGAGTGTCCACCAGCGGACCGACGTACTCCAGCAGGCCCTCGCCCAGCTGGGAGTAGTACGCGTTGATCTGGCGCGCGCGCTTGGCGGCGTAGATCACGAGGCTGTACTTGGAGTCGGTTGCCTCAAGGAGCTCATCAATCGGCGGGTTGATGATGCCCTCGGGCGTGGTGATGGAAGAGGACACTCTCTGCCTTCCGATGGAGTGAAAATCAAAGAACCTTCACCAAGGCTAGCAGCTCGCGGGCCACGTCCTCGACGGAGGTATTGACAAGAGTCGTATCGAACTCGGACTCCGCGGCCAGTTCGATCCTGGCGGCCGCCAGCCTGCGTTCGATGACGTCGGGCGGTTCGGTCCCGCGTCCGGTGAGCCGGCGGACCAGCTCGTCCCAGCTGGGCGGGGCCAGGAAGACCAGCTGGGCCTCGGGCATGGAATTCCGTACGAGCCGGGCCCCCTGGAGGTCGATCTCCAGGAGCACCGGCTCCCCCGCCTCCAGGCGGTCCAGGACGGCCCGGCGCGGGGTGCCGTACCGGTTGCCCGCGAATTCGGCCCATTCAAGCAGCTCGCCGTTGGCGACGAGCTTGTCGAACTCCTCGTCGTCCACGAAGAAGTACTGGACGCCGTGGCGCTCACCGGGGCGCGGCTTGCGGGTCGTCGCCGACACCGAGAGCCAGACCTCGGGGTGAACCTTGCGCATATGGGCGACGACCGTGCTCTTGCCGACCCCGGAGGGGCCGGAGAGCACGGTCAACCGCGGATGGGGGTCCGGGGGTACGGGGGTCGTCCCCCGGGGTGTTGCAGCCATACGGCGATTATTCCAGCTTCCCGGGGGTGCCCGGGACGTCAGGCAGAGCCGCCGCCGAACTCGCGCTCCAAAGAGGCGATCTGATTGGAGCCGAGACCGCGCACCCGGCGGCTCTCGGAGATGCCGAGCCGCTCCATGATCTGCTTGGCGCGGACCTTGCCCACACCGGGCAGGGACTCAAGGAGGGCGGAGACCTTCATCTTCCCGATGACGCCGTTCTCCTGGCCCTGCTTGATGACCTCGTGGAGGGAGGCGCCGGAGTGCTTGAGTCGATTCTTGACCTCGGCCCGCTCCCGGCGAGCCGCGGCGGCCTTTTCGAGCGCGGCTGCGCGCTGTTCAGGGGTAAGGGGCGGAAGAGCCACGCCTACGTCACCTCGGATGTCGAACTGTCGGATACGGACCGGTGAGGAACTGATCGCCCCCCACCTGCGGAGCGACGAGCAACAGAATTGCGCGTCGGCTCTCGACGGAGACTAGCGGCCAGGGCCGCTCCAGTCAGCGAGAACAGACGAAAAGTCCTGGTCAGCCTTGGCCGGAGGGGATATTTAGGGCATAACACCCCGGTTTTCGGCCTGCCTGACGTCAACTGGCTGATTCTGACCGTCCGCCTCCGGGTTTCCGGGGCCGCCCGGCCCCGGACCTCGCCGATCGGCCGGAGGCTCCTCAGCCGGTGACCGCCGTACGCACCTCGTCGGCGAAGCGGGCGGCCGAATCACGCAGGGCCGCGCTGTCGGGACCGTGCCGCAGGACGCCCCGGCTGACACTCGGCACCACGTTGCCGACCGCCGAGCCGAACACCCGGGGCAGATCCGCGGGCGTCGCGCCCTGGGCGCCGATACCGGGGGCGAGGAGCGGCCCGTTGATGTCCAGACGTACGCCGGGGTCGCCGAGCGTCGCCCCGACGACGGCGCCCACCGAGCCCAGCGGGTCGGCGCCCTCGTTCTCGGCCGCCATGTGGTCGAGCATCAGCCGGGCCAGCGTCCGGCCGTCGGACGCGGTGGCCCGCTGGACCTCGGCGCCCTCCGGGTTGGAGGTCAGCGCGAGCACGAAGACACCCGCACCGCTGAGCACCGCCGCGTCCAGGGCCGGCCGCAGCGAGCCGAAGCCGAGGTACGGCGAGAGCGTCACCGCGTCCGAGAAGAGCGGCGACTCCGGGTCCAGGTAGGTCGCGGCGTAGGCGCCCATGGTCGAGCCGATGTCACCGCGCTTGGCGTCCATCAGCACCAGCGCCCCGGCCGACCGGGCCTCGGCGACGGCCTTCTCCAGGACGGCGATGCCGCGCGAGCCGAACCGCTCGAAGAACGCGGACTGCGGCTTGAGCACGGCGACCCGGTCGGCCAGCGCCTCCACGACCGTGCGGGTGAAGCGCTCCAGACCGGCGATGTCGTCGCCGAGCCCCCAGGCGGTCAGCAGGGAGGCGTGCGGGTCGATGCCGACGCAGAGCGGCCCGCGGGTGTCCATGGCCCGCCTGAGCCGGGTGCCGAACGGTTCGGGCGGCTGCGGGGGTGTCATCGGACCACCGTCTTCCTGGTCTCCGCGCCGACGGCCTCGGCGAGCGTGGCGTACGGGCTGGTGCGCAGCCGGGCCGCGAGGCCCTTGTGGACCGCGCGGGCCCAGAAAGGGCCCTGGTAGATGAAGGCGCTGTAGCCCTGGACCAGCGTGGCCCCCGCCAGGATCCGCTGCCAGGCGTCCTCCGCCGTCTCGATGCCGCCGACCCCGATGAGGACGAGATCGCCGCCCACCCGGGCGTACAGCCGGCGCAGCACCTCCAGGGAGCGTTCCTTGAGCGGGGCGCCGGAGAGGCCGCCGGTTTCGGCGGTGAGCGCGGCGGCGGACCGCAGGCCGAGGCCGTCGCGGGCGATGGTGGTGTTGGTGGCGATGATGCCGTCGAGCCCCAGCTCGACCGCCAGGTCGGCGACGGCGTCCACGTCCTCGTCGGCGAGGTCGGGAGCGATCTTCACCAGGAGCGGCACCCGGCGGTCCGTGACGGTGCGGTCGGCTGCCTCGCGCACGGCGGTCAGCAGCGGGCGCAGCGCCTCGGTGGCCTGGAGGTTCCGCAGGCCGGGGGTGTTCGGCGACGACACATTGACGACCAGGTAGTCGGCGTGCCGGGCCAGCCGCTCGGTCGACTCGACGTAGTCACCGACGGCCTCCTCCTCGGGAACCACCTTGGTCTTGCCGATGTTGACGCCGACCGTGGTCCTGAAGACGGGGTTACGGGCCGCCAGACGGGCCGCCACGGCCGCCGAGCCCTCGTTGTTGAAGCCCATGCGGTTGATGAGCGCGCGGTCCGCCACCAGGCGGAAGAGCCGCTTCGGGGGGTTGCCGGGCTGGGGCCGGGCGGTGACCGTGCCGATCTCGACGTGGTCGAAGCCGAGCATGGTCATGCCGTCGATCGCGACCGCGTTCTTGTCGAAGCCGGCCGCGAGGCCGAAGGGGCCGTGCATCCGCAGCCCGAGCGCCTCGGTGCGCAGCTCCCGGTGGCGCGGCGCGAGCGCGGCGGCGGCGAAGGTGCGCAGGACCGGGACCCGGGCTGCGGCGCGGATCCAGCGGAAGGCCAGATGGTGGGCGCGCTCGGGGTCCATCCGCTTGAAGACCAGGTCGAAGAAGAGTCTGTACATCCGGCTTTCCTGATGGCGGGCTCCCGGGCGGGAACTCATGAACGGGAGCTCATGAACGGGAACTCATGAAGAGATGGACGGGAACCCATGAAGAGGGGGACACCGGAACCGGTGTCCCCCTCGTGGGCTAGACCTCGCGTGCGGCGGTCAGATGGCGTGCGTGTTCCTGGAGGGAGCGGACGCCGACATCGCCGCCGTTGAGCGCGTCGATGCCCTGGACGGCCGCGGCGAGCGCCTGGACCGTGGTGAGGCAGGGCACCGCGCGGGCCACGGCCGCGGTGCGGATCTCGTAACCGTCGAGCCGGCCGCCGGTGCCGTACGGGGTGTTGACGATGAGGTCGACGTCGCCGTCGTGGATGAGCTGGACGATGGTCCGCTCACCGCCCGGCCCCTCGCCCTCGCTGAGCTTGCGGACCACGGTGGCATTGATGCCGTTGCGGCGCAGCACCTCGGCGGTGCCGGAGGTGGCGAGCAGCTCGAAGCCGTGTGCGACCAGCTCACGGGCCGGGAAGATCATCGAGCGCTTGTCCCGGTTGGCGACCGAGATGAAGGCGCGGCCCTTGGTGGGCAGCGGCCCGTACGCCCCGGCCTGCGACTTGGCGTACGCGGTGCCGAAGACCGAGTCGATCCCCATGACCTCGCCGGTGGACCGCATCTCGGGGCCGAGCACGGTGTCGACGCCGCGGCCGTGCATGTCGCGGAAGCGCGACCACGGCATCACGGCCTCCTTGACGGAGATCGGCGCGTCCTGCGGCAGGGTGCCGCCGTCGCCGGTCGCCGGGAGCATGCCCTCGGCGCGCAGTTCGGCGACGGTCGCGCCCAGCGAGATACGGGCCGCGGCCTTGGCCAGCGGGACCGCGGTGGCCTTCGATGTGAAGGGGACCGTACGGGAGGCGCGCGGGTTGGCCTCCAGGACGTAGAGGATGTCGCCGGCCAGCGCGAACTGGATGTTGATCAGTCCGCGGACGCCGACCCCCTTGGCGATGGCCTCGGTGGAGGTCCGCAGCCGCTTGATGTCGAAGCCGCCGAGCGTGATCGGGGGCAGCGCGCAGGCCGAGTCGCCGGAGTGGATACCGGCCTCCTCGATGTGCTCCATGACGCCGCCGAGGTAGAGCTCGGTGCCGTCGTAGAGCGCGTCGACGTCGATCTCGATCGCGTCGTCCAGGAAGCGGTCGACCAGCACCGGGCGGGTGGGGCTGATCTCGGTGGACTCCGCGATGTACGCCGCGAGCCGGGTCTCGTCGTAGACGATCTCCATGCCCCGGCCGCCGAGCACGTACGACGGGCGGACCAGGACCGGGTAGCCGATCTCGTCGGCGATGGCCTTGGCCTCGTCGAAGGTGGTGGCGGTGCCGTGCTTCGGCGCGGGCAGCCCGGCCTCGGCGAGCACCCGGCCGAAGGCGCCGCGGTCCTCGGCGGCGTGGATCGCCTCCGGGGGCGTGCCGACCACGGGCACGCCGTTGTCCTTGAGCGCCTGCGCCAGGCCCAGCGGGGTCTGGCCGCCGAGCTGGACGACGACACCGGCGACGGGTCCGGCCAGCGTCTCGGCGTGCACGATCTCCAGGACGTCCTCCAGGGTGAGCGGCTCGAAGTAGAGCCGGTCGGAGGTGTCGTAGTCGGTGGAGACCGTCTCGGGGTTGCAGTTGACCATCACGGTCTCGTAGCCCGCGTCGCCGAGCGCGAAGGAGGCGTGGACACAGGAGTAGTCGAACTCGATGCCCTGGCCGATGCGGTTGGGGCCGGAGCCGAGGATGATCACGGCGGGCTTCTCGCGGGGTGCGACCTCGCTCTCCTCGTCGTACGAGGAGTAGAAGTACGGGGTCTTCGCGGCGAACTCGGCGGCGCAGGTGTCGACCGTCTTGTAGACCGGGCGCACCCCGAGCGCGTGCCGCACCTCGCGGACGACGTCCTCGCGCAGACCGCGGATGGCGGCGATCTGGGCGTCCGAGAAGCCGTGGCGCTTGGCGTCGGCGAGCAGCCGGGGGTCCAGCTTCTCGGTGGCGGCCAGTTCGTCGGCGTGCTCCAGGATCAGGAACAGCTGGTCGACGAACCACGGGTCGATCTTCGTCGCGTCGAAGACCTCCTGCGGGGTGGCGCCGGCCCGCATGGCCTGCATGACGGTGTTGATCCGGCCGTCGGTGGGGACCTTCGCGGTCTCCAGGAGCGCGGCCTTGTCGCCTGGCTCGCCCACGAAGGTGAACTGCGAGCCCTTCTTCTCCAGCGAGCGCAGCGCCTTGTTGAGCGCCTCGGTGAAGTTACGGCCGATCGCCATGGCCTCGCCCACCGACTTCATGGTGGTGGTGAGGGTGGCGTCGGCGGCCGGGAACTTCTCGAAGGCGAATCGCGGCACCTTCACGACGACATAGTCGAGCGTCGGCTCGAAGGACGCCGGGGTCTTCTCCGTGATGTCGTTGGGGATCTCGTCCAGCGTGTATCCGACGGCGAGCCTGGCCGCGATCTTCGCGATCGGGAATCCGGTGGCCTTGGAGGCCAGCGCGGACGAGCGCGAGACCCGCGGGTTCATCTCGATGACGATGATCCGGCCGTCCTCGGGGTTGACGGCGAACTGGATGTTGCAGCCGCCGGTGTCGACCCCGACCTCACGGATGATCGCGATGCCGATGTCGCGCAGCCGCTGGTACTCGCGGTCGGTCAGCGTCATCGCCGGGGCGACGGTGATCGAGTCCCCGGTGTGCACGCCCATCGGGTCGAAGTTCTCGATGGAGCAGACCACCACGACGTTGTCGTGCTTGTCGCGCATCAGCTCCAGCTCGTACTCCTTCCAGCCGAGGATGGACTCCTCCAGGAGCACCTCGGTGGTCGGCGAGAGCATGAGGCCCTGTCCGGCGATCCGGCGCAGCTCCTCCTCGTCGTGGGCGAAGCCGGAGCCGGCGCCGCCCATGGTGAAGGAGGGGCGGACGACGACCGGGTAGCCGCCGAGTTCACCGACGCCGTTGATGACGTCGTCCATCGAGTGGCAGATGACCGAACGGGCGGACTCGCCGTGGCCGATCTTCCCGCGTACGGCCTCGACGACGCCCTTGAAGAGGTCGCGGTCCTCGCCCTTGTTGATCGCCTCGACGTTGGCGCCGATCAGCTCGACGCCGTACTTGTCGAGCACACCGCCCTCGTGCATGGAGATGGCGGTGTTGAGCGCGGTCTGCCCGCCGAGGGTCGGCAACAGGGCGTCCGGGCGCTCCTTGGCGATGATCTTCTCGACGAACTCCGGGGTGATCGGCTCGACGTAGGTGGCGTCGGCGATCTCCGGGTCGGTCATGATCGTGGCCGGGTTGGAGTTGACCAGGATGACCCGCAGGCCCTCGGCCTTGAGCACCCGGCAGGCCTGGGTGCCCGAGTAGTCGAACTCGGCGGCCTGGCCGATGACGATCGGTCCTGACCCGATGACCAGGACGGACTGGATATCGGTGCGCTTAGGCACGCTGGCCCTCCATCTGGGCTGTGTTCATCAAAGACGTGAAGCGGTCGAAGAGGTACGCGGCGTCGTGCGGGCCCGCGGCTGCCTCGGGGTGGTACTGGACGCTGAAGGCCGGCTGGTCGAGCAGCCGGAGCCCTTCGACCACGTTGTCGTTGAGGCAGACGTGGGAGACCTCGGCGCGGCCGTAGGGCGTGTCGGATACCCGGTCGAGCGGCGCCTCCACGGCGAAGCCGTGGTTGTGCGCGGTGACCTCGACCTTGCCGGTCGCACGGTCCTGGACCGGCTGGTTGATGCCGCGGTGGCCGTACTTGAGCTTGAAGGTGCCGAAGCCGAGCGAGCGGCCGAGGAGCTGGTTGCCGAAGCAGATGCCGAAGAGCGGGGTCTTCCGCTCCAGGACGGCCTTGATGACCGTCAGGTCGGCGGTGGCCGGGTCGCCGGGGCCGTTGGAGAGGAACACTCCGTCGGGGGCGACCGCGTACACCTCGTCGACGGTGGCGGTGGCGGGCAGGACGTGCACCTCGATGCCGCGCTCGGCCATCCGGTGCGGGGTCATGCCCTTGATGCCGAGGTCGATCGCGGCGACGGTGAACTTCGCGGCACCCAGCGGGACGGTTTCGCCGTCGGGGCCGACCGCCGGGACCACGTACGCCTCGGCGGTGGCGACCTCGGCGGAGAGGTCGGCGCCGTTCATCTCGGGCGCCTGCCGGACCCTGGCGATGAGCGTGCCCTCGTCGGCCACGGCGTTGCCGGAGAAGATGCCGACGCGCATCGCGCCCCGCTCGCGCAGATGGCGGGTGAGCGCGCGGGTGTCGACGCCGCTGATGCCGACGATGCCCTGCGCCGTCAGCTCGTCGTCGAGGGTACGGCGGGAGCGCCAGTTCGACGGGATGCGGGCGGGGTCGCGTACGACATAGCCGGCGACCCAGATCTTCGCGGACTCGTCGTCCTCGTCGTTGACGCCGGTGTTGCCCACGTGCGGGGCGGTCATCACGACGACCTGGCGGTGGTACGAGGGGTCGGTGAGGGTCTCCTGGTAACCGGTCATCCCGGTGTTGAACACCGCTTCACCGAAGGTCTCCCCGGTGGCCCCGTAGGAGCGGCCGTGGAAAATCCGGCCGTCCTCCAGGACGAGTACGGCGGGGGACGCCGCCTTCCTCTCCGGGGCGTTCCCCGGCCTTGAGGTCGTCATCGTGCGGTGCCTTCCGTCGTGATCGGGTGGTGCGTGGTGCCGGTGGTGCTGTCGGCGGGGGCCGTGTCCGCGGCCGTTGCGGCGGGGCGGCTCATGGCGTTGACGGCCTCGGTCCAGGAGGCGTGCTGGGCCGCCCGGTCGGAGCGGAAGCCGGAGTCGATCAGCTTGTCGCCGTGCTGCCAGGTGATGATCAGCAGGCCGCCCTCGGTGAGGACCTTGCCCGCGATGCCCTTGTCGAGCCGGGCCTCGCGGAGCTGCGCCGCGGGGATGAAGAAGTCGCGCGCCCCGGGGCGTACGACGTCCACCCCCGCGTCCGTGAGAGTCACCTCGGCCCTGCTGCGGGTGCCCAGGCCGTGGGCGACGATCCGGTCGAGCCACTGCCCGGCGGTGGTCGAGCCGTGGTAGCGGCCGCTCATCTCCAGTCTGACGGTGCCCGGCGCGTCCGGCGCGGCCGGAAGCCCGGGGAGGTCGCTCTGGAGCGTGCCGCGCCACTTCCAGCCCTCGCGCATCAGCCAGTAGACGAGTACGACGAAGAGCAGCAGACCGACGATCCAGCCGATACGGCCCGACCAGTCGGTGACGTCCGCCGACTTCTGCTCCGCTGCGAGGTGCAGATATGCGGGGTGAAGATTGATGAGAGGTGTCACGCCAGCTTCCCGTCCACGACCGTTGCCCTGCCCCGCAGGAAGGTGTGGGTGACGCGTCCCGGCAGCTCACGGCCCTCGTACGGGGTGTTGCGGCTGCGGGAGGCGAAGCCCGCGGGGTCCACCTCTCCACGGTAAGCGGCATCGACCAGCGTGAGGTTCGCGGGCTCACCGGCGGCGACCGGGCGGCCGTGGCCCGCGAGACGGCCGATGGCCGCCGGGCGGAAGGACATCCGGTCGGCGACGGTCTCCCAGTCGACGAGCCCGGTGTCGACCATCGTCTGCTGGACGACGGAGAGCGCGGTCTCCAGGCCCACCATGCCCATGGCGGCCGCGGCCCACTCGCAGTCCTTGTCCTCGTGCGGGTGCGGGGCGTGGTCGGTGGCGACGCAGTCGATCGTGCCGTCGGCGAGCGCCTCGCGCAGGGCCAGCACATCGGCCTCGGTGCGCAGCGGCGGGTTGACCTTGTAGACCGGGTTGTACGTACGGACCAGCTCGTCGGTGAGGAGGAGGTGGTGCGGGGTCACCTCGGCCGTCACGTTCCAGCCCTTGGACTTGGCCCAGCGGACGATCTCCACCGAGCCCGCCGTGGACAGGTGGCAGATGTGCACCCGGGAGCCGACATGGGCGGCGAGCAGCACATCGCGGGCGATGATCGACTCCTCGGCCACTGCGGGCCAGCCGCCGAGGCCCAGCTCGGAGGAGACAACGCCCTCGTTCATCTGGGCGCCCTCGGTGAGCCGGGGCTCCTGGGCGTGCTGGGCCACGACACCGTCGAAGGCCTTCACGTACTCCAGGGCGCGGCGCATGATCACGGCGTCGTCCACGCACTTGCCGTCGTCCGAGAAGACGCGGACCCCGGCGGCCGACTCGTGCATGGCGCCGAGTTCGGCGAGCTGCTTGCCCGCCAGGCCGACGGTGACGGCGCCGATGGGCTGTACGTCGCAGTAGCCGGACTCCTTGCCCAGGCGCCAGACCTGCTCCACGACGCCGGCGGTGTCGGCGACGGGGAAGGTGTTCGCCATGGCGTGGACGGCGGTGAATCCGCCGACGGCAGCGGCCTTGGTACCGGTCAGCACGGTCTCGGAGTCCTCGCGGCCCGGCTCGCGCAGATGGGTGTGCAGGTCGACCAGGCCGGGCAGCAGGATCCGGCCGTCCGCCTCGATGACATCGGCGCCGTCGGCGGACAGTCCGGTGCCCACCGCCGCGATGGTCTCACCGTCGATCAGGACGTCCTGCGGCTCGCCGCCGAGCACCTTCGCACCACGGATCAGGGTCTTGCTCATGGTTACTTGCTCTCCTCGGTACGGGAAGTCGTGGCGGGCTCGGAGCCGCCCAGCAGCAGATAGAGGACGGCCATCCGGATGGAGACGCCGTTGGCGACCTGCTCGACCGCGGTGCAGCGGCCGGAGTCGGCGACGTCGGCGGTGATCTCCATCCCGCGGTTCATCGGTCCGGGGTGCATGACGATGGAGTCGCCGGGCATCCGCGCCATGCGGTCGCCGTCCAGGCCGTAGCGGCGCGCGTACTCGCGTTCGGTGGGGAAGAAGGCCGCGTTCATCCGCTCGCGCTGGACGCGCAGCATCATGACGGCGTCGGATTCGGGGAGCACCCGGTCGAGGTCGTACGAGACCTCGCAGGGCCAGTGCTCGACGCCGATCGGCACCAGGGTGGGCGGTGCGACCAGCGTCACCCGGGCGCCCAGGGTGTGCAGCAGATGGACGTTGGACCGGGCGACCCTGCTGTGCAGCACGTCGCCGACGATGGTGATGCGGCGGCCTTCCAGGTCGCGCCCGGTGCCGGTGTCGGCCCCGACGAGCCTGCGGCGCATGGTGAAGGCGTCGAGGAGCGCCTGGGTGGGGTGTTCGTGGGTGCCGTCGCCCGCGTTGACGACGGCGCCGTCGATCCAGCCCGATGTGGCGAGCCGGTAGGGGGCGCCGGACGATCCGTGGCGGATGACGACGGCGTCGGCGCCCATCGCCTCCAGGGTCAGCGCGGTGTCCTTGAGGGACTCGCCCTTGGAGACCGACGACCCCTTCGCGGAGAAGTTGATGACGTCGGCGGAGAGCCGCTTGGCCGCCGCCTCGAAGGAGATGCGGGTCCGGGTCGAGTCCTCGAAGAAGAGGTTGACGACGGTGCGGCCGCGCAGGGTCGGAAGCTTCTTGACCGGCCGGTCGGCGATCCGGGCCATCTCCTCGGCGGTGTCGAGGATCAGGACGGCGTCGTCGCGGGTGAGATCGGCGGCCGAGATGAGGTGGCGCTCCATCTGGGTGTGCTCCATGTTCGCGGGGAGGGCGCGGAGGTCGAGCGGATTCGGGCAGGGCGGCCGGGCAGGAGGGCACGGCCCGGCGGCCCGGGTCAGGGCGTACGAATGGGCGGCCGGGGCCGCCGGGTCGCGTCCTCGCCCGGGAGAGGCCTGGACACGACCGCTCGGACCCGGCTAGCTGCCGCCGGCCGGGACGGTCCGCTCGGTGCCGAGCAGGACCGTGTCGCGGCCGTCCTCCTCGGCGAGCTGGACCTTGACCGTCTCGCGCAGCGACGTCGGGAGGTTCTTGCCGACGTAGTCGGCGCGGATCGGGAGTTCGCGGTGGCCGCGGTCGACGAGGACCGCGAGCTGCACGGCGCGCGGGCGGCCGATGTCGCCCAGGGCGTCGAGCGCGGCGCGGATCGTGCGGCCGGAGAAGAGCACGTCGTCGACGAGGACGACCAGGCGTCCGTCGACACCGTCCGCGGGGATGTCCGTACGGGCCAGCGCGCGGGCGGGCCGCATCCGCAGGTCGTCGCGGTACATGGTGATGTCCAGGGAGCCGACCGGGACCGTGCGGCCGGTGATCTCCGCCAGCTTGGCCGCGAGCCTGCGGGCGAGGAACACACCGCGGGTCGGGATGCCGAGGAGTACGACATCTTCGGCGCCCTTGGCGCGTTCGACGATCTCGTGGGCGATACGGGTCAGCACCCGTGCGATGTCCGGGGCCTCCAGGACGGGGCGCGCGTCGGATCCACCGCCGGCTTGTGCACTACTGGTGTCCATACGAAACGGACCTCCTTCTCCGCCTCACGGGACGGACCTTAAAGGACGTCGGAATTACGGAAACCACCTTACCAGGGCCCCACAGGGGCCTGCCGCCCTGGTCCGGGGGCGGTCCGGACCATTCGGCTTGACGCATCCAAGTAACGCTGCGTAACCTCACAGTGAGTTACCAGCCGCGCGGCGGAGCCGCAGGTCATCTCAGCGTCCGGGGAGCCATATGTCCAGCGAATACGCAAAACAGCTCGGGGCCAAGCTCCGTGCCATCCGCACCCAGCAGGGCCTTTCCCTCCACGGTGTCGAGGAGAAGTCCCAGGGCCGGTGGAAGGCCGTGGTGGTGGGTTCGTACGAGCGTGGCGACCGCGCCGTGACCGTCCAGCGCCTGGCCGAGCTGGCGGACTTCTACGGGGTTCCGGTGCAGGAGCTGCTGCCGGGCACGACGCCGGGCGGAGCCGCCGAGCCGCCGCCGAAGCTCGTCCTGGACCTGGAGCGCCTCGCCCACGTCCCGCCGGAGAAGGCCGGACCGCTCCAGCGTTACGCGGCCACGATCCAGAGCCAGCGCGGCGACTACAACGGCAAGGTGCTGTCGATCCGCCAGGACGACCTGCGCACACTCGCCGTCATCTACGACCAGTCCCCTTCGGTCCTCACCGAGCAGCTGATCAGCTGGGGTGTGCTGGACGCGGACGCCCGTCGCGCGGTCGCGCACGACGAGGGCTGAGCCCCCTCACGGATTGTTCAACAGAAGAAACGTCTCGTCCTGAGGGCGGCCCCGCATATGCCGGGGCCGCCCTCGGGCTTTCCGGACTCGGGCACGGCCGTGCCCCTCGGCGTCAGGCTTCCGCCGGCCGGTAGAGCAGGCCGACGAGCTCCGGCAGCAGCCGCTCGGCGAGCTTCGGCGGCAGCCCCTGGAGCACCGCGAGGACGGGCGCCATCCGCTCGGGCAGCTCCCCCCGCTCCCCCACCCCGGCGAAGGCGAGCGCCACCGCCGCCTCCTCGGGGGTCAGGGTGTCCGGGTCGAGCGCCGCGGCTGCCTCCAGTACCGCGGGGTCCGCGTCGGCGGGCCCGGCCGAGGCCGCCGCCGCGGTCGCTTCGGCCAGCGCGTCGAGCAGTTTCCGTACGGTCTCGCCGTCCGCCATCGCCGCTGTCACGGTGAGGTGCAGATTGGCCGGTGAGCCGGCGTAGGCGGGCTGCGGCTGTACGTACCAGCCGAGACGGCGCATCTCGTCGGCCACCACGAGCGGGTCGATGCCCGGCCCGTCGGCGGCGACCGCGAGCAGCGAGGCGTCCGGGGTCCCGAGCACACGCAGCCCGTCGATCTCCCCGACCCCCGCCACGAGCGCCGTCACCGCGGCGTGGACGCGCAGCGACAGCGCGGTGTACCCGTCGGTGCCGATCCGCTCCAGTACCGCCCAGGCCGCCGCCAGCGGTCCGGCCGGCTTGGTGCCCTGGAGGGTGGCGTTGACCACCGGGTAGCCGGGCCACGAGGCGTGGGCGAACCAGCCGTGCCTGCGGAGTCCGGCGTCCCTGAACAGCAGGACGGAGGCGCCCTTGGGCGTGTACGCGTACTTGTGCAGGTCCACCGAGAGCGAGGTGACACCGGGCACGGCGAGGTCGAAGGGCGGCACGGGTGGCGCTCCAGCCCCGAGCCGCAGATGCCCGAGGTACCAGCCGCCGATGCACGCGTCGACATGACAGAGCACACCGCGCCTGGCCGCCACGGCGGCGGCTTCGGCGACCGGGTCGATCACCCCGTGGGCGTACGAGGGCGCGGAGACCACCGCCAGCGCGGTGCGGTCGGAGAGGGCCGACGCCAGGTCGGCGGCGCGCACCCGGTGGGTCAGCGGATCCACGGGGACCACCACGGCCCTGAGCCCGAAGAGCGCGGCGGCCTTGTGGAAGGCCGCGTGGGCGGTCTCCGGGAGCACCAGTTCGGGTGCGGTGACGCCCCTGGTCCGCAGCGCGTGTTCGCGTGCGGTGAGGACGGCCAGCAGACAGCTCTCCGTACCGCCGCTGGTGAAGGTGCCCACGGTCTCCGGGCCGCCGCCGAGCAGCCGGGCGGTACGCCCCACGATGTCGTTCTCCAGGGAGACCACACTCGGGAAGGCGGTCATGTCGAGGCCGTTGACGCCCGCGAACGCCGCTGCCGCCGCGGATGCCAGCTCCTCGATGCCCGGCAGGCCCGAGTCGTAGACGTACGCCATGGTGCGTCCGCCCCTGACGGGGAGGTCCGCAGCGCGCAGAGCGCCGAGCCGGTCCAGGATCCGCCGGTCGGCCGTCGAGCCCCGGATTGTCGCCGCGGGAGTCCCTGGGGTTCCTGGGGTTCCTGGGGTTCCTGGGGTTCCTGGGGTTCCTGGGGTTCCTGGGGTTCCTGGGGTTCCTGGGGTTCCTGGGGTTCCTGGCTCGCTGATCTGTCCACCGGGGTCGGCCATGCGCGCAACCTAGGCCACGGCCCGCGGAACGCACCAGGCCCGGAGCGGAAGATTGTTCATCTTCCGCTCCGGGCCTCTGTGAGCAGTGAACCGGGGCTCCGTACGCCGCGGTCAGCCGCGCCGCAGGCTCGGCTTGAGGTCCTTGAACCGGCCGAGCAGACCGTTGATGAAGGCGGGCGACTCGTCGGTGGAGAACTCCTTGGCGAGCTGCACCGCCTCGTCCATCACGACCGCGTCCGGCGTCCCGTCGACCCACACCAGCTCATAGGCGCCGAGCCTGATGATGTTGCGGTCGACGACCGGCATCCGGTCGAGGGTCCAGCCCACCGCGTAGGTGGCGATGAGCTCGTCGATACGGTCCGCGTGCTCCGCGTACCCCTCGACCAGCTCCATCGTGTACTCACTGACCGGTGGCTGCCGGTCGTCGGTCCGGGCGAGACGGATCCAGTCCGCGAGGACCGTCTGCACGGAAGCCCCGCGCTGGTCGGCCTCGAAGAGGATCTGGAAGGCGCGCTTGCGCGCCGTGTTCCGGGCGGCCACGGTTAGCTGTTCACCCGGCCGAGATAATCACCGGATCGCGTGTCGACCTTGATCTTCTCGCCGGTCGTGATGAACAGCGGGACACCGATCTCGTAACCGGTCTCCAGGGTGGCGGGCTTGGTGCCGCCGGTGGAGCGGTCGCCCTGGACGCCCGGGTCGGTGTGCTGGATCGTCAGCTCGACCGCGGCCGGGAGCTCGACGTAGAGCACCTCGCCCTCGTACTGGGCGACGGAGGCGGTGAAGCCCTCGATGAGGAAGTTGGCCGCGTCACCGACCGACTTGCGGTCGACCATCAGCTGGTCGTAGGTGTCCATGTCCATGAAGACGAAGTACTCGCCGTCCATGTACGAGAACTGCATGTCGCGCCGGTCGATGGTGGCCGTCTCGACCTTCACGCCGGCGTTGAACGTCTTGTCGACGACCTTGCCGGAAAGCACGTTCTTGAGCTTGGTGCGCACAAAAGCCGGGCCCTTGCCGGGCTTGACGTGCTGGAACTCGACGACGGACCAGAGCTGGCCCCCGTCGAGCTTGAGCACCAGGCCGTTCTTGAGGTCGTTCGTGGAAGCCACGGTTGAGGTTCTCCTGGACTGCAGCGTGTGTGGGACCGCGGGTGCACGCCACTAGAGGGCGAGCAGCTCCTTGGTCGTAATGGTGAGTAGCTCGGGTCCGCCGTCCGCCTCAGGGCGCACGACGAGCGTGTCATCGATCCGGACTCCGCCCCGGCCAGGGAGGTGGACCCCCGGTTCGACGGTGACCGGCACGCAAGCGTCCAGTTTACCCATGGCCGCAGGTGCCAGCTGCGGGTCCTCATCGATTTCGAGCCCCACACCGTGCCCGGTCGACGGACCGAGGGTCCCGCCATGGCCCGCGGCCTCCAGCACATGGCGTGCCGCGAGGTCCACGTCCCGGCAGGCCGCACCGGGCACAAGAGCCTCCCGACCTGCCCGTTGTGCCGCGAAGACCAGCTCGTACAGCTCGATCTGCCAGTCCGCCGGTGCGGTCCCGATGACGAACGTCCGGCCGATCTCACATCGGTATCCGCGGTAGACGGCCCCGAGCCGTACGGAGAGCAGATCCCCCTCCTCGACCCGGCGGTCGGACGGGCGGTGGCCGTCGAGCCCGGCGTTGGGTCCGGTGGCGACCGAGGTCGGGAGAGCCGGCCCGGCGGCGCCGTGGTCGATGAGACGGCGCTCCAGCTCCAACGCGAGATGGCGCTCGGTGCGCCCGACGAGGATCGATTCGAGCAGCTCGCCGAGGGCCTGGTCGGTGATCTCCCCGGCGGTGCGCAGACAGCCGATCTCGTCCTCGTCCTTGATGATCCGCTGCTGCTCCACGGCGCGGGCGAGATCGGCGAGACGCAGCCGCGGTGCCACCGAGTGCAGGGCCCGGTGCCGGGCGACGGTCAGATGGTGCTCCTCCACCGCCAGCGAGACGGCGCCCGCCGATGTGAGCAGGCCGGCGGCGGCCACCGCGGGGTCGCCGCCCGGCGCGGGAAGCTCGGTGATCCGCAGATTCTCGTCGGGGCGGCCTTCCTGGGGGTCGCGGGTGGGTCCGGCGGGGCAGAGGAGCACATCGCCCTCGGGGCCCAGCAGCAGGACCGCGCCCGCCGGGGCCGCACCGGCGAGATACCGGACGTTGGCCGGCCGGGAGACCAGTGCGGCGCCGCTGCCCGCTGCCAGGCACCGGTCGCGCAGTCGTGCCCGGCGGACCGCAAACACCTCTGCCATGGTTCCGAGCCTAGGAGCGGCAGCGGCTTTCGGCCGTTCGAGCGCGTCCGACCGTGGAGCTTCACCGGGCGGGAGGAGGGTTCACCGGGCCGGAAAGGGGCTTCACCAGGCCGGAGGGGAGGCGATGGAGCGGGCGAGTACGTCGTCGAGCACCTGGGCCGTGGTCTCCACGTCGTAACCCGAGTTGTCGATGATCGGCAGCCCCGAGCCGTACCAGCCGGCCATCCGGCCGTGGATCCGGGCGACCTCCTCGTCGCCGAGGCGGCGGTTGCCGCTGCGGGCGGCGTTGCGCTCCAGGACGACCTCCAGGCCGGGCAGGAGCACGACGGGCAGCAGACCGGGGCCGACATGGCGCTTCCAGCCGCCGAGGCCGACGACCGGGCGGTCCGGGAAGACCGCGTCGTCGAGGATGCAGGAGATGCCGTTGGCCAGGAAGTTGCGCGCGGCGAATCCGCAGGTGCGGCGGGCCAGCCGGTACTGCGCTTCGGAGTGCTCGTTCCAGCCGGTCTGGGGGTCGGCGAAGCCGGAGCAGACCCACTCACGTACGTCATCGAGGCTGATGTGCGACGTGGGCATCCGGCGGCTGCGCGCCCAGTGCCGGGCGACCGTGGTCTTGCCCGCGCCCGCCGGTCCTATGAGGAGGACGGCGAGCGTGGTGTTCCCGGTGTCGGCCGGTGCGCTGGCCGCGGGCGGGGCTGGCAGCGGCACCGGACCGCCGGGCGGCAGCTGGACGTGCCCGGTCGTCTCCATGGACGGCGGCGCGGGCGGCGGCTGGGAGAGCGGCGCACCCGGCGGGGGCGGCGGCCCGGTCGGGGCCACGGGCTGGTTCGGTGTTACGGGCTGGTTCGGTGCCACCCAGCCCGGCGGGCCGCCGGCCTGCTGGGCGCTCTGGCCCCAGCCCGCGGCGCCCGGCGGGGGCGGCGGCAGCGGAGCTCCCACAGCGTGCTGCATCCGGTGCCACTCCGTCTCGCTCAGCCGACTGTCTGCCGTACCGAACGGTACCCTCCCCGGCCCGCACCGTGTGACCGGCCGGGGAGGGCCGGTGAGGGCCACCTGGCTTCCTCAGCCCGCGAGTTCCCCCGCCAGCGCCCGCAGGGCGAGCCGGTAGGAGCCGATCCCGAAGCCCGCGACGGTGCCGCTGGCGACCGCGGCGATGACGGAGTTGTGACGGAACTCCTCACGGGCGTACGGATTCGAGATGTGCACCTCGATGAGCGGGGCGGTGCGCTGGGCCGCAGCGTCCCGCATCGCGTACGAATAGTGCGTGAACGCACCGGGGTTGATGACGACGGGCAGCGCTCCGTCGGCCGCCTCGTGCAGCCAGCGGATCATCTCCCCCTCGTCGTTGGTCTCGCGCACCTCGACATCGAGACCGAGCTCCTTGCCCAGCAGGGTGCAGGCCTCGACGAGGCCCGCGTAGGAGGTCGCGCCGTAGACATCGGGCTCGCGGGAGCCCAGCCGGCCCAGGTTCGGGCCGTTGAGGACGAGGACGCGGGCGCTCACGCGGAGACCTCGCCGAACGCGGCGAGCAGGACGGCCGGGTCGGGGCCCTCCAGGACGGTCGGCTTGGCGAGTCCGTCGAGGACGATGAAGCGCAGGACGTTGCCCCGGGACTTCTTGTCGACCTTCATCGTCTCAAGCAGCTTCGGCCACTGGTCGCCCCGGTAGGTCAGCGGCAGACCGACGGAGGCCAGTACGGCGCTGTGCCGGTCGGCGGTCGCGTCGTCCAGGCGGCCCGCGAGCCGCCCCAGTTCGGCGGCGAACACCATGCCGACCGAGACGGCGGCGCCGTGCCGCCACTTGTAGCGCTCGTTCTTCTCGATGGCGTGGGCGAGGGTGTGCCCGTAGTTGAGGATCTCCCGCAGCCCGGACTCCTTCAGATCGTTCGAGACGACCTCGGCCTTGACCCGGATGGAGCGCTCGATCAGCTCGGCCGTGTGCGGTCCCGCGGGTGTACGGGCGCCCTCGGGGTCGGACTCCACCAGGTCGAGGATGGCCGGGTCGGCGATGAAGCCGGCCTTGATGATCTCGGCCATCCCGGAGACGTAGTCGTTGACCGGCAGCGAGTCCAGTGCGGCGAGGTCGCAGAGCACCCCGGCGGGCGGGTGGAAGGCGCCGACCAGGTTCTTGCCCTCGGCGGTGTTGATGCCGGTCTTGCCGCCGACCGCCGCGTCCACCATGCCGAGCACGGTGGTCGGCACGGCGATCCAGCGCACACCGCGCAGCCAGGTCGCCGCGACGAACCCGGCGAGGTCGGTGGTGGCGCCGCCGCCCACCCCGATGATGACGTCGGTACGGGTGAATCCGGTCTGGCCCAGCGCCTTCCAGCAGTAGGCGGCGACCTCGGCGGTCTTGGCCTCCTCCGCATTGGGCAGCTGGACCGCGATGGCCTCGTACCCCTGGTCGGCGAGGTCCTGGCGGACCGCCTCGCCGGTCTCGGCCAGCGCCTCGGGATGCAGTACGGCGACTCGCCTGGTCTGTTCACCGATCAGCGTGGGCAGCTCGCCCAGAAGCTGACGGCCGACCAGCACCTCGTACGGATCGTGGCCGTCGGTGCCGCCGACCTGGATACGGATGGGGGCGTCCTGCGTCATACGGTCTTCTCCTGGCCGGGGGGCGGGGTGGGGTCCCCTGCGGGGAGCCGCAGCTCCAGGGCGTCGAGGACCGCCTCCGCGACCTCTTCGGGGACACGGCCGTCGGTGGCTACGACGGCCCGGGCGACTTCGGTGTACAGGGGCCGCCTCGCGTCCATCAGCTCGCGCCACTGACGGCGCGGGTTGACGGCGAGCAGTGGGCGCGCGGTGTTGAGTCCGACGCGCTTGACCGCTTCGTCCACGTCCATGGAGAGGTAGACGACGGGGTGGCCCGCGAGGAGTTCGCGGGTGGACGGGGCGAGGACGGCGCCGCCGCCGAGCGACAGTACGCCGGTGTGGCCGGTGACCGCCGCACGCACCGCGGCGCGCTCCAGGGCGCGGAAGTGGTCCTCGCCGTCGTCGACGAAGATGTCGGCGATGGAGCGTCCCTCGGCCGCCACGATGTCGGCGTCGGTATCGCGGTAGCCCGTGCCGAGCCGCTCGGCGAGCAGCTCGCCGACGGTGGACTTGCCGACGCCCATCGGGCCGACGAGGACGACCAGCGGCCCGCTCATCGGATCTGCAGGCTGTCGAGGAACGACCGGACGTTGCGGCGGGTCTCGCCCACGCTGTCGCCGCCGAACTTCTCCGCGACCGCGTCGGCGAGGACCAGCGCGACCATGGCCTCGGCGACGATACCGGCGGCGGGCACCGCGCAGACGTCCGAGCGCTGGTGGTGGGCGGCGGCGACCTCACCGGTGGCCACGTCGATGGTGGCGAGCGCACGGGGCACGGTCGCGATCGGCTTCATCGCGGCCCGTACGCGCAGCAGTTCACCGGTGGACATACCGCCCTCGGTACCGCCGGAGCGGCCGGATGTGCGGCGTACACCGTCCGCGGTCGGCACGATCTCGTCGTGAGCCTGCGAGCCGGGCACACGGGCCAGGCCGAAGCCGTCGCCGACCTCGACGCCCTTGATGGCCTGGATCCCCATCAGCGCGGAGGCGAGCCGGGCGTCGAGCCTGCGGTCCCAGTGGACGTGCGAGCCGAGGCCGACCGGTACGCCGTAGGCGAGCACCTCGACCACACCGCCGAGGGTGTCACCGTCCTTGTGGGCCTGGTCGATCTCGGCGACCATCGCCTTCGACGCGTCCGCGTCCAGACAGCGCACCGGGTCCTCGTCCAGCCGCGCCTCGTCGGCGGGGACCGGCACGACACCGTACGGAGCCTTCGCCCCGGCCAGCTCCACCACGTGCGAGACCAGCTCGATGCCGGTGGTCTCCTTCAGGTAGGAGCGGGCCACCGTGCCCAGCGCGACACGGGCCGCCGTCTCCCGGGCGCTGGCGCGCTCCAGGATCGGCCGGGCCTCGTCCAGTGCGTACTTCTGCATGCCCGCGAGGTCGGCATGGCCGGGGCGGGGCCGGGTCAGCGGGGCGTTACGGGCCAGCTGGGCCAGCTCGTCGGGGTCGACCGGGTCGGCCGACATGACCTTCTCCCACTTGGGCCACTCGGTGTTGCCGACCATGACGGCGACCGGGCCGCCCATGGTCAGCCCGTGCCGGACCCCGCCGAGGAAGGTGACCTCGTCCTTCTCGAACTTCATCCGGGCGCCGCGGCCGTATCCGAGCCGCCGCCGGGCGAGCGCGTCCGCCACCATGTCCGTGGTGACCGAAATGCCGGCGGGAAGCCCCTCCAGCGTCGCCACCAGTGCGGGTCCGTGCGACTCCCCCGCGGTCAGCCAACGCAACCTGCTCAACGGTGCTCCTCATGCTCGCGCCTCGATCTGCGACGGCGCGACCGGGTGCGCGGCCCTGGCCCGCCTGACCCGATCCTCCCACGGCCGGACCCCGGGACGGTCACGGGTCCAGCTGGCGGACTCCGCTGCCGCCCGTCCGGGCGCCGCCCGGTCCGGCGCACGGCGTGTGGGTGCGGGAAGTGCGGTGTGCTCCAATGCGGAGAGCAGGTGGGCGGCCGGCGCCGGGGGCGGCTCCGGACCGGGCTGCCCGGGAGAGGCGGAGAACACATGGAACTGGAGCTCGGGGACGGCGCGGGGATGGCCCTGTCGGCGGGTCCCGCAGGGGTACGGCTCACCGCGTGGCCGTCGCCGCAGGGCGCGCGGACCGTGCTGCACTGCTCCCCCGGGCAGGCCAGGGAGCTGGCCGCCGCGCTGGTACGGGCGGCGGACGAGGCGGAGCGTGCGGAGCCCGCCGAGCGGGTCACGGTGGAGGCGCGGGAGCTGCGCCGCGGCGATGTCAGGGACGGCGACCGCTCCATGACGGTGGAGCGGGTCAGGGCCCTGGGCGACTCCGTCGAGGTCACCTGGAGATCCGGAGCAGGCCGCAGCTGGACCCAGGACTACGCGGCCGGCACGGGGATCGCCCTCCGGCGCCGTGGCTGACCCCCGCGCCACCGGACACAGGATCGGTACGTGCCCCGGCCCGGACGGTACGTGCCACCGGTCAGGGGGCAGCCGCCGCGCCGGTCCGCGGGCCCGGCGTCGGCCTCCCGGGAGCGGCCCGTCCTCACCGCGCGGTGAGCGCCCGCTCCCCCGCTTCCCGCATCGCGGCCAGCGGCGCGGGCGTACATCCGGTCATCTGCTCGACCTGGAGCACCGCCTGATGCACCAGCAGATCGAGCCCCCCGACGACGGCTCCGCCGCGGGACCGCCAGGCGGTGGCGAGGGGCGTCGGCCACGGTTCGTACAGCACGTCGAAGAGCGTGCCGGGCGCGGCGGGGACCTCGGCGGCGAGCGTGTCGGTGGCACCGGCCGGGGTGGTCGCGATGACCAGCGGCGCGTCGAGCGCGCCGGCGGCGTCCGCCCAGTCCGCCGTCCGTACGTCGACCCCCAGCCGCTCGCCCCAGCCGCGCATCTCCTGGGCGCGGGCGGCGCTGCGGACATAGGCGGTGACCGGGCCCGTACAGATGAGGGAGAGTGCCGCCAGCGCGGACGAGGCGGTGGCACCCGCGCCGAGCACCGCGGCGGACTCGACCTTCTCGACCCCGCGCTCCCGCATCGCGGCGATCATCCCGGGGATGTCGGTGTTGTCACCGACCCGGCGCCCGTCGGATGTGAACACCACCGTGTTGACCGCCTCGACGGAAGCGGCCGTCGCGGTCACCTCGTCGAGCAGGGGGATGACCGCCCGTTTGAGCGGCATGGTCAGCGAGAGCCCCGCCCAGGACGCGTCCAGCCCGTCCGCGAATGCGGGCAGGGCCGCCTCGTCCACCTCGAAACGGTCGTACGACCAGTCGTCCAGACCGAGTTCCCGGTACGCGGCGCGGTGCAGCACCGGCGAGAGCGAGTGCGCGATGGGCGAGCCGAGAACGGCCGCCCTGCGGGGCTCAGCCACCATTCTGGTTGTCATTGAACTGATTCTTCAATTTCATGAACTCCGCATAGGTCTTGGTGAATCCGGTTCGGTGTCCGTCGACCGATACGAAGTAGAGATAACCGTCCTTCGTCGGATTCAGGGCAGCAGCGAGTGCGTCGGGGCCAGGGCTTCCAATGGGTCCGGGCGGAAGTCCGCGCTGCGTATAGGTGTTGTACGGATCCATGTTCTTGTGGATTTCCGCTTCACCGATATTGATCTTGTTCTGCTTCTTCAGATAATTGTAGGTCGAGTCGAACTGGAGGAATTGATTGGTCTGTGAATTGCCGATCTTCAGGCGGTTGTAGATGACCTCCGCCATGCGACGGAAGTCATCCTTGGTCTTGCCCTCGGCCTGGACGAGGCTCGCCACGGTGACGACCTGGAACTGGTCCTTGAGCCCCAGCCGTCTCGCCGCGGCGGACAGGTTGTCGTCGCCGTACACCTTGTCCGCCTGGCCGACCATCTTCTTGAGCAGGTCCTCGGGCTTCATCCCCTTGGCGATCGGATAGCTCGCCGGGGCCAGGAAACCCTCCAGGGGGTCCTTGAGGTTCTTGTGCCCCTCGGCCCAGGCCGGCAGCCCCAGTTTGCCGCCCTGCGACTTGGCGATACCGGCGGTGGTACCGGCCTTCAGTTCCAGCCGCTTGTCGATGGCCGCGTACACGGTGGCGTTCCGCCAGCCCGGCGGGATGATCAGCTGGCTCAGGCTGTTCGGGTCCACCATCGCGATGACGGCGTTCTCCGCGGACATCCGCTGGTTGAGGCTGTACACACCCGCCTGGAGCGATTTGCCCTTCGGGTTCTTCCCGGCCGCTGTGACGAAGGCCTGGACGCTCTTGACGATCCCCTTCTGCTTCAGCAGCCGGCCGATCCCGCCGAGCCCGGTGCCCCGCGGGACCTCGACCTCGACGGGGGTGCTGCCCACACCGGTGTAGTCCGGCGGCGGGGCGTAGCGGTCCTGGTAGAAGCCGTAGCCCACATAACCCGCACCGGCGAGGCCGCCGACCATGACCAGGGAGATCACGAGGCAGGCACAGCCGTTGCGGCGCTTGGGCTTCCCCGTCCTGCCCCGGCGGTCGCGGGTACCGTCGCTCTTCTCGTCGGGGTCGTCCGAGTAGTCGGAGTGGTCGGGGTCGTCGTCATCGCCGCCGCCGAGCGGGGCTTCGGCTCCGGTGAAGAAAGGATGCGTCTCGGGTTCGTGCCGGGGCTCCGGCTCGGCCTCGGGCTCCGCCGGCGGCTCCTGCTGCCACGCGTCCCGGCGGCCGGGAGGCTGCGGCGGCGGATAGGCATCCGGCGTCCGGTAGAAATCGGGGTTCTCCCCGTGGTGGTGCACCGGCTGGCCACCGTACGGCGGGTACGGATCGGGCCCGTACGCCACACCGGCCTGTGCCCCACCGGTCTGCGCCCCGCCCTCCCAGCCGCCGTTCTGCTGGGGCGGGCCCTGCTGCGGATACGGCTCCTGCTGGTACGGGGGCTGCGCATACTGCTGCTGGTACGGGGCCTGCTGCTGGTACCCCTGCTGCGGATACTGCTGGGCGTTCGAATTCTGCGCGTACGGCTGCTGGTCCGGGTCCTGCGGATACGCCTGCCGGTCCCGGGCGTACTGGCCCTGGTCCTGCCCGTACACGCCTCCGCCGTACGGGTCCTGCTGGACTCCGTACTGGCCGGAGTCCGCGCCGTGCTGCTCCGGCCCCTGCGGGTACTGCCCGTGCTGCTGCGGGTACTGCTGCTGGTACGGGTCCTGCGGCCGGCTGTACAGCGGGTTGCCGTACTGGTCGTACTGGGGCGCCCCGGTGTGCCCCTGTCCCTGACCGTCGTACGGCGTCCGGCCGGTGGCGTCCTGCTGACCTCCCCATCCCTGATCCCCGTACAACGGATCCTCGGGATGCCAAGGTTCGGAGCCTGCGCCCCGGCCATACTCAGTCATCGGTCCCCTAGAGCCGCGAGGCCTCCGGACGGTCCGCCTCTTGTGCAGTGCGACAGCCGTTCGAAAACCGCCGCGTGGCGCGGAACGTTACCGTACAGCGATCAGACAACCACTTCGACGCCCTCACCTGGAGCAACGCCTGACGTCCGTTCGGACTCCAGGGCATTCTGCAGGATGACAACGGCGGCCGCCTGGTCGATGACAGAACGGCCCTTCCGGGACTTTACCCCTGAGGCGCGCAGACTCTGACCCGCTGTCACTGTGGTCATCCTCTCGTCGATCAATCGCACCGGAATGGGCGCAATACCACGAGCGAGTTCCTGGGCGAATCCGCGGACTTTGGCGGCCGCCGGGCCCTCTCCCCCATTCAGGGAACGGGGAAGGCCGACCACGACCTCGATCGGTTCGTACTCGGTGACCAATTGCCTCAACCGGCGGTGCGCGGCCGGGACATCACGTCCCGGAACGGTCTCCACCGGGGTGGCGAGAACCCCGTCGGGGTCGCACGAGGCGACCCCGATCCTGGCGTCCCCGACATCGATCGCGAGCCGGCGGCCACGTCGCATCAGGCGGTCTCTCCGACCAGGCGCTCCACGGCGGCCACGGCGTCGCCGATGGCCTCCGGGTTCTGCCCGCCGCCCTGGGCGACGTCCGGCTTGCCGCCCCCGCCGCCGCCGAGAGTCTTGGCGGCGGCCCTGACCAGCTCACCGGCCTTGAGACCCCGGCCGCGGGCGGCCTCGTTGGTGGCGATGACCGTCAGCGGGCGGCCGTTGGCCGTGGTGAAGAGGGCCACCACGGCGGGGCGGTCGCCCTGGATACGGCCCCGTACGTCGAGAACCAGCCTGCGCAGGTCGTCCGCGCCCGTGCCGTCCGGGACCTGCCCGGTGACCAGGGCGACACCGCGTACGTCCTTGGCCCCGGCGGCGAGCCCGGCGGCGGCCTGGAGGACCTTCTCGGCGCGGAACTTCTCGATCTCCTTCTCGGCGTCCCTGAGCTTCGAGAGCATGCCGGAGATCTTCTCGGGCAGCTCGTCGGAGCGGCCCTTGACCAGCTCCTGGAGCTGGGCGACGACCGTGTGCTCACGGGCCAGGAAGTTGTACGCGTCGACCCCGACCAGGGCCTCGATACGGCGCACTCCGGAGCCGATCGAGGACTCACCGAGCAGCTTCACCAGCCCCAGCTGGGCGGTGTTGTGGACATGCGTACCGCCGCAGAGCTCCTTGGAGAAGTCCCCGATGGTGACGACCCGGACGCGCTCGCCGTACTTCTCGCCGAACTCGGCGATGGCGCCCTGCTTCTTGGCGTCGTCGATGGACATGACCTCGGCCTGGACGTCGAGTTCATGGGAGAGGACGTCGTTGATCTTCTGCTCGACATCGGTGAGGACCGTGCCGGGCACGGCGTTGGGCGAACCGAAGTCGAAGCGGAAGCGGCCGGGCGAGTTCTCCGAACCGGCCTGGGCGGCCGTCGGGCCGAGGGCGTCCCGCAGTGCCTGGTGGGTGAGGTGGGTGGCGCTGTGGGCGCGGGCGATGGCCCGGCGGCGGCGCTGGTCGATGGCGGCGTAGGCGGAGGCCCCGACCGTCACCTCGCCCACCTGGACCGAACCCTTGTGCACGGAGACCCCGGGGACCGGCTGCTGGACGTCACGGACCTCCACGACGGCACCCGAGTCGAGCCTGATCCGGCCGGTGTCGGCGAGCTGGCCGCCGCCCTCGGCATAGAACGGGGTCCGGTCGAGGACGATCTCGACCTCGTCGCCCTCGGTGGCGGCGGGCGACGGTACCCCGTCGACGAGCAGTCCGACGATGGTCGACTCGCCCTCGGTCGAGGTGTATCCGGTGAACTCGGTGGCGCCCGAGCGGTCGGCGACGGCGCGGTAGGCGGAGAGGTCGGCGTGGCCGGTCTTCTTGGACCTGGCGTCGGCCTTGGCGCGCTCGCGCTGTTCCTTCATCAGCCGCCGGAAGCCGTCCTCGTCCACGGAGACGCCCTGTTCGGCGGCCATCTCCAGCGTGAGGTCGATCGGGAAGCCCCAGGTGTCGTGGAGCAGGAACGCCTTGTCACCGGCGAGTACCGCGCCGCCGGCCGCCTTGGTCTCGCTGACGGCGGTGTCGAGGATGTTGGTGCCGGCCTTCAGCGTCTTGACGAAGGCGGCCTCCTCGGCGAGGGCGACGGTCTCGATGCGCTTGCGGTCGGTGACCAGCTCCGGGTACTGGTGGCCCATGGTGTTGATCACGGTGTCGACCAGCTCGGCGACGACCGGTCCGGTGGCGCCGAGGAGCCGCATGTTGCGGATGGCCCGGCGCATGATGCGGCGCAGGACGTAGCCGCGGCCCTCGTTGCCGGGGGTCACGCCGTCCCCGATGAGCATCACGGAGGTACGCATGTGGTCGGTGACGACGCGCAGCGAGACGTCCGAGTGCCCGGCCTGGCCGTACCTGACGCCGGTCAGCTCGGTGGCCTTGTCGATGACGACCCGGGAGGTGTCGATCTCGTACAGGTTGGGGACGTCCTGGAGGATCATCGCCAGGCGTTCCAGGCCGAGGCCGGTGTCGATGTTCTTGGACGGCAGGTCGCCGAGGATCGGGAAGTCCTCCTTCCCGTCGCCCGCGCCGCGCTCGAACTGCATGAAGACCAGGTTCCAGATCTCCACGTACCGCTCGTCGTTGACGGCCGGGCCGCCCTCGACGCCGAACTCCGGGCCGCGGTCGTAGTTGATCTCGGAGCACGGTCCGCAGGGTCCGGGGACGCCCATGGACCAGAAGTTGTCCTGCTTGCCCAGCCGCTGGATGCGCTCGGCCGGTACGCCGATCTTCTCGCGCCAGATCTGCTCGGCCTCGTCGTCGTCCAGGTAGACGGTGATCCAGAGCCGCTCCGGGTCGAGGCCGTAGCCACCGTCCGCCACGGAGCTGGTGAGCAGCTCCCAGGCGTACTGGATGGCGCCTTCCTTGAAGTAGTCGCCGAAGGAGAAGTTCCCGCACATCTGGAAGAACGTGCCGTGCCGGGTGGTCTTGCCGACCTCTTCGATGTCCGGCGTGCGCACACACTTCTGCACGCTGGTGGCGCGCGGGGCGGGCGGCTTGGCCTCGCCGAGGAAGTACGGCTTGAACGGGACCATGCCCGCGGGCACGAGCAGCAGAGTCGGGTCGTCCGCGATGAGCGACGCCGAAGGGACGACGGTGTGCCCGCGCTCCTCGAAGAAGCTCAGCCAGCGGCGGCGAATTTCAGCCGACTCCATCAGTGGTCCTCATTCCGGTTGTGCGAGTGCTTGGTGTGTTCGATGGCGGCGAGACGTCGCCGCGCGGGAAGCTGGGCCGGTCCGGGCGGGGCGTCGATACCGAGGACCTCCCCCAGCTCCGCCTCGCGCTGGACCATGCCGGCCCGCACGTCGACGGCGAAGTCCTTCAGGCGGTTCCCCGCGTCGACGGCCTTGTTGGCCGCCTGCGCCGCGAGGCTCTCCGGGCTCAGCTGCCTGATCTTGCGGTTGACCTTGGTGGTGGCCCACACACCGGCTGCGGCGCCGGTGGCGAACCAGAACGTACGGCGGAACATTGCAGCGTCAGCCCTTCCGCTTCCTGCGCCGGGCGGCCGGTACCGTGCGGCCGGCGATCACCGGGCCGCGCCGGATCTCCGGCTCCGCCTCGGTCTTGCGCCCGAGGGCCCGGCGGACGCCGTAGCCAAAGGCCGCCACCTTCACCAGCGGTCCGCCGAAGGTCGATGCGACGGTCGTGGAGAGCGCCGACGCGTTGGAGGTGACCTCCTGGACGTCGGTCGCGATGGCGTCGACCCGCTCCAGCTGGGTCTGCGCCGAACGGACGGCATTCGAGGCGTCGGCGAGCAGCGGCACCGCCTGCTCCGTCACGTCCGCCACCAGCTTGGTGGTCGTCCTGAGCGTCTGGGCCAGCCTCACCAGCACCACGGCGAGGAAGGAGACCAGGATCGCCCAGAAGACGGCCACCAGGATGCCGGCCACCTCTCCACCGGACACGTTGCACCGCTCTCTGGTCGTCGGAAGTCACGTCGTTGGTCACGTCGATTGTGGTCTCCGAGCCTATCGCGCCGGGACTGCGCCCCTGTACCGGATATCCGCTGTGCGTGCCCGGGGTTCCGGCATCGGATTGTACGTAGTGCTGCCCTCCACGTACTCTCCGTGTTCTATGCAACGCGACTCGACCGGCCAGCGGGCCGTTCCCGGAAGCCTTCCCGCAGAGCTCAACCGGTTCGTGGGGCGCAGGGCCGAGGCTGCCGAGCTGAAAAAACTCATCGGATCCTCCCGGCTGGTCACCGTGGTCGGCGTCGGCGGCGTGGGCAAGACACGGCTGGTGACGCAGGTGGCCAGGACTCTGCAGGAACGGTTCTGCGATGGGGTGCGGATGGCCGAGCTGTCCGCGCTGCGCGACCCGGAGCTGATCGAGCACACCCTGGTCGAGGCGCTGGGGCTGACCGACCACACGAGCAGGCCGCCGCGCGAGGTGCTGGCCGGCCATCTCGCGGGCCGCGAGCTGCTGTTCGTGGTCGACGGCTTCGAATTCCTGGTCGACGCGTGCGCCGAACTGCTCCTCGGGCTGTTGCGCGGCGCACCGGGGCTGCGGGTGATCGCGGTCGGCCGGCGGCCCCTGGAGATCGAGGGCGAGCTGACCCTCCCGCTGGCGCCGATGCGGGAGCGGGATGCCGTACGGCTCTTCACCGACCGTGTCTCGGCCGGGCGGCCGGGGTTCCGGTTCGCCCGGGAGGACACCGCGCGGGTGGCGGAGATCTGCAGGCGGCTGGACGGGATCCCGCTTGCGCTGGAGCTGGCGGCGGGGCGGATGCGGGCCCTCTCGGCCGAGCAGGTGCTGGCCAGGCTCGACGACCGGTTCAGACTGCTGACCGGCGGCGGCAGGGGGGTACTGCCGCGCCACCGGACGCTGCGCACGGCCATCGGCTGGAGCCATGAACTCTGCACCGCGGAACAGCGGTTGCTCTGGGCGCGGCTCTCCGTCTTCCCCGGGCCGTTCGACCTGGAGGCGGCCGAGTACATCTGCGGCGGCCCGGAACTGCCGTCCGACTCCGTCCTGGAGGTGCTGGACGAACTGCTCGCCCAGTCCGTGCTGGTACGGGAGGACACCCCGGCGGGCGTGCGCTACCGGATGCTCGGCACGATCCGTGACTACGGGGCGCAGTGGCTCGCCGGTACCGGGGACACCGAGCGGCTCAGACGGCGCCACCGCGACTGGTTCCTGGGCCTTGCCACCTGGTGCGAGCTGGACTGGTTCAGCCCCCGGCAGGCCGCGATCGCGGCCCGGGTGGACAGTGAACTGCCCAGTCTGCGGGGCGCACTGGAGTTCTCGCTGGAACACCCGCAGGACGTACATCTGGCGCAGTACCTGGCGGGCACGCTCTGGTTCTACTGGGTGGGCTGCGGCCGCCTCGCCGAGGGCCGGCACTGGCTGGACCATGTGCTGGGCCCGGACGGCGGGCACGACGGCGCGCGGCTCAAGGCGCTCTGGGTCCTGGGGTACGTGGCGGTGCTCCAGGGGGACGCGGTGGCCGCGGTGGCCGCATTGCAGGAGTGCCACGAGGGGGCGCAGCACACCGATGACGCGGTGGCGGCGGCGTACGCGCTGCACAGGACCGGCTGTCTGGCGCTGGTCACCGATGACATGCCGCGCGCCGAGGAGTTGCTGCGCGAGGCGATCGGCCGGTACCAGGAGCTCGGCGAGCTCAACAGCAATGTCCTGATGGGGCAGGTGGAGCTGGCGATGGCGGTGTGCTTCCGCGGCCGGCTCGCCGAGGCGGCCGCCATCTGCGAGGACGTCGTGACGGTCTGCGAGGACCACGGGGAGCGCTGGGCGCGGGCGTACGCGCTGTATGTGCTGGCCTTCGAAGCCTGGTCCGGCGGCCGGTCCGCACGCTCCCGCGAGCTGCTCGCGGAGTGCCTGGCCATCAGCAACACCTTCCACGATCAGCTGGGCACGGTACTCGCGCTGGAACTGATGGCGCTGCTCACCCTGGAGCGCGGCGAGGCCACGGAGGCCGCGCTGCTGCAGGGCGCGGCGGGGCGGCTCTGGACGTCGGTGGGGCTGCCGCTCTTCGGCTCGGCGCACTTCAACGCGTCCCACCAGCGGTGCGAGGAGGGGTCCCGCACCAAGCTGGGTCCCGAGGTGTACGAGAGTTTCCTGGCCCGGGGCGCACGGCTGGGCCGGGAAGCCGCGGTGGCGCGTGCACTGCACGGCCCCGCGGCACGCGAAGACCCGCCGCCCCCTGCTCCGCGAGGAGCGAGGGAACGACGGGCCGAAGCGGTGAAGCGCGAGGTACGTCCGGATCAGCGGGCGTAGTACTCGACGACCAGCTGCTCGTCGCAGATGACCGGGATTTCCTTGCGGTTCGGGTCGCGGTCCAGGCGGAAGGCCAGGGCCTTCAGGTTCACCTGGAGGTAGCGCGGGGTCTCGCCCTCGGTGTCGTAGCCACCCTCACGGGCGACCTGGAAGGGGACCTTCTCGCGGCTGCGCTCGCGGACCATCACGACGTCGTCGGGACGGACGCGGAACGACGGCTTGTCGACCTTGCCGCCGTTGACCTGGATGTGACCGTGGACGACCATCTGGCGGGCCTGGTAGATGGTGCGGGCGATGCCCGAACGCAGGACCAGGGCGTCGAGACGGCGCTCCAGCTCGACGACCAGCGCCTCGCCGGTCTTGCCTTCGGCCTTCTTGGCGCGGTCGTAGGCGCGGGCCATCTGGCGCTCGCTGATGTCGTACTGGGCGCGCAGACGCTGCTTCTCCAGCAGACGGACCTTGTAGTCCGAGTTCTGCTTGCGGCCACGGCCGTGCTCGCCCGGCGGGTACGGACGGGCCTCGAAGTACTTGACAGCCTTCGGCGTCAGCGCGATACCGAGCGCGCGCGACTTCTTGACCTTGGGACGCGACTGGTTAGGCACGTTCTCCAAACCTCCATGGTTGGGTTAGGTTAGGCTCACCTTACTCAAGGAGATCGCATGTCTCGTCCGGGGAACACCAGTCACATCACGGACAGCACAAAGAAGGCCGACGCTCTGGGCGTCGACGCGACGGAGGTCCGATCAGATCGTGGTCAGCCGCGTCCCAGCGGACTTGAAACCGCCCGGATGCCGTCAGCAGCCGAGCGCACACGAACTCTCGTACAGAGTACCTGCTCCGCGGTACTGCTGGTGACCGGGGTCGAAGCGGCCCTCAGCGACCAGCTGGTCCCGCTCACCCGCAGCACAGGCCCCGACGGGGAGCTGTATCTGCTCTTCCCCGCCGCCTCGCCCGCCGTCCGGGCGGCGACCCACGCGCAGGACGACGAGCTGTCCGCGGTGCTGGAGATCACAGATGTCGCGCCGGTCTCCGTGCCCCACCGGATCCGCGGCCGGGCCTGGGTCTCCGGCTGGCTCACCTCCGTACCCGGTATGGCGGCTCCCGGCCGGATGATGCTGCGGCTGGAGGTCGGGGAGGTGTACGTGGACGACCTCTGGGGGCACGGGAGCGCGGAGCCCGAGGAGTTCGCGGAGGCCGTGGCCGATCCGCTCGCCGGCCATGAGGCCGAGCTGCTCCAGCATCTGCACTCCGCCCACGGCGGCCAGGTGAGCGGCTTGGGGCGGCTGCTCGGCGACCGGGTCCCGGACGGGACGGCAGCGGTACCGCTGGCGCTCGACCGGTTCGGGCTGCGGGTGCGGTTCACCGGGACGCGGTGCTTCGACGCGCGCTTCGACTTCCCCGAGCCGGTGAGCGATGTGACCGGACTGCGCCGGGCCATGCACACGCTCTTCGACGCGGCGGCGGAGTGAGACCGGCGCGCCTGTCACAGGCCCGGGCCGCCGTCCGCACTGAGGCCGGCCTGACGGCCCGCCCTCACCGGCGCCCGTCCCCGCCCTCGCCCGACAGCCGCTCCCGCACCTTCTCGACCACGTCCGCGTAGCGCGCCTCGGCGCCGTACCGGGTGGGCTCGTAGTAGCGCTTGCCCCGCACGGAGTCCGGGGCGTACTGCTGGGCGGCGATGGCGCCCGGGACGTCGTGCGGATAGACGTAGCCCTGGGCGTGGCCGAGCTTGGCAGCGCCCTTGTAGTGCCCGTCGCGCAGATGGGCCGGGACCGGGCCGACCAGACCGGCGCGCACATCGGCGCGGGCGGCGGAGATAGCAGTGGTCGCGGCATTGGACTTCGGGGCGAGCGCCAGCGCGATCGTGGCATGGCTGAGGGTGAGCGCGGCCTCGGGGAAACCGATCAGCGCGACCGCCTGGGCGGCGGCGACCGCGGTCGGCAGCGCGGTGGGATCGGCGAGACCGATGTCCTCGCTCGCGGAGATCATCAGCCGCCTGGCGATGAACCTCGGGTCCTCCCCCGCCTCGATCATCCGGGCCAGATAGTGCAGGGCCGCGTCCACGTCCGAGCCCCGGATCGACTTGATCAGGGCGCTCGCCACGTCGTAGTGCTGGTCGCCGTCCCGGTCGTACGCCACGGCGGCGCGGTCGACCGTCTCCTCCAGCGTGGCGAGCGTGATCTCCTGATCGGACTTGGCCATCGCGGCGCCGGCTGCCGCTTCGAGCGCGGTGAGAGCGCGGCGGGCGTCACCGCCGGCGATCCGCAGCAGATGGGTCTCGGCCTCGGGGGCCAGCGTGACGGCGCCGCCGAGTCCGCGCTCCTCGGAGAGCGCCCGGTGCAGCAACGCGCGCAGATCGTCGTCGGTGAGCGGTTCCAGTGTGAGCAGCAGGGACCGGGAGAGCAGCGGCGAGATGATCGAGAAGTACGGATTCTCGGTGGTCGCGGCGACCAGCGTGACCCAGCGGTTCTCCACCGCGGGGAGCAGTGAGTCCTGCTGGGCCTTGCTGAAGCGGTGGATCTCGTCGAGGAAGAGGACGGTCTCCTTGCCGTAACCCCCCGAGGCCCGGCGCGCGCCGTCGATGACGGCACGCACCTCCTTGACGCCCGCGGTGATGGCGGAGAGCTCGACGAACCGCTTCTTGGTGGCCTGGCTCACGACATAGGCGAGGGTCGTCTTGCCGATGCCCGGCGGCCCCCAGAGCAGCACCGACGAGGGCCCGGCGGGCCCGCCGCCGGACTCGCCGACGAGCCGTCGCAGCGGTGAACCCTGCTTGAGCAGATGCTGCTGCCCCACTACTTCGTCCAGGGTGCGCGGGCGCATCCGTACAGCCAGGGGGCTGCTGGACGGGTCCTTCTCCTGGCGCTCTTCGGCCGCGGCGGTGAACAGATCGGGTTCCACGGAGAAAACCCTATGTCACCCCACTGACAACGCCGCCGGGGCCGGTGACCGGCCCGCCCGCCGCCGTGTCCGCCGAGGTCAGTGCGCCCCGGTCCAGAAGTCCCACCAGCGGGTGAGGATCAGCATGCCGATGATCCCGATGTGCAGGACGGGGAGCACCCAGGTGAACTCGCCGAAGAAGCTCCGCAGCCAGCCGGGGGCGGCCAGCAGGCCGTGCCGGATGTTGTGCGAGGTGACGTACCAGAAGAGGGTGATCGTGCCCACCCAGGCCAGGCAGCACCAGAGGCAGAGCGAGTTGATGTTGTACAGGGACTGGTACTGGAGCCAGCTGACGAATCCGACGCCGAAGAGGCAGCCCGCGTTGAACGTCAGCCAGTACCAGCGGCTGTAGCGCCCGCCCGCGATCAGGCTCATCCCGACGGCGATCACCACGGCGTAGGTGGCGAGCCCCAGCATCGGATTGGGGAAGCCGAAGACGGAGGCCTGCGCGCTCTTCATCACGTTGCCGCAGGACACCACCGGGTTGAGGCTGCAGCCGGGGGTGAAGTTCGGGTTCTTCAGGAGCTTGAACTCGTCGAGGGTGATGACCCACGCCGCCAGGAGACCGGCGGCACCGGAGATCACCAGGAGCCAGCCGAAGGCACGGCTCGCGCCGGTCTTCCCGTCCTGCTTCGCGGACACGTCATCAACCACTGTCGTCGTCATCATGCCGATCCATCGCTCCTGTGGCCTGTGGGCAGGCTCATTGTGCCGCACCGCACGGGGTCCGCACTGTTCGATAGAGATAAGGAGACGCGCGTACCCGTACGGAGCGGGCCGCCCGGCCCGTGGCTCCGCAGTGCGGTGAGGCGTACGGCCGGGGGCCGCCGGCGGTCCCGCGGTACGGCGGTGTCGTCGCGGTCGGGCCGACCCGACCCGGTGCGACCTGGGCTTTCGTGGCGGAGCAGCCCTCCGGGGCGGCGGGCGTCCGAGGAGCCGGCGCCGGAGGTTCCGGTGCGCGGGCACGGAGCGCCGCTTCCGGTGCGCGGCCGGGCCACCCGGTGCGGGGACCGGTCCGGCCGCCGTGAAACCGTACCCGGCGATCATGCGTAGCAATTCCCCGGACGGATGGACCGGACTCACCGGGTTGACGTCCGCGGCCCGGACGGAGCGTCTCCGTCCGGGCCGCGGGCCGGGACCGGCGATGGGCCCGCCTCGGCGGGGGGGCCGGGATCAGCGGACCGGGATCAGCCCAGCCGGGTACGGACCTCGGCGACGAGGTCGTCGAGCGGCACCGCGCTCTGCTCGCCGGACTCCATGTCCTTGAGCTGGACGACGCCTTCGGCGAGATCCCGCTCCCCCGCGACCACCGTGAAACGGGCCCCGCTGCGGTTGGCGCTCTTCATCGCGCCCTTGAGGCCGCGCCCGCCGAACGCGAAGTCGGTGGCGACACCCGCCCTGCGCAACTCGGTGACCACCCCGAACAGCACCCGCCGGGCCTCCTCGCCGAGCGGCACCGCGAACACGCTGGTGGTGGCGGGCAGTTCGAGCTCGACGCCCTCCGCCTCCAGCGCCAGCACCGTACGGTCCACGCCGAGCGCCCAGCCCACCGACGGCAGCGCGGGACCGCCGATCATCTCGGAGAGACCGTCGTAACGGCCGCCGCCGCCCACGGCGGACTGCGAGCCGAGTCCGTCGTGGACGAACTCGAAGGTGGTGCGGGTGTAGTAGTCGAGCCCGCGGACCAGCTTCACATCGTCCTCGTACGCGACGCCCGCGGCGGTCAGCAGGGTGCGGACCTCCTCGTGGTACGCCTTGCACGCCTCGCACAGGTAGTCCCGCAGCATCGGCGCACCGGTCAGCTGCTTCTGTACGTCGGCCCGCTTGTCGTCGAGTACCCGCAGCGGGTTGATCTCGGCCCGCCGCCGGGTGTCCTCGTCCAGGTCGAGACCGCGCAGGAAGGTCTGGAGCGCGTCGCGGTAGAGCGGACGGCACTCCCGGTCCCCGAGCGAGTTGAGCAGGATGCGGAACTGCCGGAGGCCCAGCGCACGGTAGGCCTGATCGGCGAGGATGATCATCTCTGCGTCGAGCGCGGGGTCCTCGGTACCGATCGCCTCGGCGCCCACCTGCGAGAAGTGGCGGTAGCGGCCCTTCTGCGGGCGCTCGTAGCGGTAGTACGAGCCGGAGTACCAGAGCTTGACCGGCAGGTTTCCCGCCTTGTGGAGGTTGGCCTCCAGGGCGGCACGCAGAACCGACGCGGTGCCCTCGGGGCGCAGCGCGAGCCGGTCGCCGCCGCGCGTCTCGAAGACGTACATCTCCTTGGAGACGATGTCGGTGGATTCGCCGACCCCGCGCGAGAAGAGCTCGACGTTCTCGAAGCCGGGCGTCTCGATGTACTCGTAGCCGGAGTCGCGCAGCGGGGCGGCGAGTGCCGCGCGCACCGCGAGGAACGTCGCGGAGGAGGGCGGCAGCAGGTCGTACGTGCCCTTGGGGGCCTGGAAAGTACTCACGGAAAAAGTCGTCACATTCCTCGTCGGGGAGCGGCCAGGCCCCGCAGATACGGGTTGGTGGCGCGCTCACGGCCGATGGTCGTCTGCTCGTTGTGACCGGGCAGGACCACGGTGGAGTCGTCGAGCGGCAGGCACACACGGGCCAGCGACTCAAGGATCTCGGCGTGGTCGCCGCCGGGCATGTCGGTGCGGCCGATGGAGCCGGCGAAGAGCAGGTCGCCCGAGAAGAGGATCTGCGGAATGTCCGCCGCCTCGGGCATCCTGAACGTCACCGACCCCTTGGTATGGCCGGGTGCGTGCGAGACGGCGAACTCCAGCCCGGCCAGGGTCAGTTCGCTGCCGTCGGCCAGCTCCTTGACGTCGTCCGGCTCGCCCACGGTCAGTTCGCCCATCAGCGGCATCCCGATGGAGCGCCCGATGCCCTTCTCCGGGTCGCTCATCATGAAGCGGTCCGCGGGGTGGATCCACGCCGGGACGTCGTGCGCCCCGCACACCGGGACGACCGACGCCACATGGTCGATGTGGCCATGGGTGAGGACGACCGCCACGGGCTTGAGCCGATGCTTCCTGAGGGCGTCCTCGACTCCCTGGGCCGCCTGGTGGCCCGGGTCGATGATCACGCACTCCTCACCGGCGGCGGGGGCGACCAGATAACAGTTGGTCCCCCAGGCCCCGGCGGGGAACCCGGCAATGAGCACGATCGTCCTTAAATGTCGGTCCAGCGGAAGAATGCAGCAGATCAATGCGGCAGATCAGAGCCTACCGGCGCCCCTCATCCCACAGCGAACCCATATACGGTACGGCCTGGGCCGGACAGGCAGACGACACGCGCGCACCTCACGCGTGCATACGGACGAGGGAGAACACCGGTGGTCAGCAGCGATCAGCGGCGGCGGCAGCTCGCCAGGGAAAAGTTCGAGCGGCAGCAGGAGCGCCGCATCACGGCCCGGCGCAACGCACGCCGCCGCAACGCGGTGATCGCCTCGGCGCTCGCCGTGGTGGTCGTGGCGGGCGGTATCGCCTGGGGCGCCGGAGCCTTCAAGGGCGACGACGGCAAGGCGACCCCGGCCAAGGCGGCGGACCCGTCGCCATCGGCGAGCAGCTCCGGGCCCCCCGAGCCCGCGATGAAGATCGACAAGAAGGCCAAGTACACCTTCGCGCTCAAGACGAACCAGGGCGCCGTCTCCCTGGTCATGGACGCCGCGAAGACCCCGCACACGGTGAACTCCTTCAAGTCCCTCGCCGACAAGGGCTTCTTCGACAAGACCAAGTGCCATCGCCTCACCACCAGCGGGATCTACGTGCTCCAGTGCGGCGACCCCAAGGGCAACGGTACGGGCGGGCCCGGCTACACCATCCCGGACGAGAACCTCACCGCGCTCGGCAAGGCGGGCAGCGACGGTAGCGTGACCTACCCGGCCGGCACGGTGGCGATGGCCAACACCGGCCAGCAGCACACCGGCGGCAGCCAGTTCTTCCTCGTCTACAAGGACAGCAAACTGCCCCCGAGCTACACCCCGTTCGGGACGATGGACGCGGCCGGGCTGAAGACGGTGAAGACGGTGGCAGCGGCCGGAGTGGCCGGCGGGAGCCAGGACGGTGCGCCCAAGAAGGCCGTCACCATCTCGAAGGCCACCGTCACCAAGGACTGAGCCCGGCCGCGGGCCGTTCCCGTGGGGATGCAGGGATATTGGGACGGGCCGGATGCGGACAGCCGCCCCGCCGTTCGCCTATGTTGGCGGGGTGCGGGGCGGCAGGCAGCCCTGCCGAAGAAACTGTGGACGATGTCCGGGGGCCCACAAGTCTCCGCAGGCATCATGTGGATGGAGGCGCTGTGAGCAGCGACCCGTGGGGCCGTGTCGACGAGACCGGCACCGTATACGTGCGGACGGCCGACGGCGAGAAGGTCGTCGGCTCTTGGCAGGCAGGCTCTCCCGAGGAGGCCCTGGCCTACTTCGAGCGCAAGTACGAGGGCCTGGTCGTCGAGATCGGCCTCCTCGAACGCCGGGTGAAGACCACCGACCTGTCGGCCAAGGACGCCCAGACCGCCATCGACCACCTGCGCGGGCAGGTCGATGAGCACCATGCCGTCGGCGACCTCGCCGCCCTGCGGGTGCGGCTGGACGGGCTGGTCTCGACCGTCGAGGCGCGCCGCGAGGAGCGCAAGGTCCAGAAGGCCAGGCAGACCGACGAGGCGAAGCACGCCAAGGAAGCCCTGGTCGCGGAGGCCGAGGAGCTGGCGCAGAGCGACCAGTGGCGGTCCGCGGGTGAGCGGCTGCGGGCGCTGGTGGACACCTGGAAGGGCCTTCCCCGGCTCGACCGCAAGTCCGACGACGAGCTGTGGCACCGCTTCTCGCACGCCAGGTCGGCGTTCTCCAAGCGGCGCAAGGCGCACTTCGCCTCGCTGGACGCCCAGCGCGAGGACGCCCGCAAGGCCAAGGAGAAGCTGGTCACCGAGGCGGAGTCGCTCTCCGGCTCGACCGACTGGGGTGCCACCGCGGCCCGTTACCGCGATCTGATGACCGAGTGGAAGGCCGCGGGCCGCGCTCAGCGCGAGGCCGAGGACGATCTGTGGAACCGCTTCCGCGGCGCCCAGGACGTCTTCTTCGCGGCCCGCAGCGAGGTCTTCGCCGAGCGGGACGCCGAGCAGTCCGAGAACCTCAAGCTGAAGGAGGAGCTCGCGGCCGAGGCCGAGAAGCTGCTCCCGGTGCGGGACCTCAAGTCGGCGAGGGCCGCTTTCCGGGCGCTGAACGAGCGCTGGGAGGCCGTCGGCCACGTACCGCGTGACGCCCGGCCGAAGGTCGAGGGCCGGATGCACACGGTGGAGCGCGCGCTCCAGGAGGCCGAGGAGACCGAGTGGCGGCGCACCAACCCGGAGGCGCGGGCGCGCGCCGCGGGTCTGACGGGTCAGCTGCAGGACGCGGTCGACAAGCTGCGCAAGCAGATCGACACCGCGCGTGCGGCGGGCAACAACGCCAAGGCCGACAAGCTCGCGCGTGAGCTGGAGGGCCGGCAGGCGCTGCTCGACCAGGCGATGAAGGGCCTGGAGGAGTTCGGGGGCTGAGCAGCACCCGAACCTGGTCATGAGCGAAGGGCCCTCCGCATCGGGCGGAGGGCCCTTCGCCGTACCCCGTGTCCGTCTGCTGTCCCGGGCCGACTCCGGGCTGCGGTTTGTCAGGGCCTGCGAGTGGTCAGGGTGTGCGGGCTGTCAGGGCCTGCGGGCCGATGTCACCCGGTAGACGTCGTAGACGCCCTCCACACCCCGTACCGCCTTCAGGACGTGTCCGAGGTGCTTCGGGTCGCCCATCTCGAAGGTGAAGCGTGAGGTGGCCACCCGGTCGCGGGAGGTCTGGACCGCCGCCGACAGGATGTTCACGTGCTGGTCGGAGAGGACGCGGGTGACGTCCGAGAGCAGCCGGGAGCGGTCCAGCGCCTCGACCTGGATGGCGACCAGGAAGACCGAGGACTGGGTCGGGGCCCACTCGACGTCGAGGATCCGTTCGGGCTGCTGTGAGAGCGAGTCGACATTGACGCAGTCGGCACGGTGCACGGAGACCCCGCTCCCCCGGGTCACGAACCCGATGATGGGGTCGCCGGGGACGGGCGTGCAGCACCGGGCGAGCTTCACCCAGACGTCGTCGACGCCCTTGACGACCACCCCGGGGTCCGCGTTGGCGCGCCGCTTGCTGCGGCCGTGCGACGGCGGTGTGCTCTCGGCGATGTCCTCGTTGGCCGCCTCTTCGCCGCCGAGCGCCTGCACCAGCTTCTGTACGACGCCCTGCGCCGCGACATGGCCCTCGCCGATCGCCGCGTACAGCGAGGAGATGTCCGGGTAACGCATCTCGTGTGCCAGCGTGACGAGCGAGTCGCCGGTGAGGATGCGCTGGATCGGCAGGTTCTGCTTGCGCATGGCCCGCGCGATGGAGTCCTTGCCCTGCTCGATCGCCTCGTCCCTGCGCTCCTTGGAGAACCAGGCGCGGATCTTGTTGCGCGCCCGGGGCGACTTGACGAAGCCGAGCCAGTCCCTGGAGGGTCCGGCGCCGGCGGCCTTGGAGGTGAAGACCTCGACCAGGTCACCGTTGTCCAGGGTCGATTCGAGCGGGACGAGCCGCCCGTTGACCCGGGCCCCTATCGTCCGGTGGCCGACCTCCGTGTGGACGGCGTACGCGAAGTCCACCGGGGTCGCCCCGGCGGGCAGCGCGATGACATCGCCCTTCGGCGTGAACACGAAGACCTCGTTGCGCGACAGGTCGAAGCGCAGCGACTCCAGGAACTCGCTGGGGTCCTCGGTCTCCTTCTGCCAGTCGAGCAGCTGGCGCAGCCAGGCCATGTCGTTGACGGTGTCCTGGCGGGAACCTTTGCCGGAGCTCTTCGGGGCGTCGGTGCGTACCTTGGACGCGCCCGCAACGGCCTCCTGCTTGTACTTCCAGTGCGCGGCGATGCCGTACTCGGCGCGGCGGTGCATGTCGAAGGTGCGGATCTGGAGCTCGACGGGCTTGCCGCTGGGACCGATCACCGTGGTGTGCAGCGACTGGTACATGTTGAACTTGGGCATCGCGATGTAGTCCTTGAACCGCCCCGGGACCGGGTTCCACCGGGCATGGACGGTGCCGAGCGCCGCGTAGCAGTCGCGGACGGTGTCGACGAGGATACGGATGCCCACCAGGTCGTAGATCTCGGCGAAGTCGCGGCCCCGCACGATCATCTTCTGGTAGACGCTGTAGTAGTGCTTGGGCCGCCCGGTGACGGTGGCCTTGATGCGGGCGGCGCGCAGATCGGCCTGGACCTCGTCGGTCACTATGGCGAGGTACTCGTCGCGCTTGGGCGCCCGCTCGGCGACCAGCCGCACGATCTCGTCGTACATCTTGGGGTAGAGGATCGCGAAGGCGAGGTCCTCCAGCTCCCACTTGATGGTGTTCATGCCCAGGCGGTGGGCGAGCGGAGCGTAGATCTCCAGCGTCTCGCGGGCCTTCTTCTCCTGCTTCTCCCGCTTGAGGTACCGCATGGTGCGCATGTTGTGCAGCCGGTCGGCGAGCTTGATGACCAGGACCCGCGGGTCCTTGGCCATGGCGACGACCATCTTGCGTACGGTCTCGGCCTGCGCGGCCTCACCGAACTTGACCTTGTCGAGCTTGGTGACGCCGTCGACGAGGAGGGCGACCTGGTCGCCGAAGTCGCGGCGCAGGGTGTCCAGGCCGTACTCGGTGTCCTCGACGGTGTCGTGCAGCAGCCCCGCCATCAGGGTCGCCGGGTCCATGCCCAGCTCGGCGAGGATCGTGGTGACGGCGAGCGGGTGGGTGATGTACGGGTCGCCGCTCTTGCGCTTCTGCCCGCGGTGCCAGCGCTCGGCCACCTGGTAGGCACGCTCGATCTGCCGCAGGGTCGCGGACTCGATCTTGGGGTCGTTGCCGCGTACGGCCCGCAGCAGCGGTTCGAGCACCGGGTTGTACGGCGACGAGCGCTGTACGCCCAGCCGGGCGAGCCTGGCCCTGACCCGGTTGGACGAGCCACCGGAGCGTGCTGCGGGGCTCTGCGGTGTGGGGCTCTGCGGTGCCGGGCGGGCGGTGGCGCCCTGCGCGGCCTGCCCAGGCGCCGGGGCCTGGGTGGCGGGCTTGGGCGTCGAGAGGGGAGCCGCGCCGCCGGGGCGCACCACGGGGGCCGAGGGCTTCGGCTGCCCGGCCGGTGGCTTCTCGGGCGTCGCTGGGGCCGCCGCGGCCTTCTGGTCCTGCTTCTCGGGCTGTGCGGCGGCTGCGGGCCGGTCCTCGTCTGGCAAGGGCGCTCCTCTGGGGGTCCCCCGGACGGAGCCTGGGGGAGAGTCCGGGTCCCGGTGTTCGGTCCGGAAGCCCATGGTAACGATCCCCGGCGATCGGCTCGCCCCGGGCCGGTGCGGGCACCGTACGCGAGAGGCGGACCGCCCGGCATTCCGGGGGCCCGCCTCAGGGGTACGGCGTACTGATCAGACCGTGATCAGGGCATCCAGCGGGGCTCCGTGGAGGGCCGGCTCCAGCCGGGCACGCCCGTCGAGGAAGCCCAGCTCCATCAGTACGGACACCCCGACGACCTGTGCGCCGGCCCGCCGGATCAGGCCGAGCGAGGCCTCGGCTGTGCCGCCGGTGGCGAGCACGTCGTCGATGACCATGACGCGGTCGTCGGCGCTGAGGTCCTCGGCATGCACCTCGATCTCGGCGCTGCCGTACTCCAGCTCGTACGTCTGGGAGAGCGTCGCGCCCGGCAGCTTCCCGGCCTTTCGGACCGGGATGAAGCCGATTCCGGCGCGGACCGCGACCGGTGCGGCCAGGATGAAGCCGCGTGCCTCAAGGCCGACGATCTTCGTGGCGCCGTGGCGCAGACAGAGCTCCGCGAGGGCGCCGGTCAGCGCCGTGAAGGCCACCGGATCCGCGAGGAGCGGGGTGATGTCCTTGAACACCACTCCCGGCTGCGGATAGTCCGGCACATCCCTGATCCTGCTGAGCAGCAGGTCCTGGAGACTCTCCGTGCTGGTCATCGTCGCTTCCCCTGGGTGCGGCCGCGGCCCCGCGGGGCGGGCGGGCGCCGGCTGCCGGCCACGGCGCCGGCCGGGGCCGGGGTGCCGGGGACGTCGTCCTGCGGCTCCGCGCCGTCGCCGTCCCGGCCGGCCGGGTCGGCCTTGGCTGCGGCGGCCCGCTTGGCGAGCACGCGCTTCTTGAGGGCCTTCATCGCCGGGTCGCGTTCCTTGAGGTCGGCGACGAGCGGGGTGGCGATGAAGATCGAGGAGTACGCACCGGCCGCGAGACCGACGAACAGGGCGAGCGAGATGTCGTTCAGCATGCCGGCGCCGAGGAAGCCGCCGCCGATGAAGAGCAGGCCCGCCACCGGGAGCAGGGCGACGACCGTGGTGTTGATGGAACGCACCAGGGTGCCGTTGAGGCTGCGGTTGGCGATCTCGCTGTAGGTGAAGCGGGTCTGCTTCCTGATGTCCTTCGATGCCTCCTTGAGACCGTCGAAGACGACGACGGTGTCGTAGAGGGAGTAACCGAGGATGGTCAGCAGTCCGATCACGGTGCCCTGGGTGACCTCGAAGCCGACGAGCGCGTAGATCCCGACCGTGATGGTGAGGTCGTGGATCAGGGCGACCAGGGCGGCGAGGGCCATCCGCCACTCGAAGGCGATGGCCAGATAGACCACGACGAGCACCATGAAGATCGCCAGGCCCTCCCAGGCCTTGTTGGCGATCGTCTCGCCCCAGCTGGGGCCGACCACATCGGCGGCGATCTTGTCGACCGGGAGGTTCAGTTCCTTGGCGAGCGAGTCGTGGATCTTGTCGGCCGTGCCGGTGCCGATCCCGGAGACCTGGATCCGGATACCGCCGTTGCCCAGCTTCTGGACGGTCGCGTCATGTCCGGAGAGCTTCTCCGCCGAGTCCTGGGCGTGCTCCACGGAGACGCTGGTGCTCTGGGTGGTGGTGAAGACCGCGCCGCCCTGGAACTCGATGCCCAGGTTCAGACCCCGTACCGCCAGGCCGACGATGGCCGTGATGGTGATGAGGATGGAGATGCCGTACCAGATCCTGCGCTTGGCCACGAAGTCGTAGCCGACCTCGCCGCGGTACAGCCGGGCGCCCATGCTGCCGAGTCGCGACATGTCACGCCTCCTTCGGGTCGGTGGGAGCGGAGGAGGCGGCGGTGGAACCACCGCGGGAGCGGCGGAGCGGGGGTTTGGCGCCGAGCCGCTTCGGGTCGAGGCCGGACCACGGGTGGCCGCTGTAGAAGAACTTCCTCCGGGCCAGCAGGGTCATGACCGGCTTGGTGAAGAGGAAGACCACCGCGATGTCGAGCAGCGTGGTCAGACCCAGCGTGAACGCGAAGCCCTGCACCTTGCCGACGGTCACGATGTACAGCACGGCCGCGGCGAGGAACGACACGAAGTCCGACACCAGGATGGTGCGGCGGGCGCGCGGCCAGGCGCGCTCGACGGCGGGCCGCAGGGTACGGCCTTCGCGGATCTCGTCACGGATGCGTTCGAAGTAGACGATGAACGAGTCCGCGGTGATACCGATCGCAACGATCGCACCACACACCGCGGGCAGGTTGAGTGCGAAGCCGATGCCCTTGCCGAGCAGCGCCATCAGTGTGTACGTGAGGATCGCGGAGACCAGGAGGCTGAGGATCGCGATGAACGAGAGGCCGCGGTAGTAGGCCACCAGGTAGACGATGACCAGCGCGAGGCCGATCGCACCGGCGATCAGGCCGGCCTGGAGCTGCTCGCCACCGAGCGCCGCGGTCACCGTGGTGACGGTCTCCTCCTTGAAGGAGAGCGGGAGCGCACCGTAGGAGAGCACGTTGGCCAGGTCCTCGGCCGACTGCTGGGTGAAGCTGCCGGAGATCTGGGCGCTGCCGCTGAGCGTCTGGCTCACGCTGGGCGCGGAGACCACGGAGCCGTCGAGCGCGATGGCGAACTGGTTCTGCGGCTGCTGCTGCTTCGAGAGCTTGCTGGTGATCGCCTGGAACTTCTTCGAGCCCTTGCCGGTGAAGTCCATCTGGACGATCCACTGGCCCTGCTGCTGGTCGATGACCGCCTTGGCACCGGAGACGTCGGTGCCGTCGACGGCCGCTGCGTCGAGGATGTACTTCGCGTCACCGGTGTCGCTGCACGCCACGGTCGGGTCGCTGGGCTTGACGTTGTCGCCGCCGGCCTTGGCACGTCCGGCCTTGGTGGAGCAGTCCAGCGCCGCGAACTTCTTCTGGAGCTTGGCGGCGGCCGCGGTGTCGGCGGGCGACGGGGTGGCGTCGGACGTGGACTTGGACGACGACGGGTCGGGCGTGGGCCCGGACTTCAGCGCGTCGGTGACCGCACGGCCCTGGGTGGATGAGGAGGGCGAAGCGGTGTTCTTCGAGGACGAGGACGACTTGTCCTTGGCCTTCGACGAGGCGCTCGGGGAGGGCGTGGTGGAGGGCTTGCCCGCGGGCGTCGGCTTCCCGGCGGCGACCGTGACCACAGGGCGGAAGTACAGCTGGGCGGTGGTGCCGACCTGCTGCCTCGCCTGCTTCTCGTTCGTCCCCTTGGGGATGTTGACGACGATGTGGTCCTTGCCCTGCGTCTGGACCTCGGCCTCGGAGACGCCGAGTCCGTTGACACGGCGCTCGATGATGCTGACCGCGGTGTTCATGTTCTTCTGGTTGATCGCGTTGGGCTTGCCCGGCTGGGGCTTCGCCTGGAGCGTGATGCTCGTACCGCCCGCGAGGTCGATGCCGAGACGCGGCGTGACCTGCTTCGACCAGAACATCCCGCCGACGAGCGCAACCATGGCGATCAGGATCAGGGCCAGGGACCGCCCGGGCTTGCCCTGGGCTCCCGTCTGCCTTCGGCCCTTGTTCGGTGCTGCCACCTTGTCGATTCTCCCTGTCCTACCGCCCGCGCCGGGTATGCGCTGTGAGCGGCCACGAAGTGATGGGGGGACCTGCTCCGCTGTAGCAGTGCACGGTCTCGGGGATCGCCGGTGGAGCCCGCGGGCTCCACCGGCGGTCCCCGTCGGTGCTACTTCGCTTCGCCCTCGCCGTCGTTCTTCTTCTCGGACTTGTCGCTCTCGCCGGCCTTGTCGGCCTTGCCTTCGGACGCGGCGGCGGCCTCGTCGGTGTCGTCGGACGCGTCGGCGTCGGTGTCCGGGGTCTCGTGCTTGCCCAGGTCGACCTTGGCGTCGTCGAGCTCGGTCAGCGAGGAGGCGTCGTCGGGAACGATGGCGGTCTCACCGTGGACGATGCGGTTGTACTCGGCGTCGTCGAGGACCGCGCCGATCGCGTTCTTGCCGTAGACGGCGTGGACGCCGGGCGCGATCTCCAGGAGGACCGAGTCTTCGTTGATCTCCTTGACGGTGGCGTACATGCCCCCGATCGTCCGGACGCCGGTGCCGGGCTGCATCTCATTGCGCATCGTCGCAGCCGCCTGCTGCTTCCGCTTGGCGGACCGGGTCATCAGGAACATGGCCCCGATGAGCACGATGAAGGGGAGGAGGGTCACGAGACTCACGGGAGGGAACTTCCTTCGCACGACCGCGCTGGATCGCGGCCTGATCTTCGGGGGCGGGGCATGCCGTCCTGGAAGGGCGGCATCGGCGGAGTCTAAGCGAGTCCGCATCAATGGAACAACGCCCAGCATGGCACCCGGGTTCCGCTCCGGGCATCCCCGCGTCTTCTCACGTCCCGAACAGACCCGCTTGTCCCTTTCCCGGGGCGCCTCCCGCGCCCCCCTGCGGGGGTACGAGTCCCAGATGCGCCCAGGCCGCCGGGGTGGCGACCCGGCCGCGCGGGGTGCGGGCCAGCAGCCCTTCGCGGACCAGGAACGGCTCGGCGACCTCCTCGACCGTCTCACGCTCCTCGCCCACGGCGACGGCCAGGGTGGAGAGCCCCACCGGCCCGCCGCCGAACAGCTTGAGCAGGGCCTGGAGCACCGCCCGGTCCAGCCGGTCGAGCCCGCGGGCGTCAACCTCGTACACCGCGAGCGCCGTACGGGCGATCTCTCTGGTGATCACTCCGTCGGCCTCGACCTGGGCGTAGTCGCGGACCCGGCGCAGCAGCCGGTTGGCGATCCGGGGGGTGCCCCGGGAGCGTCCGGCGATCTCGGCTGCGCCGTCCTCGCCGATCTCGACGTCGAGCAGCCGGGCCGAGCGGTGGACGACGCGCTCCAGCTCGGCCGGTTCGTAGAACTCCATGTGCCCGGTGAAGCCGAAGCGGTCGCGGAGCGGCGGCGGGAGCAGACCCGCCCTGGTGGTGGCGCCGACCAGGGTGAAGGGCGGCAGTTCCAGCGGGATGGCGGTGGCCCCGGGGCCCTTGCCGACGATGACGTCGACCCGGAAGTCCTCCATCGCCATGTAGAGCATCTCCTCGGCCGGCCTGGACATCCGGTGGATCTCGTCGAGGAAGAGGACCTCGCCCTCCTGGAGGGAGGAGAGGATCGCCGCGAGATCTCCGGCGTGCTGGATGGCGGGGCCGGACGTGATCCGGATGGGAGCGCCCATCTCGGCGGCGATGATCATCGAAAGAGTGGTCTTGCCCAGGCCGGGGGCGCCGGAGAGCAGGACGTGGTCGGCGGTGGCGCCGCGCTGCCTGGCGGCCCGCAGGACCAGGTCGAGCTGGAGCCTGACCTTCTCCTGTCCCACGAACTCGTCCAGGCCCTTGGGGCGCAGCGCGGCCTCGACGGCTTGGTCCTCACCGTCGGCGGCGGCTCCCACCAGGCGCTCTTCGGCGCCGGGGGCGGTGTCGTCCCACTCGTTCTGGGGAGGCAGCATGGCGGGTCTCTCGATCAGCGGGCGCGGTTGAGGGTCTGCAGGGCGGCCTTGAGGAGTGCGCCCACGTTCGGCTCGCCGGTGGCCTCGGCCTGCGGGGTGACGGCGGCGACGGCCTCCTCCGCGTCACGCGGCGCGTAGCCGAGGCCGACCAGCGCCGAGTGCAGCTGCTCGCTCCACGGCGCGGGTCCGGATGCGGTGCGCTGCGCTGCGAGGTGGGCGGTGCTGGTGCCGAGCGGGGCTCCGAGCCGGTCCTTGAGTTCGAGGAGGAGCTTCTGGGCGCCCTTCTTGCCGATGCCGGGGACGGCGGTCAGCGCTCTCTCGTCACCGCCGGCCACGGCGATCCGCAGGGCGTCCGGCGAGTGCACCGCGAGCATGGCCTGGGCGAGCCGGGGGCCGACGCCGCTCGCGGTCTGGAGGAGCTCGAAGGTCTGACGTTCGTCGTCGTCGGCGAAGCCGTAGAGCGTGAGGGAGTCCTCCCGCACCACGAGCGAGGTGGCGAGCCTGGCCTGCTGGCCGATGCGCAGCGTGGACAGGGTGTCCGGGGTGCACTGGACCGACATACCGATCCCGCCGACCTCGATGACGGCGGTGGCCGGGGCCAGGGCGGCCACAGGTCCGGAGACGAAGGCGATCATGCGGTACGGCCTTTCAGCGTGCGGTGGGCGGCGACGGCCTGCTGGAGCCTGTTCTGGGCGGGGGCCCGCCAGATGTGGCAGATGGCGAGTGCCAGCGCGTCGGCGGCGTCGGCCGGTCTGGGCGGCGCGTCCAGCCGCAGCAGCCGGGTCACCATCGCCCCGACCTGGTCCTTTTCGGCCCGGCCGCTGCCGGAGACGGCGGCCTTGACCTCGCTGGGGGTGTGCAGCGCGACGGGGATGCCGCGACGGGACGCACAGAGCATCGCGACCGCGCTGGCCTGTGCGGTGCCCATCACCGTGCTGACGTTGTGCTGGCTGAACACCCGCTCCACGGCGACGACTTCGGGCCGGTGCTCGTCCAGCCACTCCTCGATGCCGCGCTCGATGGCGACCAGCCGCGGCCCCAGCTCGGCATCGGCGGGCGTCCGGACGACCCCCACCCCGAGCATGGTCAGCCGGCGGCCCGCCACCCCCTCGACGACGCCGACGCCACAGCGTGTCAGCCCCGGGTCCACGCCGAGTACCCGCACGGTGCCCCCTCCTTCATGCTCCCTCATGCCTGCCGCCATGCCTGCTGCCTGGCTGCTGCCTGGCTGCTGCCTGCCGAACAAACAGCGCCGTTCGACCATGTGTTCCTGCGTTGTCGCAGGCTATCGGGTGGCACCGACAACAGAGGGAACACGTACGGGCCGACGGGGGTGTGTCCCCGGCGGCCCGTCCGTACGTACCGTGGTGCTGAACGCCCGTCAGGCGTCGATCTTCTCCATGACCTCGTCCGAGACATCGAAGTTGGCGAAGACGTTCTGCACGTCGTCGCTGTCCTCCAGCGCGTCGATCAGCTTGAAGATCTTGCGGGCGCCCTCTTCCTCCAGCTCGACCTGCATGGTCGGCATGAAGTTGGCCTCGGCCGAGTCGTAGTCGATGCCCGCCTCCTGGAGCGCGGTGCGGACCGCGACCATGTCGGTGGCCTCGGAGAGCACCTCGAAGGCCTCGCCCAGGTCGTTGACCTCCTCGGCTCCGGCGTCGAGCACCGCCCCCAGGACGTCGTCCTCGGTGAGCCCGGCCTTGGGGACGACCACGACGCCCTTGCGGTTGAACAGGTACGACACGGAGCCCGGGTCGGCCATGCTGCCGCCGTTGCGGGTCATCGCGACGCGCACGTCCGACGCGGCGCGGTTGCGGTTGTCCGTGAGGCACTCGATGAGCACCGCGACGCCGTTCGGTCCGTAGCCCTCGTACATGATCGTCTCGTAGTCGGCGCCACCGGCTTCGAGACCGGCGCCGCGCTTGACCGCGGAGTCGATGTTCTTGTTCGGCACCGAGCTCTTCTTGGCCTTCTGGATGGCGTCGAAGAGGGTCGGATTGCCGGACACGTCGGCGCCGCCCGTGCGGGCCGCGACCTCGATGTTCTTGATCATCTTCGCGAAGAGCTTGCCGCGCTTGGCGTCAACCACGGCCTTCTTGTGCTTCGTCGTAGCCCATTTAGAGTGGCCGGACATCTGCCTGTCTCCTTCGCGTAACCATTTCCTGGACGAACGCCAGAGATCCTACCGGGCGCCGGTCACCCGGCGTCCCGCACCATGTCCGCGAAGTACCGGTGCAGCCGGTGGTCGCCGGTCAGCTCCGGGTGGAACGACGTGGCCAGGACGCGGCCCTGGCGCACCGCGACGATATGGCCGCCGTGCTCCGCGAGCACCTGGACCCCGGCGCCCACCGACTCGACCCAGGGGGCCCGGATGAAGACGCCGTCGACGGGCCCGCCCGGGATCTCGGGGATCTCGACGGCCGCCTCGAAGGACTCGTTCTGGCGTCCGAAGGCGTTGCGCCGGACGATCATCTCGATCCCGCCGAAGGTCTCCTGGCCCGAGCGCGGGTCGAGGATCTTGTCGGCGAGCATGATCATCCCGGCGCAGGTCCCGTACACCGGCAGCCCGGCCGCGATCCGCTCGCGCAGCGGCTCCACCATGCCGAACAGGGCGGCCAGCTTGGACATGGTGGTGGACTCGCCGCCCGGGACGACCAGGCCGTCGACCGCGTCGAGCTCATCGGGGCGCCGGACCTGGGTGCCCCGGGCGCCCGCTGCGGCGATCGCGGCCAGGTGCTCCCGTACATCGCCCTGGAGAGCGAGGACACCGATGACGGGAACGTCCATCACCAGCCCCGGTTCGCGTAACGCTCGGTCTCGGGCAGGGTGTCGCAGTTGATGCCGACCATGGCCTCGCCCAGGTTGCGCGAGGCGTCGGCGATGACCTTCGGGTCGTCGAAGAAGGTGGTGGCCCTGACGATGGCGGCGGCCCGCTTGGCCGGGTCACCGGACTTGAAGATGCCGGAGCCGACGAAGACGCCCTCGGCGCCGAGCTGACGCATCAGCGCCGCGTCGGCCGGGGTGGCGACGCCGCCCGCCGAGAAGAGCACGACGGGCAGCCTGCCGAGCCCGGCGACCTCCTTGACCAGCTCGTACGGGGCGCGCAGGTCCTTGGCCGCCGCGTACAGCTCGTTGTTGTCGTAGCCGCGCAGCCGGGCGATCTCGTTCTTGATCTGGCGCAGGTGACGGACGGCCTCGACGACGTTGCCGGTGCCGGCCTCGCCCTTGGAGCGGATCATGGCCGCGCCCTCGGCGATCCGGCGCAGGGCCTCGCCCAGGTTGGTGGCACCGCAGACGAACGGCGTCGTGAAGGCGAACTTGTCGCTGTGGTTGACCTCGTCGGCCGGGGTCAGCACCTCGGACTCGTCGATGTAGTCGACGCCGAGCGACTGCAGCACCTGGGCCTCGACGAAGTGGCCGATGCGCGACTTGGCCATGACCGGGATGGAGACGGCCGAGATGATCTCCTCGATCATGTTCGGGTCGGACATCCGGGCCACTCCGCCGTCCTTGCGGATGTCGGCGGGAACCCGCTCCAGGGCCATGACGGCCACGGCGCCGGCGTCCTCGGCGATCTTCGCCTGCTCGGCGTCGACCACGTCCATGATCACGCCGCCCTTGAGCTGCTCGGCCATACCGCGCTTGACGCGCGCGGTGCCGGTCGCCGGGGTCTCGGCGGGGGAAGTGGTGGAGTGCGTACTGCTGGACACGGGCTACCTCACTCGGGGAAGAGAGTTCTTGCTCCAGTGAGGTAACCCCTGGGGACCAGTCCACTGCAAGGGCCAATGAGCAGCCGGTGGATCGTTCCACAAGAACGTTCAGTGAAAAGTACGCGCCATGAGGAGTACGTGCCGTGGACCGGACTGTCCGGAAGCCTGCTGCCGTGCCACACCGCGCCCGGCCGTCCGCCCGCCGGCCGCGCCGGCGACGCCGCGCGTCAGTACGCCTGGCTGCCCGGCCGGTCGGCCAGCGCCGCCGGGGGCTCGTCGTCCATCTCGAAGGCCAGCGGGAACGGCGCGTGCCCCGCGAGCCGGAACCAGCGGACTTTACGGTGGGTGCGCAGGGCCCGGGCGGCCCGCACCGCGTCGTTGTGGAAGCGCCTGGCCATCGGCACCCGCCGGACGGCGGCGGCCAGCTCATCGGCCGCCTCTTCACCGCCGGGCGCCGACCGTACGGCCCCGACCTGCGCCGTCTCACCGAAGACGGCCCGCAGCGCCTGGCTGAGTTCACTCTCGGCCACCTCGCGGTGCTCCTCCTCGGACTGCCGGGCCGCGTGCGCCGCCTCGTAGAGGACGATCGAGGCCGCGGGGTCGAGCACCCCGGACGTGGCCAGCTCCTGGGCCACCGACGCGCGGCGCAGCAGCTGTGCGTCGAGGGCTGCGCGCGCGGCGTCGATCCGTGCGTGCAGCCGGTCGAGCCGCCCGGCGGTCCAGCTCAGGTACAGACCGACAGCGACGAACGCGAGGACGATCCAGATGATCAGGGATACGGTCACGGGCCGAAAGGCTACCGGTCCGCCGCACCCGGACGCCCGCCCCGGCGGAGGCGGCGGGAGCTCAGCCGGATCCCACGGCATCGCACGACGCCGACCGAACCTGACGGCCCGTCAGGTGCGTCCGGGCCCGGCCCCCGTCAGTCCCTGGCGAGGCCGAACCGGGCGCGCAGGCCGACCCGTTCGTCGGTGTCGACCGACGCGGCGCCGTCGGTCACCGTCTCGTACACCGCCAGGATGTCCGCCCCGACCGTCGACCAGTCGAAGCGCCGCACATGTGCGCTGCCCCGCCGGCGCAGCCCCTCCCGGCGCTCGCGGTCGCCCAGCAGCCGCACGGCGGACGCGGCCAGCGCGTCCGCGTCCTCGTTGGCGAAGAGTTCGCCCGCGGCGCCCTGGTCCAGGACCTGGGCGAACGCGTCCAGGTCGCTCGCGAGCACCGGGGCACCCGCCGACATCGCCTCGACGAGGATGATCCCGAAGCTCTCGCCACCGGTGTTGGGCGCGACATAGACATCGACGCTGCGCAGCAGCCGGGCCTTGTCCTCGTCACTGACCATGCCGAGGAACTCGACCCGCCGCCTCATCTCCTCGGGCAGCGAGGCGACCGCCTCCTTCTCGTCACCCCGCCCGGCGACCAGCAGCCGGGTGTCCGGGCACTCGGCGAGGATCTTCGGCAGCGCCCGCATCAGCACGGGCAGCCCCTTGCGCGGCTCGTCGATCCGCCCGATGAAACCGATGGTCGCTCCCTGCCACTCGGCCTTGGGCTCGGCCCGCTCGAAGAACCCGACGTCGACGCCGTTGGGGATGACGACCGCGTCGCCCCCCAGATGCTCGACCAGGGTCCTGCGCGCGTACTCGCTCACGGCGATCCGGGCCGAGATCTTCTCCAGCGCGGGCTGCAGGATCGGATACGCGGCGATCATCGCCCGGGAGCGCGGGTTGGAGGTGTGGAAGGTCGCCACGATCGGCCCCTGCGCGGCCCAGCAGGTGAGCAGCCCCAGCGAGGGCGAGGTGGGCTCATGGATGTGGATCACGTCGAAGGTGCCGTCGTGCAGCCAGCGCCGCACCCGGGCCGCGGACAGGAAGCCGAAGTTGAGCCGGGCGACCGAGCCGTTGTACGGGACGGGGACGGCCCGGCCCGCGGAGACCACGTACGGCGGCAGCGGGGTCTCGTCGTCGGAGGGGGCCAGTACGGACACCTGGTGGCCCAGGCCGTTCAGGTGTTCCGCGAGGTCCCTGATGTGGAACTGGACACCGCCGGGGACGTCCCAGGAGTACGGACAGACAATGCCGATCTTCACGAGGGCTCCTGACGGGGCTCCAGGTCGGCGAGCCAGAGGCGCTGGAGCATGTGCCAGTCCTCGGGGTGCTCGGCGATTCCGGTGGCGAAGGCGTCGGCGAGCGCCTGCGCCATCACCGAGGTCTTCTCGGCACGCGTGCCCGCGGCGGGTACGTCGACGGGCGGGTGGACACGGCCGCGCATGACGGGTGAACCGTCGTACCAGAGGGTGACCGGGAGCAGCAGCGCCCCGGTCTGCTGGGCGAGCAGGGCGGGGCCCGCGGGCATCCGGGTCGCCTCGCCGAAGAACCGGACCTCGACGCCCGACGCGGAGAGGTCGCGGTCGGCGACCAGGCAGACCAGACCACCGTCCCGCAGCCGCCTGGCCAGCGTGCCGAAGGCGGAGCCGCCGGTGTGCGGCAGGACCTCCATGCCCAGGCCCTCGCGGTAGGCGACGAACCGGTCGTAGAGGGTCTCCGGCTTGAGCCGCTCGGCGACCGTGGTGAAGGGCACCCCCAACTTGGTGGTGACCCAGGCGCCCGCGAGGTCGTAGTTGCCCATGTGCGGCAGGGCGAGTATCACGCCCTTGCCCGCGGCGAGCCCGTCCGTCAGATGGTGCAGGCCCTCGGGGTCGAAGCCGCCGCGGATCCGGCCGGGGCTCCAGGCGGGCAGCCGGAAGGACTCCATCCAGTACCGCATGTACGACCGCATCCCGGCCCGGGACAGCTCGGCGAGCCGGGCAGGACCGGCTTCCGGCACCACCCGGGCCAGATTGGACTCAAGCCGCAGCACACTCTTGCCGCGCCGCCTCCAGACCGTGTCCGCGATCCGCCGGCCGAGCCCGGTGGCGACCGGTTCCGGCAGCTTCTTGACCGCGCCCCAGCCGAGTCCGTACAGGGCGTCCGTCAGCCGCTCCCTCATACCGCCCCGCTGCCGTGCGCGGAGGCTTCGGCGGCGGCCGCCGCGTCGGCCTCGGCGGACTCCCTGCGTACGGTCACGACCCGCTGCACCAGGGTGATCAGGCTGCCCACCGCCACGATCCACAGCGCGATCGGCAGCAGGATCTGGATCCCGGGCACCCCGAACTTGTGCAGCCCCGCGAAACCGGCGGCGACGAGCGAGATGACCAGTCGCTCGGCCCGCTCGATCAGCCCGTTCACCGCGACCGGCAGACCGATCGACTCACCGCGGGCCTTGGTGTAGGAGACCACCTGGCCGCTGGCGAGACAGAAGAGGGTGACCGCGCACATCAGGTTGTTGTCGCCGGTGCCCGCGTACCAGAGGGCGAGGCCGGAGAAGATCGCCCCGTCCGCGACACGGTCGAGAGTCGAGTCGAGGAAGGCCCCCCAGCGGCTCGAAACCCCGGCCTGGCGCGCCATGTTGCCGTCGACCAGGTCGGAGAAGACGAAGAGCGTGATGACGACCGTGCCCCAGAAGAACTCTCCCCTGGGGAAGAAGACCAGCGCACCCGCCATCACCCCGGCCGTACCGGTCAGCGTCACCGCGTCGGGACTGACGCCGATCCGGAGCAGAAATGAGGCGAACGGCGTGAGGACACGCGTAAAGAATGCACGCGCGTACTTGTTCAGCATGGCCTTCCCGGGGGGTCGGTGGGCCGCGCGGCCCCGCTGGCCACCCGGCGGGCCCATCGTAGCCAGGACCGCGGACCTCCACCGCCGGGCCCTGTCCCGCCGGGTGGCAGAGCGGTCGCAGGGCCACCGCGGAGCGGCTGCGGGACAGCAGCGCGAGCAGCCGCGGGACCGCTCGGGGAGGCTGCGGTGCCGTACGTATGGACGAGCCGCGATCCGGGTGGAAAGCTCGAATGACCGCGGGCGTCACCGGTGCCGCCACGCTCCCTGGCCCTGGGTCCGCCCCCCGTTCCTCACCGTGCAACGTCCCTCATCACCCGGGAGGCACACTCATGGGCGACAAGGCGAGTACCCGTCCCGGAGCCGCCGGCAGAGTGGCGGCGGCCGCCCGGCCCGGTTCCGTACGGAACGTGGTCCTGGTCGGCCACAGCGGATCCGGCAAGACCACGCTGGTCGAGGCCCTGGCGCTGACCGCAGGAGCCGTCAGCAGGGCAGGCCGGGTGGAGGACGGCCAGACCGTATCGGACTACGACGAGATCGAACAGCGCAGACAGCGCTCGGTGCAGCTCTCGCTCGTCCCGGTCGAATGGGACGGCATCAAGATCAATCTGCTGGACACCCCCGGCTACGCCGATTTCGTCGGCGAGCTGCGGGCCGGCCTGCGGGCGGCCGACGCGGCCCTGTTCGTCGTATCCGCCGCCCAGGACGCGGACAGCGTGGACGGCGCGACGCGTGCGGTCTGGGAGGAGTGCGCGGCCGTCGGGATGCCGCGGGCCATCGTGGTCACCCATCTGGACACGGCCCGCACCGGATACGCGGAGCTGACAAAGCTCTGCGGGCGGATCTTCGGCGGCGACGACCCCGACGCGGTGCTCCCCCTGTACCTGCCGCTGTACGGTCCCCCGGGCCCGGACGGACACGCCCCGGTGACGGGCCTCGCCGGGCTGCTCACCCAGCGGCTGTCCGGCTACGCGTCGGGAGAGCGTACGGAGAGCGCGCCCGGGGCGGCCGAGCTGCCGCCGATGGAGGAGGCCCGCAACCGGCTGATCGAGGGGATCATCGCGGAGAGCGAGGACGAGACCCTCATGGACCGCTATCTGGGCGGCGAGGAGATCGACGTCGGGACGGTCGTCGCGGATCTGGAGCGTGCGGTCGCGCGTGGGGTCTTCCACCCGGTGCTCGCCGCCGCGCCGGCGCCGCCCGGCGGACGGCAGGGGCTCGGCACGGTCGAGCTGCTCGAACTGATCACCCGTGGCTTCCCCGCTCCCCCGGAGCGGGAGGCCCCGGCGGTCACCACCCCGGAGGGCGCCCCGCACGCGGCGGCCGGCTGCGACCCGGGCGGGCCGCTGGTCGCCGAGGTGATCAAGACGGCGTCCGACCCCTATGTGGGACGGCTCTCGCTGGTACGGGTGTTCTCCGGGACCCTGCGGCCCGACGAGACGGTGCATGTGTCCGGCCACAGCCAGGCGGGCCACGGCCGGGCGGACCTCGACGGCGGCACCGACCGGGACACGGACGAGAGGACCGGGGCGCTCTCGGTCCCCTTCGGCCGGCGGCAGAGCCCGCTGAGCGAGTGCCCCGCCGGGGACATCGCCTGTGTCGCGGGTCTGAGCGGGGCGGAGACCGGCGACACGCTCTCCGACAGGGACGAGCCGCTGCTGATGGAGGCGTGGACCCTGCCGGAGCCGCTGCTTCCGCTCGCCGTCACCGCTCATGGCAAGGCGGACGAGGACAAGCTCTCGCAGGGTCTGACCCGGCTGGTCACCGAGGATCCGACCATGCGGCTGGAACAGAACCCGGACACCCACCAGCTGGTCCTGTGGTGTCTCGGCGAGGCACAGCGGGACATCGCACTGGAGCGGCTGCAGAGCAGATACGGGGTACGGGTGGACGCCGAGCCGTACCGGGTGGCGCTGCGCGAGACGTTCGGCGGGCCCGCCGACGGGCGTGGCAGGCATGTCAAACAGTCCGGCGGGCACGGCCAGTTCGCGATCTGCGCCATCGAGGTGGAACCGCTGCCGTCCGGTTCGGGGATCGAGTTCGTCGACCGGGTCGTGGGCGGTTCGGTGCCGCGGCAGTTTATCCCGTCCGTCGAGAAGGGCGTACGCGCGCAGGCGGCCCGGGGGGTCGCATCCGGCCATCCGCTCACCGATGTCCGTATCACTCTCCGGGACGGCAAGGCCCACTCCGTGGACTCCTCGGACGCGGCGTTCCAGACGGCCGGCGCGCTGGCCCTGCGGGAAGCGGCGGACCGGGCCCCGATCAGTCTCCTCGAACCCGTGATCTCCGTCCGGGTCCAGGTCCCCGACGACTTCGTGGGTCCGGTGATGAGCGATCTGTCCGGGCGGCGCGGCCGGGTGGTGGGGACCGAGCAGACACTGCCGGGCCGCACCCTGGTGCGGGCCGAGGTGCCGGAGATCGAGATCGGGCGGTACGCCGTGGATCTGCGGTCGCTGTCGCACGGCACCGGGCACTTCAGCCGCTCGTATGTACGTCATGAACCGATGCCTCCGCAGGTGGCCGACCGGGTGCGCGAAGGGGCGTACAACGCCGCGTAGTCCGCCCCCTGTTGACCGTCGCACGCCCCCGGGAACCGGCCGGGCGGGGTCGTGCGCCGGACAGCCTTCCGTCGCCCCGTGACGCGCGGGGAGCACCACGGATACGCTGAGGTCACGGTCCTCACGGAAGGCGCGGGGCGGCCCGGGCCGTGCACAGCAGGTGTGCGGGGCACGGTAGTTGGGAACAGCCGCAGCAGCGGTTGGGTGCGGCGATGGGGGCAGTGGTGGCGAACGACGGATTCGACTTCATTCCGGGGGCACAGGTCCCGCTCCAGGGGGCGGCGGGCCAGACCGCGGCGACCCACGCCCTCGCGTCGGCGGCCTACCGGGACAGTCCGGTCGACGAGATACTCAAAGCCAACAGCGAATGGCACAAGACAGCGGTGCAGAAGGGCAAGTTCTCGCTCTTCGAGCCGAATCTGGGAGAGTCCTTCTCCCGCGCCGTCCAGGTGCGGATGCTCGGGGGCACCCGGAAGGCGCTCATCCAGTCCTTCGGAACCGAGCCGCAGACAGTCGTCGAACACTGTCTGGCGGCGACCCGCATCCGTAAGGAGCGCGACACCCGGCTGACCATCGTGATGGCCGTCTTCGGGCTGGTGTTCCTGCCCGGCCTGCTGATCTGGCTCGGCGTCTTCCAGCTGCGGCGCACCCTGTCGGGGTCCCGGAACCGCAGCATGGGGGCCCTGGGCACCGCACTTCTGGTGGCCGTGGGCGGACTCGCGGTGCTCTTCCTCGTCAAGCTGCCGTTCGGCGGTATCGGGGCGCTGTATCTGCGGGCGATGCTGGTCGCGCCGGTCATCGGCTGGGTGTGGGCCAAGCGGATCTGCGAGAAGACCGCCGTGGATCTGCGGTCCCGCTGGGACGGACTGCTGTCCGGCGGCGGTATCGGCCCGAAGATCCCCGAGGCCGTCCCGCGCAACCCCTCCGAGACGGCGGCCGAGCAGCTGCGCCAGTCCCTGGCCAAGCTGACCGCCGAGCAGCAGTCCAACTCGGTGTTCTACGCGGGCCCCAAGGGGATACTCGGCATGGGCACCCGATGGGGCAGCTGGCAGTTGGCCGAGGAGCTGGTGCCCCGCGAGGCGGGCACCGAGATCCACGGCTTCCGCAGCTGGGACGTGATCCGGGCGATCCATGACCGGCTGCGGATGCTGGAGCGCGGCCCGCTGCACACCGGGGGCTTCCCCACCCCGTCCGTGAAGCACTGGATCGTGGCGCCGGTCGGTGAGAACGCGGCCGAGGTGAGCCGGCCCGACGGCGAGGACGTCGAAGCCTTCCAGATCAAGGGCCACGAGATACAGCGGATCTGCAACGAGCAGCAGTTCGGCAGCGGCAACCGCCACTATCTGGGCGTGCAGTTCACCCTCTGGGACGGCCAGTTGGTGATCACCATGATGATCACGGTGACGGTGCTCCACGAGACGCTGCGGATCGAGGTCACCGGCCATGCGCTCGGCCCGGTGCACTCACTCTTCACCACCAAGCCGGCGGCCAAGACCAAGCAGGTCAACAAGGCGGTGAAGTTCTGGGAGACGCGGGAGGTGAACCTGCCGCTGGTGGAGACCCCGGAGGTGGTGCGGCTGGCCGCCCGGGCGCCGCTGACCTGGTTCCCGCCCGTCCTCGACTTCTGCGGTGGGAAGATCACCCTCCCCGAGCCGTTCGGGATGCGGCACGCCTGGGCCGACAAGCCCTGGCGGCACCGCTTCATGGCGGACGACGCGATGCGGGCGGCCACCCCGGTCCTGCGCGCCGTGCACGCGGCGGCGATGCGGGTGCTCGACGAACACGGTGTGAACACCGACAACTTCACCAACCGCTCGAACGTCCTTAGCGGGCTGGTACAGGACGCGGCCCCGCGCAAGGCCGACGTCTACGACGCGTGACACCCCGGAAACACCGCTAGGGCCCCGGAGCCACGGCATCACGGAGGACAGCACAGGTCGGGCCCCGGCAACCGCCGGGGCCCGACCCTTCTCCCTCTCGTACGCCCGGCTACGTCCCCGTACCGGCGCGGCCCGCACTCACGCGGGCCAGGCCGCGGCCAGCATCGCCCGGGTGTCGGCCAGCAGCTGCGGAAGCACCTTGGTGTGCCCGACGACCGGCATGAAGTTGGTGTCACCACCCCAGCGCGGCACCACGTGCTGGTGCAGATGGGCGGCGATACCGGCACCCGCCGACGCCCCCTGGTTCATACCGATGTTGAAGCCGTGCGCACCGGACGCCGTCCGCAGCGCGGTCATCGCCCGCTTGGTCAGCTCGGCCAGCTCAGCCGTCTCGTCGGCGTCCAGCTCCGTGTAGTCGGCGACATGGCGGAACGGCACGACCATGAGGTGCCCGCCGTTGTACGGGTAGAGGTTGAGCACCGCGTACACATGCCGGCCGCGCTTCACGACAAGGCCGTCCTCGTCGGACTTCGACGGGATCGAGCAGAACGGACAGTCGTCCCCCGAGCCCGGCCCGCTCGGCTTGTTCTCCCCCTGGATGTACGCCATCCGGTGGGGGGTCCACAGGCGCTGGAACGCGTCCTGCGTCCCCACTCCGATCTGCTGCTCCGGCTCACTCGTCATGCTGTGCAGCATATGACTTCCCCCGTTCGCGACGTGTCGCCGGGGCGCGGGCGGCAGCCGTCGCGGAGATGCTGGCCCGATGGACGCCCTGGACCCCGCAGAACGCCTGAGCCGGTGGGAAGACCGCACGGAGATCCCGCTCTTCGTGGCCGCGCTGCTCTTCCTGACGAGCTACGCGGTACGGGTGCTCGCGCAGGGCGCCGATCCCGTACTGCGGGGCACCGCGCTCGGGGTGGCCCTGGCGGTCTGGCTGCTCTTCGTACTGGACTACGCGGTACGGATCAGGATCAGCGGCGAGGGGGTGCGCTTCCCGCTCAGACACCGGATGGACACCCTGGCGGTGGTCCTCCCGGTGCTGCGGCTGCTGCGGATGGTGCACCTCTACAACGCGATCCAGCAGCGGCGGGAGGGCCCCCGGCTGAGCCTCTACGCCCGGGTGATCGCGTACGCGGGGCTCTCGGCCCTGCTGCTCGCCCTGGCCGGGGCTCTCGCCGTCTACAGCTGCGAGCACAAGGCACCGGGCGCCACCATCCGCACCTTCGGCGACGCCCTGTGGTGGGCCGCCGCCACCCTGTCGACGGTCGGCTACGGCGATGTGGTCCCCGTGACGCTGCTGGGACGGCTGGTGGCGGTGGCCATGATGGCGTGCGGCCTCGCCCTGCTGGGCGCGGTGACCGGGTCCTTCTCGTCGTGGCTGCTGCAGAGCTTCCGGCGGGACGACGAGGCGAGGCCCCCGCAGCCCTAGGAACAGGGGCCGGCGGCCACCGCCGGAATGGAGTCAGCTCCTGGGCGGAACGATGACGCACAGGTGGCGAGGGCCCGTACGGTGGGGCGGTGGACGGATTCACCTATACACAGACAGGCGCGAGCCGCGACGGCCGCTGCCCCCAGGGCTTCCGGGCATTGCGGGTGAGTACCCGGCTGGGCACGGACGAAGACATCGTCCGGAGGGCCGGCGCATTCATGCTGAGCTGGCAGATGCACCGGGCGGTAGGCGTGTCCATCGAGTCGCGATCCCCAACAGCGTTCGCGGGTACGGACGTTGTCGTGGGCCTCGGTGTGGGTTCCTGGCGGCTTCGGGCGCCGTGCCGCGTGGTGTGGACGGTGCAGGACGCCCAGTGGACGGGGTTCGGATACGGCACCCTGCCCGGGCATCCCGAGTGCGGTGAAGAAGCGTTCGTTGTCGAGCGGCTGGCCGATGGCGTCACCTGGCTGACCGTCTCTGCCTTCAGTCGCCCCGCCGCCTGGTGGACCCGCGCGGCCGGACCCCTGGTTCCGGCCTTTCAGCGCGGGTACGCGCGTCGGTGCGGGCGGGTGCTGCGGCAACTGGTCGCGCAGCATGGAGCGAACGCCGATGTCGAGGCCCATGGATGTCCGCAACCCGCGGGCCGACCGGATCTTCGAGCCGGCGACAGGGTCTCCGCGAGACTCCCCGGGCCGCACGAGGCGAGGCCCCCGCAGCCCTGAGGGCGCGGGGGC
>NZ_JBSHBW010000039.1:0-63924 GCF_053612185.1 Streptomyces sp. NPDC054757
GGGCAGGCCCGCGTGCGAAGCGTTCAAACGCTTCGGTGCGGGCCTGCCCTCGCCCTGTCCGGGTCCACCGGTCAGGGCTGGTCCTCGGCTCTCGGAGTACCGCGGTGGTGGGACGGCCCGGTGCCGTGGTCCTCCGGCTTCTCGCCGGACGCGCGCCGGGACGCCCGGTCGGCCGGCTTCTCGTCGGCGGGCGATCCGGTCGCACCGCCTCTCGTACGGTGGGGCTCGGCGGCCTTCATGTCCTCGTCGGACACCGGTCCCGTCGCGCCGCCGGTCTTCGCGCCGCCTCTGGAGGAACCCGGCTCGGCCTCGGTGTCGGCCGACTTCCGGCGCCCGGTATAGGGCGGTACGGACTTGCCCGTGGTGTCCATGTCGTCGGGGCGGCTCGGTTTTCTTGTCACGGCAGGTCACTCCTCTCTGCTGGCCCGCAGCTCCGCAAGCCCCGGCGGGGGCCTCTCAGCCGCCGCCGGACTGCAGGTTGGGCGCGTCCGGATGGGAGGACTTCTGAGGCTGCACAGAGGTGTCGGCCTTCTTGTCCGCCGTGCCGGCCGGCCTGTCGACCGGTCCGCCGGAGGGTTGGTCCGAACCTGTGTCGCGAGACCCCTTCGCCCCGCGCTCCTCCTGCGGCTCTTCGTGGACGTCCGCGGCTGATCTGTCCGACATCGGAACCCACTTCCTTGCGTCACGTCGCGCATCCGCGGTCTCTCACGGGCGGTGCGTCGGCTGCTGAACCGGAGCATCGCCCGAGCCGGGAAAACGCGGCAGTACCCCTCACTCCATCGTTCACCCTTCTGCACCGGACTCGCATCCGGAGCAGGACGCGTTCGCCTGACGGTGACGGCCCGATTACGCTTCGGACGGCGCGATCGGCCCCGTCCTGTCCCGTACGCCCGCCGCCTAGCGTCGGCAGAGGCAGAAGGGATGCCCGACCGGGTCGGCGTAGACCCGGAACCCGCGCTCACCGTCCGCGTCGTCCAGATCCAACGGGGTGGCCCCCAGGGCGAGCACCTGCTCCTGCGCCAGCTCGATGTCGTCGACTTCGAAATCCAGGTGTGCCTGCTGGGAATTGTCACCCGCCTGCGGCCAGTCGGGCGGCCGGTATCCGGGGGCCCGCTGGAAAGCGATCCGCGCGCCGCCGGGGACGTAAAGGTCGTACCAGTTCTCCGCGTACCGCTCGACCCTCCCCCCGAGTACATCCGCGTAGAAGCGGGCCAGCGTCTCGGGGTCGGGGCAGTCCAGAGCTACCAGACTGTAGGTGGCGACAGCCATCATGTCCTCCTCAACGTCGTCATCCATCCCACTCCCCTGCGCCGCGCCCCGCATCCCGGCGGGACCTGAGCGCGATCGGCCCGAGGAGTGCGTACGAGAAGGCCGCTTGTTATGTTCGAAAGGCGCGTTTCTCCGTACGGAGGAGGCATCCACGGTGCTGGAGTGCCGGCCTCGCCCCCCGTCTGCCCGGGGATGACCGGCCGCTAACGGATCGGTGACCGTCGTTGACCAGTCTTCGCCAGAAAGCTGGAGGGGCACGGTGCGACCGCTGGGGGCGGCGGTGCCACGCCGAGAGGAGCGACAGATGCCCGAGTTGCCCGATGTCGAAGCCTTCCGGAAGGTCCTGGACTCGTGCGCGGGCGGCCGGACCATCCAGCGGGTCGAGGTACGGGACACCGGCGTCCTGCACGGGATGAGCGCCGCCCGGTTCAGCGGCGAGCTGGAGGGGCACCGCTTCGAAATGTCCGAGCGTCACGGGAAATGGCTGCTGGCCCGTACCGACGGCCCCATGCTTCTGGTGCACTTCGGGATGACGGGCCTGTTCGTCTGCTGCCGCCCCGACGACAGCCCGCACCCCCATGACCGCGTCGTCTTCACCCTCGACGACGACCATCAGCTCCGCTACCGCGACCAGCGCAAGCTCAAAGGAATGTGGCTGGCCGGGACACAGGACGTGGACCGCCTGCTGGCCGGTCAGGGGCCCGATGCGGCGGAGATCGACCGCGAGGAGTTCGAGCAGCTGCTTGCCCGGCGCAGAGGCGGCGTGAAATCGGCCCTCATCGACCAGTCCAATCTGGCGGGCCTCGGCAATCTGCTCGCGGACGAGATCTTGTGGCGTGCCCATGTGGACCCGGCCCGCAAGGCGGGAAAGCTGACCGAGAGGGAACGTGGGCGTCTGTACACGGACATGAGGCGCACGGTCCGCTCGGCCGTGAGCGCCGGCCGCGTGCCACCGAGGAAGAGCTGGCTGACCGGGCACCGTGACGAGCGCGCCGCCACCTGCCCGCGCTGTGGCGAGAGACTGCGCAGGGGCCGCGTCTCGGGCCGGAGCACGGTGTGGTGCCCGCACTGCCAGACCGGCTGAGCGGCTGACCGGCTGGCTGGCCGAAGACCGCGTCCGGCTGACCGGGGCAGCGCGCATGAGCTGCGTACGACCTGCGTACGAGAGGAACGTGATGGCGGATGAGCAGGAGCGCGCTCATCGTCATCGACATGATCAACACCTACGAGCACCCCGACGCGAGCCTCCTCCTGCCATCGGTCGCGGAGGCCGTACCGGTGATCGCCCGGCTCCTGGAACGGGCCCGCGCCGACGGCATCCCGGTGATCTACGTCAACGACAACTTCGGGGAGTGGCGCTCGCACCACGGCGAGATCGTCGACACCGCGCTGTCGGCCCCGCACGCGGATCTGGTGGAGCCCATCCGGCCGGACGACACCTCGCTGTTCGTGGTGAAGGCGCGGCACTCGATCTTCTACGAGACGCCACTCTCCTACCTGCTCAGCCAGCTCGGCATCGAGCAGGTGATCCTCTGCGGACAGGTCACCGAGCAGTGCGTGCTCTACTCTGCCCTCGACGCCCACATCCGGCACCTGGAGGTCACCGTCCCGCAGGACGCCGTCGCACACATCCACGAAGACCTGGCCGATGCCGCGCTGCGGATGATGGAGCGCAACATGAACGCCCGCATCTGCCGCGCCGACGAGATCGGGTGGTAGCACCACGCCGTGGGTTCCCGAGCGGTAGGCGCACCGACGCGTGGGTCCGGACGTCCGGCTCAGGGCCCGACGAGGGCCTTCCCGACCGCGCCGAGGAAGTCGTCGAGGTCCTTCGGCGTCCGGGATGTCACCAGGGTGTAGCCGCCCTCGGAGTCGCTCACCACCGGTTCGTCCACCCAGGACTTGGCTCCGGCGTTACGGATGTCGGTCCGCACCGAGGGGTAGGAAGTGAGCGTCTTGTCCCGCAGCACTCCTGCCTCCACCAGGGCCCAGGGGCCGTGGCAGATCGCGGCGACCGGGCGCCCTGAGTCCACGAACGCCTTGACGATGCTGATGGCCTTGTCATCCAGCCGGAGGTTGTCGGCGTTGATGGTGCCGCCGGGGATCAGTAGCAGTTGGTGGGCGAGCGGATCCACCGTGTCGAAAGTGGCAGTGGGCTGTACGGTCTCGCCGGGGTCCTTGTCCCCCACCAGGGTCTGGATGGGGTCCGTCGAGGCGGCGGCGACCGTGACGTCCGCGCCGTCCTCCCGCAACCGCCTGTAGGGGACGAGCAGTTCGTCCTGCTCGACACCGTAATTGGTGACGAGCGCGAGAACGCGGTGACCATTGAGCGGCTTGTCAGTCATGATGAGCCTTTCCTGTATGTGCTCCCTGTGCTCCGCGAGGGTCCGCGGGCCGGGCGGGGTGTCGGCCTCCTGCCGTTCCCGGACTCCCCCAGTCCATCCCGGCCGGCCCCGGAGCGCGACCAGGAAGCGCCGACCGGCGGAGCGGGGGACCGTACGGGAACCCCGCGGCGGACAGCTCGCGGCTTCGCGGTGTGCTCTGTCTCTTGGGACGGAGTGCCCCCGGACGAATGATCCATTCGGATTCTTCCGTGGTGGTTTCACGGCTCCCAGCAGCCGTGAGCCGAGGCTGCGGGCCGGGCTGGAACAGAGTGTTTACGGTCGGGGCCGGGGGTTACCCGGTGTCCTGGTCTTTCCCTCGGTAACCGGAAGAGAGTGGGCTCGGATGGGGAACGCTGAATCGCCCGCGCGGGGCCTGTCCGGGTGGTTCGCGCGCGCCGGGCAGTGGCCGGGGCGGACCGGGCGGTGGTGGGCGCGGGCCTTCCGGGACTCGGGTTCCGAACGCCGTACGCTGCTGCTGATCGGCAAGAGCACCCTGGCCGCCACGCTGGCCTGGACGGTCTCCTTCTACGGGCTGGACGCCCATTCCCCGGCGTTCGCACCGTTCTCCGCGGTGATGATCATGTACGTCACCGTCTATCAGTCCGTGGTGCAGTCGCTGCGTTACGTCGGCGCCGTCGCGGCGGGAGTGGCCGTGCAGGCCGCACTCGGTTTCCTCGCGGGCCCGGACCTGCTGACCTTCGTGCTGGTGGCGGTGATCGCGCTGTCCATCAGCCGGTCACGCGTGCTGGGTTCCCAGGGGCCGCAGGTGGCCACCGCCGCGTTCTTCGCGTTCGCCACGTACAGCAGCGCCACCGGCAACACGGACCGGATCGCGCAGCTGGGACAGATCGTCCTGCTGGTCCTCATCGGCTGCGCCATCGGCACCGCGGTCAACATCACCATCGCCCCGCCGATGCGCTACCGCAGCGCCGAGTACAGCATCCGTGTGCTCGCCCGCACCCTCCATGACCTGACCGCCGACATACACCCCGCCCTGCGCGACGGCAGCCTGGATGCCGAAACCACCACGCGCTGGCGCGAGCGCTCGGCCGGGACGAGCAGTCTGATCGCCCAGGCCCGGTCCGGTCTGCGCACCGCCAAGGAGAGCGTCCACTACAACCCCCGGAGGCTCCTGAGGCGCCACCGCACCCATCTCACCTTCCAGGGGTACGAGTTGGTACTCGACGCCCTGGAAAGGACCCTGTACCAACTGGCATCCCTGACACGCAGCCTCGACCAGTGGCGCGAGGAGGAGAACGACTACCGCTACCGCCACTTCCTGGACCGGTACGCGGCCTTCCTGGAAGCGGTCTCGGAGGCGGCGCTCGCGCTGAGCACCCTGGACGAGACCACCCTGCCCCAGCAGGCGGACCGCTTGGCCCGTCTGGCCGGAGACGCGCAGGAACGGCGTCTGGAGGTCGCCGAGGAAGCCGAGGCCCAGGCCCTGCCGCTCGCCGACCCCACCCGTCCGTACGGGGTGCTCGTCATCGAGGCTGCCCGGCTCATGGAGGAGGTCCAGTACACCTGTGACACGCTCCGCAGCTGGGTCCAGGTGCACTGACCGCAGCGTCGTCGAGGCGGGTCACTGAACCTGGTGCGCTACTCGACCTCCTGTGCCGTGGTCAGGGGCATGCCGAGCCAGGTCTCCAGTACGTTGCCCAACGCGTCCCGGTCCGGTTCGCCGGCCCAGGCGACGTAGCCGTCGGGCCGTACGAAGAGGGCTGCGGGCGCGTCGTCGTTCAGCAGCTCCGTTGTGATGGTCCGCATGCGGTCGCGGTACCCGGCGGCCGCGTCCCGCAGTGTGCCGGACGGGTCGAGCAGGAGGGCCCGGCCGTCGTGCACGTGGTCGGCGAGCCGGGATCCGTCGGCCAACTCGTAGTCGGGGGCGCTGGCGCCGACCAGCCGATGGCCGCCGGGGATGTCGTACCGCTGCCAGAGGCCGGAGATCTTCTTCGCGAAGTATGTGGCGCCTTCGACGGTCCGCGCCAGGTCGCCCACCACCTCGCGCAGCGCCCGCGCGTAGGGGTCCGGGCGCATCAGGGCGATCTGGGCACGCGTCCAGGCCAGCACCCATGCGCCGAGGGGGTGCCGCTCGGCGGTGTAGGTCTCCAGCAGCCCGTCCGGCGCCGTCCCGCGTACGGTGGCGGCCAGTTTCCAGCCGAGGTTCATCGCGTCGCCCAGGCCGAGATTGAGTCCCTGCCCGCCGAACGGGGAGTGCACGTGGGCCGCGTCGCCGGCCAGCAGCACCCGCCCCTGCTGGTATGTCGTGGCCTGCCGGGCGTTGTCGGTGAACCGGGTCAGGCTGGTGATCCCGGTGACCGTGACGTCGGCGCCGGTCACCTGGCGGATCGATGCCTGCAGTTCCGCAGCGGTCGCGGGGGCGTCGCGGTCGGCCGGTGCGCCGCCGAACGCGACGGTGGTGATGCGTCTGCGCGGCGGGTCGTTGACGTAGACACCGGTGGCGGTGGCGTGCCAGCCGACGTCCAGATCCTGTATGCCTGCCATGTCGGCGACGGCATGATAGGCGGTGATCTCCGGGTCGGTGCCGGGGAAGTCGAACCCGGCGAGCTTGCGCACGGTGCTCCGGCCGCCGTCACAGCCGACGAGCCACTTGCACCGGATCGGGTCGCCGCCGGTCGAGACCGTCACCCCGTCGGCGTCCTCCTCGAATCCGGTCACCTCCGTTCCTCGGCGTATGTCCACGCCGAGCCCTGCGGCGTGCTCGGCCAGGAGCACCTCGACCTGCTTCTGGTGGACCAGGTCGACCAGGTCCGGCGGGTGGAGGCCGGACAGATCGGGATCGGACGTATCCAGCATCTCGTCGCCGAGCGGGATCGCCGCGAAATGTCCCGCGAACCTGGGCAGCGCACTCGTACCGTCCGGACGCCGGGCGGACATGAAGGAGACCGACCACTCCGTCTCCTCCTGTGCCCGTCGTAAGGCAGGCAGCAGGCCACGCCGGTAGAGGGCTTCGACACTGGGCCTGTTCAGGGTCCCCGCCTTGAGGGTCGTGGCGAAGTCCGTCAGTCGTTCGAGTACGGTCACCGAGGCGCCGCCGACCCGCAGTTCACCGGCGAGCATCAGCCCTGTGGGGCCTCCTCCGGCGATCACCACGTCACAGTCGGACGGGTGCTCGGCCGCCGGGGGTCGTGGGTGGGCCGGAACAGTGGAGGTATCGGATGGCGTGGTCATGGTGTCTCCCTCCGGAACGGACAGCGTGGCGACGGGCAGACGCGTGGCAGTCCCTGCTCCCCGGGGGAGTTGTCAGGATGTGGTGGTCGAAGTCCCCGGCCGGGGGGCGGCGTCGATCAGCTTCCGTACGATCGGTCCGGCGGCACGCATCGCCGACCTCAGTGCCGCGTCGTCCTCAGGTGAGAGTGTGGTCAGCAGATCGGCCAGGCGGTCGTGGCGATCACGGAGACGGCCGGCCAACAGCGTGCGACCGGCCTCACTGATGCCGATCAGTGAGACTCTCCCGTCCTCGGGGTCCTTGATCCGGTCCACCAGTCCCTGCCGCTCCAGGCGCTGCACCAGCTGACTCATCGAGGGCTGGCTGATGCCCTCCGCCGCTCCCAGCGACGTCAGACGCGCCGGGCCGTCCCGGTCGAGCCTGCCCAGGAACATGATCGTGGTGAACGTCAGGCCTCCGTGGTCGGTCAGATGACGGATCACCAGGCGCATGACCCCGTCGAAAGCCTCCGCCACCACGTCCTGCTCCGTGCCGTTCGTCGTCTGCCCCATGAGTCATTTATATCACGTGCCTATGTAACTCATGCCGATGGGTCAGATACCCCTTCCCGCGGGGGCAACTGACCCACAGGGTCGTCGGCTCGGCGGACTCAGCGGCCGACTGCTCTGCGGAGCTCCTGTTTGTTCATGGTGGACCGGCCTTCGACGTTCTTCTTCTTGGCCTCTTCGTACAGCTGGTCCTTGGTGGGGCCCTGAGGGCCGCTGTGCGAGCGCTCGCCGCCGCGCTGCGAGGCGGACTTCGGGTCCTTGGTGGAGACCTTGCTGGAGGTCTTGGCCTCCCCCGACCGCGCCCGCTCCTTGTTGACGGTGCGCGCGGCGATCTCCTTCGCCCGGCCCTCCGGGGTTCCCCGCTTCTCGGCGCCCTCCTTGACGTGCTCGTACTGCCGCTCACGCTTACGGTTCGATCCTGCGGGCATCACGTGCTCCTCTCGGCTGTGCGGGGCTTCTCCGAGCGCCTGCCCGCCGTCCGGCGGGCAACGCCCTGCGCGGTGGCCCTTCTGTCCACGGCGAAGCTCTTCTCCACTCCACGCGGAAACACGGTCGGGCGCGAGACCGGTGAGCCAACCGGGACCGTCGGCGGCTGCCCGACCCCCGGGATTCCTCCCACGCCGAACGAGTGGCGCACGGGGTGAACGGGTGGCGCACGAGTGTGAATCAGCGGGAGGCACGGAGGGATGACCGGCGGGCACCTGCGGCCCCGCAGTTACGCGAATGCCCGCGCGAAGAGGACCCCCACCCCGGCAAGTGCCCTGCTCGGAGGCGTTTCAACAACGGGGGCGAAGGTCACAGCTGCGGTACTGCCCCCCACCCCCACCCAACGGTTGGAGAGAGAACGATGAAGGACAAGAACCCGGCGAAAGCCGCCGCTGAACGGGTTACCGATGCACTGCGCGGTGGCCCCGGCCCCGCCGGGGAAATCCCGGGCAAGCCAGGCCCCGAATCCCCGCCCGTGGACGAGCCCACCGAGCCCGCAGCGCCGCTGCCGCCCAAGGCCGATCAGAGCGGCCCGGAGACGGTGACCCCCACCGGGCAGGCCAGCGGTGCCGACCAGAAGGCCGTCGCCCAGGCGGGTGCCTATCTGACCACCGCCCAGGGCGCCCGTCTGTACGACTCGGACCACTCCCTCAAGGCGGGTGAGCGCGGGCCCGTACTGCTGCAGGACCACCACCTCCGGGAGAAGATCACCCACTTCGACCACGAGCGCATCCCCGAACGCGTCGTACACGCACGCGGCGCCGCGGCGCACGGTGTCTTCCAGGCGTACGGCACCGCCGCGAAGGTGACCAAGGCCGCGTTCCTCGCCAAGAACGTCGAGACCCCCGTCTTCGTACGCTTCTCGACCGTGCTCGGGTCGCGGGGCTCGTCGGACACGGTGCGCGACACCCGCGGCTTCGCGACGAAGTTCTACACCGAGGAAGGCACGTTCGACCTGGTCGGCAACAACATCCCGGTGTTCTTCATCCAGGACGCCATCAAGTTCCCCGATGTCATCCACGCCGGAAAGCCCCAGCCCGACCGGGAGATCCCGCAGGCGCAGAGCGCGCACGACACCTTCTGGGACTTCGTCACCCTGCACACCGAGGCGACGCACCACACCCTCTGGAACATGTCCGACCGGGGCATCCCCCGCTCCTTCCGCATGATGGAGGGCTTCGGCATCCACACCTTCCGGCTGGTCAACGCGGAGGGTGCGACCACCCTGGTCAAGTTCCACTGGAAGCCCAGGCTCGGTGTGCACTCGCTGGTCTGGGAAGAGGCCCAGATCATCAACGGCATGGACCCGGACTTCCACCGCCGCGACCTGGCCGACGCCATCGAGGCCGGTGCGTTCCCGGAGTGGGAGCTCGGTATCCAGACCTTCCCCGACACTCCTGAGCAGACGTTCGAGGGCATCGACCTGCTGGATCCGACCAACATCGTCCCGGAGGAGCTGGCGCCGGTACAGCCGGTCGGTCTGCTCACCCTCAACGCCAACCCGTCGAACTACTTCGCCGAGACGGAGCAGGTCGCCTTCCACCCCGGCCATCTGGTCCCGGGCATCGACATCACCGACGACCCCCTGCTGACCGGCCGTCTCTTCTCCTATCTGGACACCCAGATCAGCAGGCTCGGCGGCCCCAACTTCGCGCAGATCCCCATCAACCGCACCCACGCGCCCGTGAACGACATGCTGCGTGACGGTATGCACCAGACAGCCGTGCACAGCGGCGTGGCACCGTACCGGCCGAACTCGCTGGACGGCGGGTGCCCCTTCCTGGCCGGCGCCGACAACGGCGCCTACATCGAGGTCCCGGTCGGCGTACCGGCGGGGAAGAAGGTACGCGAGGCACCGGCGTCGTTCTCCGACCACTTCAGCCAGCCCCGGCTGTTCTGGCTCAGCATGACGCCGGTGGAGCGCGAGCACATCATCGGCGCCTACACCTTCGAGCTGGGCAAGTGCTACGAGCAGGCCATCCAGGAACGCGCGCTGAAGGTCCTCGCGAACATCGACCCCGAACTGTGCCAACGGGTCGCCACCGGCCTGGGGCTTCCCGCCCCCGAACCCACCGAGCCGCTCTCGGACCCGGACACGAGCCCTGCCCTGTCCCAACTGGGCGGCTCATGGCCGCTGGACGGCCGCATCATCGGCATCGTGGCCGATGACAACAGCGACCTCACCGCCGTCCGTACGGTACGCCGGGCCGTCCTGGACGCCGACATGGTGCCGCTGGTCATCGCTCCCGCCGGCGGCATGCTCGACGCGGACGGTGACCCCATCGCCGTCCAGCGCACCTATGCCACCGCCCGCTCGGTCGAGTACGACGCCATTCTGCTGGCGGGCGTACCCGGAACGGGCAGCGATGCCCACGGCACACCGGACGCGAAGGCCGGTCAGGGAGCGGTACAGGCGAACACCGCGACCGACCCCCGGGTGCTGCTGATGCTGACGGAGGCGTTCCGGCACGGCAAGGCCATCGGTGGCTGGAACGGCGCCGAGAGGGTCCTGGAAGCCGCCGGTATTCCTCTGGACGCGCCCGGCCTGGTGACCGGCGGCGACGGTGCCGGCACGCTGGAGCAGATCACCCGGCTACTGAAGACCCACCGCGTCTGGGAGCGCTTCCCCGCCGACGCCTGAGCCCCGCCTGCGCCAGGAGCCCGGCGAGCCCGTGTCGCCCGACAGCGAGGAAGGTGACACGGGCTGGCCCTGGTCGACCACCCGGGTGCGTTCAGTCGGGCCAGGTACCGGTCAGCCGACTCATGGCGCTGGCCCCGCCCCGGTCGACGGCCGCTTTGACGCCCGCGAAGATCGCGCCCTGCAGCGCGGCCGCGAGCAGGACCTCCCGCCAGCCGCGCTCCGGGTCTTTGGCCTCGGGAGCGTCCTCGTCATGACTGACGACTTTCCAGACCTGCTTGAATACCGCGCCGGCAAGCACCCCACTGACTGCTCCGAGGGCCATCCCAAGAGGCTTGTAGACCATTTTGGACGCGTTCATCAGGACCTCCTGCTGCGCCGGACGGGAGAAGGACGAGGGTCATGACACCGGCGGCCTCCCCTACGAGTCACCGCCGGATTCACAGAACGGTATGAAATACAACAATTGCATATCCGGGGGCAGCAGGCTGGACAGAGCCGAGAGGGCCCGGCCCTCGGGCCGCGGCACGGCCGAACGAGGCCCGAAGCCGTGCACCCGGGGCTGCGTCAGTCCGGCGGGGGGGGCAAGCGGCCCACTGCATCAGTCGTGACCTCATCCACGGCCTCAGTCGTGGTCCTTCTGCACCGATTCCTGCTCCTCCTCGCTGGTGGAGAGGGCGTCAGCGGCCTCGCTGTCCTTGTCGCCCTCTTCGCCCTGTCCACCACCAGCTCCCCGGGTCTCCGCCTCCTCGAATTCGTGGAGAAGTTCGTCCGCGGCGGTGTCGTCGCTGTTCCTCTTGTCGTGCGTTTTCTTGTCGTGCGTCATCGGTAACTCCCAGGGTGTTCCGCTTCGGACTCATGTGAGCCGAAGGCGTCACCACACGTTCCCCGGAATCTCCGCTCCAACACGCCCCCGAACTGGGCCGTCACACCCGGAGCTGTGTCATCGATGCCGACACGAAGCCCGTGGTCATACCTCGCCAGGGGCCAGTGGAGTGGCACGCGCCGTCGGACCGTTTGGGAGCTGGTGGCTGCGGTAACTCGCGTACCATGCCGTTGCTTTCAGGAGTTTTCGCGAAGTTCGCGCCGGTCGCCCGGAGCAGGAGCCGTACAGGGGCGGCCGGCGGCAGCCCGGCCGAGGCGTTGCTGAAGTCCCTCGACGCCCTGGGCGGGGCGGAGCGGCTGGACGTGGTGGTCAGCCCGGTGCAGCGCCTGGTGCGTGCCCTGCCGCTCGGACCGGCCCGAGACGTCCTGCACGGCCGTCAGCTCGGTCATCCCCTCCACCCGCTCCTCGTCCAGGTCCCGATGGGCGCCTGGCTGTCCGCCGCGGTACTGGACCTCGTACCCGGCGCGGGCCGCAGCGCCCGTCTCCTGGTGGGCGTCGGCGTGGTCGCGGCGGCGCCTGCCGCGTGGGCGGGCTGGGTCGACTGGGCCGAGCAGCACGAGCAGCAGATGCGCGTCGGCCTGGTGCACGCCGCTTCGAACGCCGCGGCGGTCGGTCTGTACGCCGGTTCCTGGGTGGCCCGGGGGCGCGGCCGGCGGGGCTGGGGCCGGGCCCTCGGGTTCACGGCGCTCAGCGCCGCGGGTATCGGAGGGATGCTCGGCGGTCATCTCGCCTACCGGCAGGCAGCCGGAGCCAACAAGACCGAAGCGGTGCCCCATCTCCTCGAACCCGCCTGGCAGAGCCTGGGCGCGGTGGACGGTTACCCCGTCGGTGAGGCCGTGCGCAGACAGCTGGGTGAGGTGGCTCTTCTGGTGGTGCGTCAGAGTGCCACAGAGATCCACGTTCTGGCGGACCGGTGCAGCCATCTCTCGGGCCCGCTCTCCGAAGGGAAGATCGCCGACGGATGTGTGGAGTGCCCCTGGCACGGAAGCACCTTCCGGCTGTCGGACGGCTGGAACGTGAAGGGCCCGGCCACCGCCCCGCAGCCCTCCTTCCGCACGCGCGTCGAGGACGACGGCACCCTCCAGGTGAGGCTGCCCGGCGCGGGATGACCGGCCGGGCGGGCGGAGGACAGCGTACGACCGGGGTCGGGGCGCGAGGTCCTACGCGACGGTGAGGACGAGCTTGCCCCGGAGGTGACCGCCGTCGAGCAGCCGGTGGGCGTCGGCGACGCGCTCGAAGGGGAACGTCTCCTGGACATGGACCCGGAGCCTGCCCTGCTCGACCAGTGCGACGAGGCCCTTCAGAGCGACCGGATCGGGGTCGACCGCGATGCCGCTGAAGCGCATACCGGCCGCCTCGTACCTGGCGACGAGCTCCTGGTCCCCCTCGGCGACCGCCGTCACCAGATGGCCTCCCGGGCGGAGGACTTCGAGCGACCGCTCGACGGTGTCGCCGCCGATCGTGTCGAGCACGACGTCGATGTCGCGGACCACCCGGGTGAAGTCGACCGCCGTGTAGTCGATCACCTCGTCGGCGCCGCACCCCTCGGCGAACCTCCGCTTGCTCCCGCCCGCGGTCGCGATCACGTACGCGCCGAGCGCCTTCGCGATCTGGATCGCGACATGGCCGACCCCGCCACCACCGCCGTGGACCAGCACGCGGTCGCCCTCGGTCACACCCCCGAGGTCGACGAGACCCTGCCACGCCGTCAGCCCGACCACCGGCAGCGCCGCCGCCTCGACGTGCGAGAGGGACGCCGGTTTGCGGGCCAGGTGCAACGCAGGCGCCGACACGATCTCGGCGTACGCACCGGCCGCCCGCGGAAACAGCGGCATCCCGAACACCTCGTCACCGGGCCTGAACCGATAGGTCAGCGACCCCTCCTCGACCACGCCGCTGATGTCCCAGCCGAGGACGAACGGAGGCCGGCCGAGCAGCGGAGGGAACTCGCCGGCGCGCAGGAGCGCCTCCAGCGGGTTCAGCCCGATCGCCTTGACGCGGACGAGAACCTCGGTGGGAAGGGGCTGGGGCTCGGGCGCGTCCACGACGGTGAGCACCTCGGGACCGCCGAGCGCCTGCTGGGTGATGACTCGCATGACTCTCCTAGCTGGGACAGGCTGTGACAGGGGGAGAGAACCCAGGCTAGGTTTCCGACAGGAACCAGCAGGTACCTTGGGCGCCATGAGCGGTTTCGGTCCCGGTGATCCCTTTCTCGCCGACTGTCCGGCGCGTCTGGCCCTCGATCTCATCGCCGACAAGTGGACCGCGGTCGTGCTCTACGGCCTCAGCGAGGGCCCGGTGCGCCACGGCGAGCTGATCAGGCTGATCGGCGGCATCTCCCGCAAGGTGCTCACCCAGACGCTCCGACGGCTTGAGGCGCACGGACTCGTCCGCCGCCACGCCTACGCCGAGGTACCGCCCCGCGTCGAGTACGCACTCACCCCGCTCGGGGCGACGCTGATCGATCCGATCCACATGCTGACCGAGTGGGCCAGGACACACGGGGACGCCGTACTCGACGCACTCGACGCACACGACGCCGGACCCGAGCCGGCCGCCCTCAGCGACTGAGACCCGCCGGGGCACTGGGTATCCGCTCGGTGGCCGCTCGGTACCGGACCCATGCGCGCCTGGACGCACGCGTCTCACCGGAGACACTCAGGGAGACCGGGTCGGACGGACAGGGCGGCTGTGAAGCCGTTCAGTGATGTGTCATGCGCCCGTCCGCACGCAGCGTGGGACGCCGCGCATCAGTCCCTCGGGGTCGCGTTCGCCGACCGGTGTCCGCACCCCGTCCCGCAGGCCACGCTCATCAGATCAACAGGCGCGCCCTGCGGTGCGCCGGATGGTCTCACGTGCTGCGCGAACGAGGTCGGCGTTGCTCCGGGCGGGGGTGCCGTCAGGGAGGTGGAGTACGTCTTCCAGACCGATCCGGGTGTCCAGGCGGCGGGAGGCGGCGAGCTGGAGGACGGGCCACGCGGCGGCGTCCTCGCCGTGGAGGAGGATCGGCGCGGCAGCGGAACTCAGCTGGTCCAGCAGGGATGCCGCGGCGTGGAGTGCGGCCTGCGGGGCCGTATGACGGATCTCGGCCAGGATGCGCAGGACTCGATGCGATTCTGGCCAGCTGAGGAAACGCCGTGCCGCTGGGGTACCGGAAAAAATACCGGCTTCGATACCGATCCCCCGGTCCAGCAGCGCGGCGGCGACATCGGCGGCCCCGTCCTCGTGCCAGTTGACGGAGGCGTGGTCGGGGAGCACGGTCCAGGACCGGACTTGTGCAGCGCGAGCGCGGGGGTCCGGGGTGGCCCAGGCACCGGTGGTGACTCCGACGGGGATGCCCGGAACGGTGGTCCGTACCGCGGTGACAGCGGCCGCGACGGCGGCGGCTTCCAGCGTGTCCTGACCGTCGCGGTCCTTGGGGTGCAGGTGAACGTCGTGAGCACCGGCAGCGACAGCCTCGCGGGCCGCCTCTGCCAGCTCCTGGTGCGTCACGGGAAGACAGGCGCATGCGGCGCGGCTTCGGGCGCCGTTGAGACAGACCTGCAGCATGGCGTCATCGTCGCAGACCGGAGGCGGCCCCCTCCTTGTGCACGCTCAGCGCCACGCCGAACGGGATCGGACGCCTGCCGTACCGTACGTCCGTCCCGGGAGCGCGGGCTCAGTAGCGGTTTCGTCGGTGTCCCAGCGGGCCACCGGGCGTCAGGAAGGCGGGCGCCGCCGGTTGCCGCCGCCGCTTCCGTTCAACGGGATCAGGGATTCCAGGTGTGCGCCATTGACCCAGGAGCCCAGCAGGTCACGGTGTATGGCCACCACATCCTGGCGCAGGGCCAGGCCGAGTGCCGCCGAGGTGAATGTGCGGCCGGTCGTGACGAACAGTGCGACGTCCGCGCCGTGTTCGGGGCGGGCAGTGCCGACGAACCTCTGCATGTCCTGCGAACCCACCCCCCGCGCGGGAGCGTACTTCTTGCACTGGATGACGAGCTTGCGGCCGTCGGCGAGATAGCCGATGACATCCGCACCCAGATCACCGCTCTTGCCGCTGACCACGACCTTCGTGCAGCCGTCCCGCCGACACAGACCGGCGACGTAGGTCTCGAAGTCCTGCCACGACAGGGAGTCGACCTCAGCCATCGACAACTCCCGTGTCCGCGCCTCCTCCAGCGCCCACCACTCCCGGTCCCGGCCCACCGCCAGGCGGTGCGCGCGCACCAGCATCCAGCCAGCCGCACCCACCACGACCGCGGCAAGCACGGTCACCAGGACGGGCCACATCACCGTCCAGTGTCCGGCCACCCAGACAACGGCCAGAAGCAATGCCACCGCGCCCCAGCCCTGGAGCTTCCTGCGCGTCCGCCTCTTCAGTCTCCGACGCCGTCGTGAGGCCATCACTCCCCCGCTCCCCCAAACTGTGCACCCGGTCGGGCGGCCTACGACGTCATCGGCGCAGGGCTTCGGCTTCTGCCGGTGCCGGATCCATCCCGGATCTGCGTCGACTTCAGTGCCCGGACTGCGTGACGCCATCTGCGAGCTGCCCCAGGAATCCGAGGATTCCCTGTCCCACCCGGGTCGGGGCGATGAGCACGCCCAGCGCCAGAACGATGACCACGGTGAATTTCTCGTCCAGTCGGCTCCGGGACTCGGTACGCCGGCGCAGCCGGAGCAAGACAATCACCACGAGCAGCACGGCCACATTGATCGTCAGCAACGCCCAGACCCCCGAAACGACCGCCATCCGTACGGGCAGCAGTGCCACCCCTCCTCCTTGTGTAGCCGGGTTCCGGTGACGCTGGAGGCGAGTTGAAGACGAATGGCATAAAGCCATCGGGCCTGGCTGGATACCGTGCGGGCGATCAGCGATCGGGTGCCCCGGGACGGCGGTCGGGCCCTGCGTCCCAGGAGGGGCAGGGCCAACACGTCAGGAAAACCGGCTGGCCACTGCTGCTCTCCCGCACCCCAGCCCCCGCCCGGAGCAGTCCGTACTACGGCGGCTGTGGGGCGGGGGCGGCTGCGGGACTCACTGCCCGGCGGAAGTGGACGGAGCGCGCCTCCCGCCGGCGTGCAGGGAGCCGAGGAGGGCCAGGGCTTGGGCGGAGGGGCTGCCCGGTTCTGCGTGGTAGATGACGAGTTGCTGGCCCGGGGCGTCGCGGACGTCGAAGGACTGGTAGGTCAGGGAGAGAGGGCCGACGTCCGGGTGGAGGAGTTGCTTGGCGTCCTGGGTCTTGCCGCGCACGGTGTGCTGCGCCCACAACCGCCGGAATTCGGCGCTGTGCTCGGTCAGTGTGTCGACGAGGTGGCGCAGACGCGGGTGCTCGGGGTCGAAGCCGCTCGCCTGGCGCAGGTTGGCGGCGGCGGCCTGCGCGGCCCGGTCCCAGTCCCGGTAGAACTGTCGTCCGGCCGCGTCGAGGAAGGTCATGCGGGCCAGGTTGTCGGCGGGGGTGAAGGGGGCGTAGAGCGCGTCAGCAAGGGCGTTGGCAGCCAGAAGGTCGAGGGTGCGGCTCATGACGAACGCCGGGGTGTGCGGGTAGCCGTCCATCAGCTGACGCAGCGCGGGACTGACCCGCTCGGTGGCATGGAGCGAGCCCCGGACGTCCGGCGACACCCCGGCCAGGCGGTGCAGGTGGTCGCGGGCGTCCGTGTCGAGCAGGAGCGCACGGCTGAGCGCGTCCAGCACCTGCGGTGAGGGGTGGCGCTCACGCCCCTGCTCCAGCCGGGTGTAGTAGTCGGCGTTGACACCGGCCAGCACGGCGACCTCCTCGCGGCGCAGTCCGGCGACCCTGCGCACGCCGTGACTCGCCATGTTGACGTCCTGGGGCCGCAGGCGGGCACGGCGGGCGCGCAGCAGCTCCCCGAGGTGGTTGTCGTCCATGGCTCCAGGCTAGGGCGTGGCTGTCCGTCCTTCCTGGGTGTGCCGCACCCAGGCGGAGAGCACCCTGGTTCCCCCCTTGCTGACCTGCGCAGACTCGGTCGGGCATGACATCCGTGCCGCACCGAGGAAGGGAATCCTGATGACAGGCGATGCGCGGGGCGACCGCACTCCCGGGAACGCCGACGTGGTCGGCATGTGGGTGACCGCGGACCGTCACATCCGCCAGGAGCTGCTGCCCGACGGGCGCTACGACGAAGCCCGCGGGGATCGGCGCAGCGCGTACACGGGCCGGTACACGGTGAGCGGTGACCACCTCGATTACGTCGACGACACCGGCTTCACCGCCACGGGGGACATCCGGGACGGCGTGCTCCACCACGAACACCTCGTGCTCTACCGCGAGGACCGGGCGGAGGAGCCCTCTTGAGGGAGCGAGGCGGCGTCGTCGTCCCGTACGCCCATGGATGCGGAGTCCGCCGTGGTACGCGGCCGGCCCCGCTCGACGGTCACCGGAGGAAGGCAGAGCAGTGAGACAGACCGACGAGATCACCACCGTCACCGACGGGACAGGGGCCGGTGCGGAGGTTTCCCCGTCGCCCGGCACTCCGGCCCTGCTGGTGCTGTGCGCGGCTCATTTCATGGACGCCATCGACTTGTCCGACGTGGGCGTGGCCCTGCCCGCCATCCAGCGTGACCTCGGCATGTCACCGGGTTCCCTGCAGTGGGTCGTGTCCGCCTACGCCCTCGGCTACGGCGGGTTTCTCCTGCTGGGCGGCCGGGTCGCCGATCTGTTCGGCCGACGGCGTGCCTTCCTGACCGCGGTCGCCGTCTTCGGCGTGGTGAGCGTGCTGGGCGCACTTGCTCCGACCGGTGGCCTGCTGATCGCGGCGCGGCTGGTGAAGGGTATCGCCGCGGGCTTCCTGGCCCCGGCGGCCCTGTCCCTGATCACCACCGGCTGGCCGGAGGGCCCGCGGCGTGGCCGGGCACTCGGCTGGTACGCCACCGCCGGCGCCTGCGGCTTCGTCGGGGGGCTCGTTCTCGGCGGAGTACTGACCGAACTCTCGTGGCGGCTGGTCTTCGCGCTCCCCGTACCCATCGCCGTGGCAGCACTGCTCGCAGGGGGTCGCCTGCTCCCGGCGGATCCCCGGGGCGGCGCCCGCGAGAAGATCGATGTCCCTGGCGCGCTGACAGCCACCGGAGCACTGGTGCTCTTGGTCTACGCCCTCACCCAGGCGCCTTCGCACGGCTGGCTGTCCGCCCGTACCCTCGTCCTCTTCGCCGTCGCGGCCGGCCTGCTCGGCCTGTTCCTCCGGGTCGAGTCCCGCTCGCGCAGGCCCTTGGTCCCGCTGTCCTTTCTCACCCGGCGCGCGACCGCCGGTACCAGCCTGACGATCTTCGCCATGTGGGGCGCCTACACGTCGTTCGCGTTCCTCGCCACGCTCTATCTGCAGAACGTGCTGGACTGGACACCGCTGCAGACCGCCGGTGCCTTCGTGCCGCTCGGCCTCGCCAACGGCGCGCTGGCGCCCTTCGCGGGACGGCTCGCCGCCCGGTTCGGTGTGCACAGGACGATCGCCGCCGGGATGCTGCTCCTCGCGCTGTCCTACGCGCTGTTCTTCCGGATCGGGCCCGGCAGTTCCTTCCTCACCGTGGTCCTGCCCGTCATGGTCGTCAACGGGATCGGCACCGCGGCGGCCTTTCCCACGCTGAACATGGGCGCGGTGGCCGGTGTGCCCGACCGGGACCAGGGGCTGGCGGGAGCCCTGCTCAACATGTTCATGCAGATCGGCGGTGCTGTCGTCCTCGCTCTCGTCACCGCAGTCGTCGAAGCCGGACAGCGGTCGGACCGAGGTGACCCGCTGGCGGGCTACGGCGCTGGTACCGGTGTCATCGTCGCCGCCGTACTCGCCGGCCTGGGCGGCACTCTTCTCATCCGGCACCGGACCGACGGCCGGAACCACTGACGACCCGGCGCGTCGCTCCGCCCCGAAGCCATGCGCCACCGCGCACGGACATCCGTCCTTCACCCCACGAGGTAATCACCCGTATGACATCTATGACCCCGTCCACCGAACCCGCCGAGTTCAACGGAATGACGGCTCTCGTCACCGGTGCCGCGCGCGGCGTCGGCAAGGAGGCCGTGGCACTTCTCCACGCCCGCGGCGCACACGTCGTCGCCCTCGACATACGGCCCGAACTGGACTCACTGGCAACGGAGTTCCCCGGAGTCGTGACCGTGACCGGCGATGTCACAGCGGAGGAGACCGCCACCCGCGCGGTAGCGTCCGCCGTCGACGCCTTCGGCGGACTGGACATCCTGGTCAACAACGCCGGACGCACCCTCAACAAGCCCGTCACGCACACCACCGCCGAGGACTGGGACCGCGTGATGGACGTCAACGCGCGCGGCGCTTTCTTCTTCGCCCGCGAAGCCTTCCGTGCCATGGAGGAGCGCGGGGGCGGAGCCATCGTCAGCACCGGTTCCTACGCGTCCACCGTCGGCCTGAGCGAGGGGGCCGTCTACAGCGCGTCGAAGGGCGCTCTGGCCCAGCTGACCAAGGTGCTGGCGCTGGAGGGCGGCCCGGTGGGCATCCGCGCCAATCTCGTCGCCGCGGGTGTCGTCGAAACCGACTTCCTCGACACCTTCCGCCCCGACAGCCGCGCCTATCTGGCGTCCTTCGCGGACGCCCATCCCCTCGGCAGGGTGGCGCAGCCCCGCGAGATCGCGGAAGTCCTGTGCTTCCTTGCCTCGCCGCGGTCCGCCTTCGTCACGGGCGCCGTACTCGCCGCGGACGGCGGCTTCACGGCGGCCTGATCCGGGCGAGACCCGCGGAGAGCCGGGTCTCCCAGCCTTGACGCGACCCGGCCGGGGAGGGCGGGCCGGCTGCGGCCCGCCGACACCAGGATAAGAACATCCGTTCCTTACGTAGTGTACTTTTGTTCTTATGGCTGAGAAGGAAGTGCCCGGAAGGCTGCAAACAGCGGGCGGCGAGGGGCGACGCGCACGCCGACACGATCCGCGGCGCAGGGAGCGCGTGCTCGATGCCGCTCTGGAGGTGCTCGTCGAGGACGGGGCCGCCGGGATCACACACCGCAAGGTCGCCGCCCACGCCGACGTACCGCTCGGTTCCGTCACCTATCACTTCGCGAGCCTGACTGAACTGTGCGCGCAGGCATTCGGCAGGTACGTCGAGCAGCAGACCGCCGCGTACGAGGCGCTCTTCGCCGGGGTGGCCTCGCACGAGGAGCTGGTGGACGCCCTGGCGGGACTGGTCCAGGGAGGTCCGTCCCGGCACCGCAGCGCGGTCCTCGGGTTCGAACTGCACCTGGCCGCGTTGCGCGATCCGGCCCTGCGCGCACTGACCCAGGAGTGGACCAGGTCAAGCCAGTCGGTACTGGCCCGCTTCACCGGGGCGGAGACCGCTGCCCGCCTCGACGCCCTGCTGGAAGGAATGATCATGCACGCGCTGCTCTCCACGGAGCGGAAACCGCGTGCGGAGACCCGTGCAGCCATCGTGCAGGTACTCGGCCCGGCCACCGGATCGGGTCTGTGAACAGCTCCACCGGAAGCGAGTGCACCCGCGGGACGGCACGCGCCGTACGGTCGACGTACCTGGTCTTCGCCCTCCTGGGCCTGGCCGGGGCGACGTGGGTCTCCCGCCTGCCGCAGATCCGGGAGCGCATGGGCCTGGACGCCGCGTCGGTGGGCTTCCTGCTGCTCCTCGCGGTCGGCGGTCTGGTGGCGCCGGTCTCTTCGCGCTGGGCGCCGCCACGGGTTTCCGGGACGTCGCGGTGAGCGTGCACGCGGCGGCCCTCGAACGACGGCTCGGCCGGGCCCTGATGCCCCGCCTCTTCGCAGGGTTCAGCTTCGGCACCGCCACGGGTGCCTGCCCCGGCGCGCCGATGACGGCCCTGGGCGTTCCGGTGAGCCCGCACAGCGGCGTGGTGGCCCTGCTGGTCGCCCGGGTGACGCCTACCGACACACCACCGACACACCAAGGAGCACACCTTGTTGACCACCACACCTGTCATCGAGGTCAGTGACGCCGACCTGGACGACCTCCGCGCCCGGCTGCGCGCCACCCGGTGGCCCGAGCCCTGGCCGGTCGACGGCTGGGCGGCGGGCACCGACGCCGCCGAACTGCGACGCCTCGTCAGGTACTGGGCCACCGACTACGCGTGGCGGACCCATGAAGCCGCCGTCAACGCCCTGCCCTCCCTCTTCGCCGACATCGACGGCACACCGGTGCACTACCTCCGTTACGACGCCGAACACCCGGACGCCCTGCCGATCGTGCTCACCCATGGCTGGCCGAGCACCGTCCTCGAACTCACGGGCCTCGCAGAACGACTGGCCTCCCCCTCCCGCCATGGCGGCGACGCCCGGGACGCCTTCACCGTCATCGTCCCCTCACTCCCCGGCTTCGGCTTCTCCCCTCAGCGGCCCGCCCTCACCGAAGCAGAGCAGACCCACGGCCTCTGGCACCGGCTGATGCACGACCACCTCGGCTTCAGGCACTACGCGGCACACGGCGGGGACCTGGGCGCCGGCATCACCTCACGGCTCGCCGAGGCACACCCCGAGGCCGTGGTCGGCATCCACCTGCTCGCCGCCGCGGCCCCGGCCGGCCACGAACCGGCCTCACTCACTTCCGAGGAGGAGACCCACCTCGCCTCCGCCGCTGCCTGGCAGGCGGAGGAGGGCGGCTATCTGCACCAGCAGAACACCCGCCCCCTCACCCTCGCCCCCGCCCTGAACGACTCACCCGCCGGACTGCTTTCCTGGATCATGGAGAAGTACCGCGCGTGGAGCGACTGCGAAGGCGACCTGTCCACCCGCTTCAGTGACGACTTCCTCCTCACCCAGGCATCCCTCTACTGGTTCACCGGCACGATCTCCACGTCCTTCCGCCCGTACTACGAGTACGCACACCAACTGACCCGGCGCGTACGGCGGGTGGACGTCCCCACCGCCCTCGCCCTGTTCCCCGCAGACCTCGCACACCCCCCGCGGAGCTGGGCCGAACGCACCTACCACCTCACGCGCTACACCCGCATGCCCCGCGGCGGCCACTTCGCCGCCCACGAGGAACCCGCCCTGCTCGCCGACGACATCACCGTGTTCTTCCGCGAACTCCGCCCTCACCACCCCCGGGCCTCACAGCTGGAGGTGTGAGCAGTCAGAACGCCGGTGGGAGAGACCAGCCGGTGAGGAAGGTGCCGCCGTCGTGGCAGTCGTCTTCAGTGCAGATGGGAGCAGTCGGCATCCGGGTCGCGCGTGAGGGCGATCACGTCGTCGAGCCGGTCGCGTACAGCGAGCAGGTCGGTGATCTGCTGGTCGATACGGACACGCTCGGCCGTCAGCCGGTCCAGGAGCGCCGGGGCCGCCACACCCGCGTCCACGCACGGCAGCACCTGGCGGACCACTCTGCTCGACAGGCCCGCGGCATACAGCTGTTGGATCAGCCGGACCCGGCCGACGGCCGTGTCGGGGTAATGCCGCTGACCGCCGGGGCTGCGGTCAGCCTGGAGCAGGTCCTGTTCCTCGTAGTAGCGCAGCGCCCGGACGCTCACTCCGGCCTTGTCGGCCACCTCACCGATGCGCACCGGTCCTCCTCCTCGTTTCGAGCGGCCGGTCGTTTCGAACGGCCGGCCCGACTTGCACCTGACGCCGACGTCAGGTTCTAGCGTAGGAGGCGTCGGCGACTCGCCGAACACGCACCCCACTGATCTCACGAACGGCCGGTCCAGGCCACGTGGAAAGGCAGAACATCATGCGCGCAGTCCGTTATCACGAGTACGGCGGTGTGGAGACTCTCGTGGTGGAGCAGGCACCGGACCCGCATCCCGGGCCTGGCGAGATCCGTGTCCGCGTCGCGGCGGCCGGCGTCAACCCCGTTGACTGGAAGGTGCGTTCCGGAGCGGTGCGGGAGGTGCTGCCCGTGGATCTGCCCGCGATTCCCGGACGTGATGCCGTCGGCGTGGTCGACGAGACCGGTGAGGGCGTGCAGGGGGTGAGCATCGGTGACCGTGTCTTCGGGCTGGGCGGCGTCACCGGCGCGACGGCGGAACTGGCCGTGCTCTCGGCCTGGGCCCCGGCGCCCACCACATGGACCGACAAGGAGGCCGCCGGCGCCGGTCTGGCGTCCGTGACCGCGATGGGCGGGCTGAAGGCGCTCGGTCCGCTGCGGGGGCGCACCCTTCTCATCGAGGGCGCCGCAGGTGGTGTGGGCAGTGCCGCGGTCGAGATCGCGGTCGCTCAGGGAGCCACCGTGATCGGAACGGCCGGCGAGCGCAACCACACGTTCCTCACCTCGCTCGGAGCCGTCCCCACCACCTACGGCGCCGGCTTTGCCGAACGTCTCGCCACCCTGGCCCCGGACGGTGTCGACATCGCGCTCGACACCGCGGCCTCCGGGTCCCTGGCCGACCTCGTCGCGCTCGTGGGCGACCCCGCTCGGGTGTCGACGGTCGCCGACCACGCCAACGCGCAGCGCCTGGGTGTGCGTCTGGCCAACGCGGAGAACGACTCCACGCTCCTCGCCGAAGCGGGCGAACTCGGCCGGCAGGGCCGCTACACACCACGCGTCGAACGGACGTACCCGCTCGAACAGATCGCGGAAGCGCACGCCTACGTCGAGCGCGGACACACACGGGGAAAGATCGTGATCAGCATCTGAGCTTGGCAGTCCCACCACGAGAGGGGGCCGACCGGATCCACTCCGGTCGGCCCCCCTCTTCGCGTACGGGCTTGCTTCGGCATACGGCTACGCGACGGGTTCGCTTCCGCGTACGGGTCTACGCGTACGGGCTTGCCTCCGCGTACGGCTGCCCGCTCCGCGCCCCGGGTCCCCGCCCCGGTTCAGCCCTGCGCCAGCTCCGCCACGGGCTGCCACTTCTCCCACACCGCGAGACGCTGCTCGTAGTCGGCCCTGGCCAGACCCAGCGGCGCCGAACCGAAGAAGCAGCGCAGCGGCGGCTCGTCGGCGTCCACGATCTTCAGGACAGCCGCGGCGGACGCGGCCGGATCACCCGGCGTGCCGACGCGCTTGCGGCGCTGCTCCTGCACCTCCTTGTGGAGGTCGGCGTACGCGGGCAGCGGCTCGGACGTACTCGACGAGGACCCTGCCCAGTCGGTGGCGAACCCGCCCGGCTCGATCAGCGTGACCTTGATGCCGAACGGCGCCACTTCCTGGGCCAGCGCCTGGCTCATGCCTTCGAGCGCCCACTTCGACGCGTGGTAGATCCCGACCAGCGGGAAGGCGCTGATCCCTCCGATGGACGAGACCTGGAGAATGTGACCGCTGCCCTGCTCACGCAGGAACGGCAGCGCCGCCTGCGTGATCCACAGAGCTCCGAACAGGTTGGTCTCCAGTTGCGCCCGTGCCTCGGCCTCGGTGAGTTCCTCGACCAGGCCGAAGTGACCGTAACCGGCGTTGTTGACCACGACATCGAGGCGCCCGAACCGCTCGTGCGCCTGCTGCACGGCGGCGAAGTCCGCGTCGCGGTCCGTCACGTCGAGACGCAGGGGCAACAGCCGTTCTCCGTACTTCTCGCGGAGGTCACCCAGCGTGGAGAGGTCCCGCGCGGTCGCGGCCACCGAATCGCCGCGTTCCAGGGCGGCGATGGCCCACTCCCTGCCGAAGCCGCGTGAGGCACCGGTGATGAACCAGATCTTCTGCGTCATGGTGTGCTCCTCAAGGAAACGTGTCATCCGTACGATCTGCTCGTCGCGGTGTTCCTTCCCCCAGCCAACACCTTCGAGTGGACTCGATGGCAACCCCGGCACTCCCGGAGGCGACCCCCGGCCCGCCGACCGATCCGGTTGATCCGGGCCGGTCACCTGATCATCGGGGGCTGTTGCGGGATTCAGTCCTGGACCGGTGTGCCCGGGCCGATGTCGTACGCCTTCTGCACGAGGGCGGGGCGGCTGCCGTCGTTGAGCTGCCGGTCCCACAGGGCTTCGACCTGTTGGCGGGCCTGTGGCTCCATCTCTTCGGGCAGCAGGTTGCGGTAGCGCCGGTCCTCACCGAGCAGGACCCGTACCGTGCGCTCGTAGACCGGTTCGGGATCGTACTGCTCGTGGGGGAAGGCCAGTTCGGCATAGTCGTGGAGACGACCGGCGGGGTCGTCACGCCATTGCTTCCACGTCTCGAACATCGTGTCGTTGAAGCCGGTCAGGAAGGGCCCGGGGTTGATCGTGGCGACCGTGACACCGAATTCGGCGAGTTCCTGGTCGAGAGCGTCGGCGAACGCCTCCACCGCGTGCTTGGAGCCCGCATAGGCACCGGTGAACGGATCGACGGTGAGACCGGCGACCGAGGACATGAAGACGATGCGTCCCCTGCGGCGGGCCGCCATCCGGCGGGCGATGCCCTGGGTGAGCAGGACGGGGCCGAAGACGTTCACCTCGAACTGGCGGCGCAGCCGCTCCTCGGGAATGTCGGCAGTGGCACCGCCCTCGGACACACCGGCGTTGTTGAGGAGAACCTCGGCCTCCCACGTCCAGGCGTTCTCGCGGTCGCCGGGGTCGGTGACGTCGAGCTTCTCGACACGCAGGCCGACGCCCCGAGCCCGCGCCTCGGCTCGAACCGTGGTGACCTGCGCGATGATCTCTACGCCCGCGATCACCTGGTGCCCGGCCGCCGCGAGCCGCAGCGCGACCTCCTTGCCGAACCCGCTGCCCGCGCCGGTGATGAGAATCGGTCCCGCCATGGTGGTTGCGCCTTCCGGTGCTGAGATTGGGCCTGTCACGCCTGTCCCCCCTCCGGTCTCCCTGTGCCCCTGTCCCTGGCACCGGTCCTGCCGGACAGGGCCACATGGGGAAGACGGTAGATCCGCACTCGCCAGGACGCCTTTCGGCGCAACCGCCCCGTTCTCCCCGACACTCGGAGAGATGCGTGGGGCCATCGGCGTCTCCTTGTCCGGCGCAGCGCCGTCCCCAGGGACGAAGCGGCCTCGGGCCCAATTCACGCGATACGCCCGTTCAGGTGACGCAGCCCCGCGCATCGCCGGGCGCGAGCAGGCCCCCACTACCGGCTGACGAGTCCGTGCACTACCGGCTGACGGGTCCGTGCCATCTCGTCCTGCACCGCCCAGAGGCGTCCGGCCACCGGAGGCTTCTTCGGTCGAGGACGGCAGTGCCTCGGCGGGGTGTGTCGCGGCAGTACACCGCTACTGCGGGCAAGGCCGCCAACTGCCGGGCGGGAATCTCCTGCACATGGCCTCCGGTCGTGCCTCGGCGGCGGTCGGCCGGCGACTGTCTGCGCCCGCCAGGGATTACGGGACAGCCCCTGGGCGCCGGGATCCGTGAAGGCGGATCCGGAGAAGGTCGCCCGCCGGTTGTGAAGTACCCGTACAAGCCGGAGTCGGTGAAACAGCTGGTGCAGGCCGCCGGCCGGAAAGCGGCAGAGCCGGTGCAATGGCGTGAGGGTTCCTGGGCGAGTGGCCGGCCGGCCAGGGCGGACCTGTTCAGCCCTGAAAGGAGTGGCTTCCTCCGGTCGCGGTACGGTCCTGCCATGTCCCGATCAGCCGATGTTGCCCTCTCCCGGCCCCCCGTCACCGCGGACGACCTCGACCTTGCCGTGCAACTCGCTGTGGCGGTGCTTCGCAAGGCGCCCCCGGCCGCGTGGGAAGGCACGGCCGGTCCGCTGGAATGGGACTGCTGGGAAACCGTCGAGCACCTCAGTGACGATCTCTTCGCCTACGCTGCGCAACTGGGCCCCAGAACACCGCCCTTGGATGGTGAGGTGCCCTTCGTATGGGAGAGCCGACGTCCCGGCGGCCCGGCCAACGCCATTCACGCGAACCGCGAGGCGGGGCCCGCCGGTCTGCTGCAGGTCCTGGAAGCGAGCGGCGCGCTGCTGGTCGCCATGGTGCGCACGACGCCTCCGCAGGTCCGCGCTCACCACGTCTTCGGCGTCTCGGACCCCGAGGGCTTTGCCGCGATGGGCATCGTGGAGACCCTGGTGCACACGTACGACCTGGCACAAGGGCTCGGTCTCGTATGGAGCCCGCCTGCCGGTCTGTCCTCCCGGGTGCTCGCCCGGCTGTTTCCGGACGCACCGTCGTCCACGGATCCCTGGCCCACCCTTCTGTGGGCCACCGGACGCGCCGAACTACCCGGACACCCCACTCTCACCACATGGCGCTGGGACGGCACACCCCGGGCGTAGTCTCAGGCGTTTCCGCCGCGGTTTCCCGCATGCTCCAGGACATCGGTTCCGCTCTGCGCGCCACCGCGCCGGGCAGCGCCGGCACACGTACCCGTACCGGAGCGCCGACCGTCCCGGCCTGCGCAAGGTCCGGGTCGACGGCGGCTACCGCAAACGCTTCGCCGAGCACGCCGCTCCGAAGCCGTGATCCACCCACCCAAGACCGACCTCATGGCCCGCCGCCCCACCGGCGAGAAACACCATCTCCCGGCGCGCTCCGGCATGATCCCGTCAAAGCCGCATCCAGGCAGGAAATAACGGTACGAAACTACCTCTGACAGTCCCGCTGGGAGGAAAGTGGCCACGGCACCACTACGCGCACTGTCATTGAGACATCGCCGGGCGGAGGTGCGACGTTCCCTCGTCACTGCGTCGCAGGCCAGACTTTTTGAGTGCCGGGCAAACAATCTGTATCCGGCCACCTGACAAATTAGCCTATTGCATAGGATCGCCAGCCCGTGCAGAGTGATTTGAGCAAGCCAAAGTGACGAGAGTTACTGCTGTGCCGATGATTCGGCACAGCCCATAAAGGGGACGGCGCCCGAGGTGATCACCCCCGGCAAGGGCGGTTCGCCAGAACTGCGGAGGACGCCGTCCGGCCGGGCCCACTGACCCTCATCGCCATCACGCCACGCATGAGCACCTCACCCTGATTACGCCCTTCCGAGTTGAACAGCGCATGCCCTGTCCCGTGGCCGTTGTGTGCATACGGCTGAGAGAGGGGTAACGGACGTGCCCCCTCTCCCTGGATCGGTAGGGAAAATTCGAGATGTCCGCACGATTAACCATGTCCCTCACCGCGTGGCCGCCCCAAGCGGTGGCCTTACGGTGCGACGGGCGTTCCCCGGTCACCTACGCCGAACTCGAAGCCCGCCGTGCCCGCCTGGCGGAACGCCTGCTGGCGCGAGGTGTCGGCCCGGAGACCGTCGTCGCCGTCTCCCTGAGCACACGCGCCGACACCCTGGTGGCCCTGTACGCCGTCCTGAGCGTGGGCGGCGTCTACCTGCCACTGGACACGACGGCACCGGCCGACCGGCGCCAGGAGGTCCTGACGGACAGCGGTGCCCGGGTGGAACTGCGCGACGGGCCCCACCCGGACGCCGAACCCGTTCTGGTCGGCCGCGCCGACCCGCCGCCGGCCGGCACCGCTCTCACCGACGCCAACACCGCGTACGTGCTGTACACCTCGGGCACCACCGGGCGCCCCAAAGGCGTGTGCGTCTCTCGCGCGGCCCTGGCGGCCCACCTGGACGACATGGCCGGGCGCCTGGAGATGGAGCCGGACGACCGGGTCCTGTGGTTCGCCGCCCCCCATGTGGACGTCGCACTGGAACAGGCCCTGACAGCGTTGTCAGTCGGTGCCTCGGTGGTGGCGCGCGGGCCCGGTCTGCTGTCCTTCGGCGAATTGGCCGAGCTAGTCGAACGCCACGCGGTGACGGTCGCCAACCTGCCGGGCGGTTACTGGAACGCGTTCGCCCTGTCCATGAATGACCGTCAGGTCGCGGCCTGCCGGGGACTGAGACTGATGATCTCGGGCAGCGAACGCATGTCCGCCGCCGCCGTGGCCAACTGGCAGCACCTCCTCCCCGGCGTGCCGTTGCTCAACGCCTACGGCCCCACCGAGACCGTCATCACCTCGACCCTTTTCCGTATCCCGCCCGGCATGACGAAGCACGGGGAGGTCCCTCTGGGAACCGCCTGTGGTGTACGCCGACTGCACGTGCTGGACGAGCGGTTGGTTCCGGTCCCCGGCGGATGCGTCGGCGAGCTGTACATCGGCGGCGCCCCCCTGGCACAGGGCTACCTGGCCCGTCCGGCGACGACCGCCGAGCGCTTCGTGCCTGATCCGTACGCGGACTCCCCGGGCGCCCTGATGTACCGCACCGGCGACCTGGTACGGGAGGCGGAGGACGGAAACCTCGTATTCGTCGGCCGCGCCGACGACCAGGTCAAGATCAGAGGGTTCCGGGTGGAGCCGGCGGAAGTGCGCCTGGTCCTGGAGCGCCACCCCGCGGTCCGCCACTGCGCCGTACTGGGACGGCCCACGTCCCGTGATCAGACCGCCCTGGTCGCCTACACCGTGGCCCCCGACGTCTCCGCCGCCGAACTGGTGGCCCACGCGAGCCACGCTCTCCCACCGCACATGGTGCCCACCGTCGTACTGCTGCCCGCCCTGCCGCTCACCGCCGAAGGAAAACTGGACCGGGCCGCCCTGCCCGACCCCGGCGAATCCGGCCCGGACACCGCCGGCTCGGAGGACGAGCCGCCGGCCGCGGAACTGTCCGCCACTGAGACATCCCTGGCCGGGATCTGGTGCAGGATGCTGGACGTGCCGCGGGTCGGCAAGGACGACAACTTCTTCGCCCTGGGGGGCGACTCGCTGGTCGCTCTGCAACTGGCCGCCGAACTCCTCGCCGAGTACGGTCCCACCCTGTCCGCCCAGACCGTCTTCTCTGCCGGCACCCTGGCCGAACTGGCAGCCGTCCTCGACGACATCACGGCTGAGGCCGCGGCGGAGTCCGGTGCGGAGCCGCCGCGGCCGGGCCACGACGGTGCTCACCACACCGCCTCCGACGAGCCGGTGGACGACGGCCTCTCGGCCGGCCAGCGCTCGTTGTGGTTTCTGGAGCGCTGGGCGCCCGGCACCGCCACATATCACGTGCCCTGGGAGTTCCGGCTCAGTGGCCCGGTCGACCACGCCGCCCTCGAAGGAGCCCTGCGCACCGTCGTGAGCAGGCACGACGTACTGCGCTCCGTCTTCGTCGAGAACCTCGGCCGGCCACAGCGCGTGATACGCCCGGACCTCGTCCCCGGCCTGCGCCTCGTGGAAGCGTCCACGGCCGCGCTCCCCGCACCGGCCGGGACCGGCTCCCGGGACACCCCGGCCGACCAGGACGAAGCCGTCCGCGCCTGCTTGCACGCCGCCGCCCGCGCCCCGTTCGACCTGGAGCACGGCCCGCTGCTGCGAGCGGTACTGGTACGGACCGGTGAGGAACGGGCCGTACTGCTCGTGGTCTTCCACCACCTGGTCTGGGACGAGCTCTCCCTCGCCGTCTTCGAACGCGAACTCACCGAGGCGTACAGCGCGGCCCTGGAACGGCGAGATCCCGCGCTTACGCCGCTGACCGCCACATACGACGACTTCGTCGCCTGGCAGGCACGAAGGGCAGCCGGCGCGAGCCACCGCGACGGACTCGACCACTGGGCCCGCCGTCTGGCCGGCGCACCGACTCTGCTCCGTCTGCCCACCGACCGCCCCCGCCCGGAGCAGCCCGCCTACGACGGCGCCACTGTCGGGTTCTCGCTGCCGGCGACCGTCGGTTCCCGGGTCCGCGCCCTGGCCCGGCAGGAGAACGCCACCCCCTTCCTCGTACTGCTCACGTCCTGCGCGGCCACGCTGCTGAGGTACACCGGCCAGGAGGACATGGTGCTCGGAACGCCGGTGTCCGGCCGGAGCAAGCCCGAGTTCGACGGGCTGATCGGGAATTTCGTCAACCTGCTCCCCCTGCGCGTCGACCTCTCCGGTGAGCCCACCTTCCGGGAGCTGCTGCGCAGGGTTCGCACCGCCGTGCTGGCCGACTTCGGCCACCAGGACGTGCCGTTCGAGGCCGTGGTGGACCGGGTACTGGGCCGGCGCCCCACCTCGTACGCCCCCCTGGTCCAAGCCGCCTTCGAGATGCACCGGCACACCGGTGACGGCTGGCGGGCCGGACCGCTCACCGCCCGTCGTGCGCTGCTCCCCACGGGGACCGCGAAGTTCGACGTCGGCTGGCAGGTCACCGACGACGGGCAGCGCCTCCACGGGGTGGTCGAGTACAACACCGGGCTCTTCGACGAGGAGACCGTGAGTGGGCTGGTCGAGGGGTGGAAGGCCCTGCTGCACGACGCGGTGAACGAACCGGACAGCGTGACCTGCACCTATCGACCGGGGACAGCGCGCACCGCGTCCGAGACGGTACCGAAGGGAACGGCCATGGATGCCCCATCGTCCGAGCACGGACCGAACGCCCCCGCCCTCACCGTCGGCGCCGCGCGGGAATCCACCGCCCGCCATATCGGGGACGCCCCGCCGGACATCGCGGAGACCCTGTACGACCTGACCCGCTCCCGCCCCGACGGCGACCCGGAGCGGCCCGCCGTGACCATCGACGGGGCCCACCTGGGCCACGCCGAGCTGGTCGCCTCGGCCAACCGCCTCGCCCACCGGCTGCGCGCGCTGGGAGTCGGGCCGGGGGTCGTGGTGGGCGTCCTGGCGGAGCGCGGCCTCGACCTGGTCGTTGCGCTGCTCGCGGTGATCGCGTCGGGCGGGGCCTACCTCCCGCTCGACCCGGAGCACCCGAGCGAGCGGCTGGAACACATGGTCGGTGACACGGCCGCCCCGGTGGTCCTCGCCCAGCGCCGATTCGTCCCCCTGCTGCCCGTGGGGAAAGTCACCGTGCTGGATCTCGACGACCCCGGTCAGTGGGCCGAGGAGTCCGACCGGCCGCCGGCTCCGCTCGCCGGCCCCGCGGATCCCGCATACGTGATCTTCACCTCCGGCTCCACCGGGCGTCCCAAGGCCGTCTCCACCTCTCACCGCGCCATCCACAACCGGCTGACCTGGATGCAGCGGCAGTACCCCCTCGACGGGGACGACGTGGTGCTGCAGAAGACGCCCTTCGGTTTCGACGTGTCGGTGTGGGAGTTCTTCTGGCCGCTGATGACCGGTGCTCGACTGGTCCTCGTCCGACCCGGCGGTCACCGGGACCCCGAGCATCTGCGGGAGCTGATCGTCGCCGAGCAAGTGACGACCGTGCACTTCGTGCCCTCGATGCTTCGCGTGTTCCTCGCCCAGGAAGGCGTCGAGAAGTGCCTCTCGCTGCGCCGGACCATCTGCAGCGGGGAGGAACTGCCCCCGCGTCTGGTCAACGACTTCCTCACCCGGATGCCCGGGGAACTGCACAACCTCTACGGACCCACCGAGGCCGCGGTCGACGTCAGTTCCTGGCAGTGCCGGACACTGCCGCCGACGGCCCGGACCACTCCGATCGGGCGCCCGATCAGCGGCGTACGGCTGTACGTGCTCGACCCCGCCGGTGCACCGGTGCCGGCCGGCACCCGGGGAGAACTGCACATCGGCGGCGTCGCCGTGGCGATCGGCTACCTCAACCAGCCACGGCTCACAGCGGACCGGTTCGTGCCCGACCCGTTCAGCGACGACGGAAGCCGTCTCTACCGCACCGGCGATGCCGCACTGTGGCGCGAGGACGGGGAGCTGGAGTACCTGGGCCGGCTGGACGACCAGATCAAGGTCCGCGGCCAGCGCGTCGAGCCGGGTGAGATCGAGACCGTGCTGGAAGCCCACCCGGCGGTGACCGCGGCAGTGGCCGTCCTCGTACCCGACGGCCAGGACCACCGGCTGCAGGCGTACGTGGTGACGGCGCCCGGAAGCGAGGTCGATGGAGCGGAGCTGCGGGACCTGGCCACATCGGTGCTGCCGGACCACATGGTGCCCACGCACTTCCGCCGGCTGTCCGAAGTCCCGCTCACCGGCAACGGCAAAGTGGACCGGTCCGCCCTGCGGGCAGGGGACGCCGGGGACCCGCTGTCCTCCGGCACACCCCTGCCCGGGACCGACGGCCCGGACGGGAGTGAACCGGTGGAACTCGTACTGAACCGCATCTGGTGCATGGTGCTCGCCCTGCCCGGACTCCACCGGGACCAGGACCTGTTCACCTCGGGGGCGCACTCGCTCAACACCCTGCGCGTACGGGCCAGGATCGCCGTGGCGCTGCACACCGACGTCCCCCTGCGCACCATGTTCAAGTCCCGGACCGTGGCCCAGCTGGCCCGGTCCGTGCGAGCGAACGCCGACTCCACCGACCAGATGGAGCGACGGGCCTCCGCGGTGGCGGCGCTGCCCCCGCTGGGCGACGCCGAATGGGTACGCGCGGTGACCGAACTCGACAGCGAGGCGAGGTGAGATGAGCGAGTCCTGGCAGCCCATCATCCGTGCCGGCGGGACGACGGCGCCGCTGTCGGCCGGTCAGCGGTCCCTGTGGTTCCTCGACCGGCTGGCACCGGGGACGGCCACCTACAACCTGCCCTGGATCCAGCGGCTGCGCGGCGCGCTCGACCCGGTTCTCGTGGAACGCGCCCTGCGCGGTGTGGTCCAGCGGCACGAGTCCCTGCGCACAGTGTTCTCGGCAGCCCTCGGAGAGCCGCGCCAGGTGATCCGGCCGGACGGCGACGTGCCCTTCACCGTGCGGGACCTCACCGACGGGCCGGACCCCGAGTCGCGGTCGGCGCGGCTCCTGCGTGAACTGGTACGCCGCCCCTTCGACCTGGAGAAGGGGCCGCTGCTGCGGGGCTGCCTGCTCAAGACGGGCCAGGACCAGTGGGACCTGGCGGTGGTCTTCCACCACATCGTCTGGGACGAGTTGTCCACCGCCGTCTTCGAGCAGGAGCTGGCCGAGCTGTACGACTCGGCGCGACAGGGCCGGCCGCCGGTCCTGGAACCGCTGCCGGTGAACTTCGCCGACTACGCCCGCTGGCAGCGGGAGTGGATGACCGGAGCGGGCTGCGAACGCGAACTGAAGTACTGGGAAGGGCGGTTGGCCGGCGCCCCGACGTCCCTGGCGCTGCCCGCCGACCGCCGCCGTCCCGCGACCCAGTCCTTCCGCGGCGCCACGGCCACCGTGCCCCTGCCCAGCGGTCTGCTGGACCGGGCGGGCGAGCTGGGCCGGCAGGAGGGCGCCACCGGCTTCATGGTGCTTCTGGCCGCCTTCGCCGCCCTCCTGCACCGGCACACCGGCCAGGACGACCTGGTGCTGGGTACCCCGGTGGCCGGCCGCGACCGGCTGGAGCTGGAAGGCCTGCTGGGCTATTTCGTGAACATGCTGGCACTGCGGATCGACGTCGGGGCGCAGCCGTCCTTCCGGCAACTCCTCGATCGCGTCTGCGACGGCGCACTGGAGGACTTCGAGCACCAGGACGTGCCGTTCGAAGCCGTGGTGGAGCGGGTTCTCACCGACCGGCCGGCCGGCCACTCCCCTCTGGTGCAGGTGGTCTTCGGCTGTCACACCAACAGGGGCGCGGACCGTCCGCGTCTCGCCGGGGCGGTCGGCAGCCCGCTGTCCGCCGACACCGGGACCGCCAAGTTCGATCTGATCTGGTCGGTCTGCGACGAGGACGCCGGGGCCCGGATCGAGGTCGAGTACAGCACCGACCTCTTCGACGAGTCGACCGTGGTGCGCATGGCGCGGCGCTACGTCCGGCTGCTGGAGTCGGTCATGGCCGACCCCGACGCCGGTGTCGGCGTCGTCGACCTGCTCACGGAAGAGGACCGCGCGGTGGTGCGGCCGTTGCCCGCGCCCCGGGTTCCGCACGGCGCCCGGCTGCACGAGGTGTTCGAGCGCGTGACCGCGGAACACCCCGGGAGCACCGCGGTCAGCCACGGCCGGGAGCAGCTCACCTACGCGGAGTTGAACGGGCGCGCCAACCGGCTGGCCCACTACCTCGCGTCGCGCGGCGTCGAACGCGGAGACCGGGTCGGGCTGTCGCTGGAGCGCGGCCCGGCGCAGGTGGTGGCGATCCTCGCCGTGCTCAAGGCCGGAGCGGCCTACGTCCCCGTCAACCCCGCCGACCCGGCCCCGCGGCAGGAGCTGGTCCTGGGGGACGCGCGGGTCCGGCTGGTGCTGCGTGACGAGGAGGTGGCGGGCGCAGTGGCGTCCGGGACGTGGCCGGAAGGGAACCTGGCTCTCGCCGGATCCGGCGAGGACTCCGCGTACGTGATCTTCACGTCCGGCTCCACCGGGCGTCCGAAGGGGGTGGAGGTGGCACACAGCAATGTGACCGCCCTCTTCGACGCGGTGGCCGAGAGGTTCGGCCTCGGCCCGCACGACGTGTGGACGGCGTTCCACTCCTATGCCTTCGACTTCTCCGTGTGGGAGACGTGGGGAGCCCTGCTGTACGGAGGCCGGCTGGTCGTGGTGGAGCAGGCGGTCGCCAGAGCGCCCGGCCGGTTCGCGGAACTGCTGGTACGGGAGGGGGTCACCGTCCTCAGCCAGACCCCGTCGGCGCTGGCGCAGCTCACCTCCGCCCTGGCCGCACTCCCCGCCCCGGCGGCGGACCTGCGGTGGGTCGTGCTGGGCGGCGAAGCGTTGCAGCCCCACCACGTCGACCAGTGGTTCGAGCGGGCCAAGGCGCCGGGCGCCCGGCTGTGCAACATGTACGGAATCACCGAGACCACCGTGCACGTGACCGCACACGAGATCGACTCGCCGGACTCCTTCGACCGCAGCATCATCGGCCGCCCGCTGCCGCACCTCTCGGTCGCGGTGCTCGGTCCGGACGGCGTGCCGGTACCCATCGGTGTGGTCGGGGAGATGGTGGTCGGCGGGGCCGGTGTGGCCAAGGGGTACCTCGGCAATCCCACGCTGACTGCCCGGCGGTTCATTCCCGGGCCCGTACCCCACGACGCGTCGTTGTGGTATCGCTCCGGCGACCTGGCGCGGTGGCGGGAGGACGGCACCCTGGAATACCACGGCCGCGTCGACGACCAGGTGAAGATCCGCGGGTTCCGGATCGAGCCCGGGGAGATCCGCCACGCACTCCTCGCCCACCCGGGGGTCCAGGACTGCGTGGTGGTCGCACACCAGGACCCGGACACTCCGCCGCATCTGGTCGCCTATGTGGTGGGAGAGGCCGGCTCGGCGGAGGTCCGCGCCTTCCTGGGCGGCCGGCTCTCCGGGCATCTGATCCCGTCCATCATCATGTCGCTGGACGAACTGCCTCTCACCTCCAACGGCAAAGTGGACGTGCGGGCGCTGCCCGGCCCCCGGGCCGAGCGTGAAACCGAGCGTTCCGCGCCAGAAACCGATGCGGAGCGGATGCTCGCCGGGGCCTGGCAGGAAGTACTCGGTCTGGAGGACGTCGGCAGGGACGACAACTTCTTCGCGCTCGGCGGCGATTCCATCCGCAGCGTCCAGGTGGCCGGGGCACTCCGCAACCGCGGGTACGAGCTGGATCTGGAGGCGTTCTTCACCACTCCCGTACTGGCCGAACTGGCGTCCCGGCTGCGACGCGCGGAGGAGAGCGCCGACATCGGCGACCGCACTCCGTTCGCGCTGGTCGCCCCGGGCGACCGCGCCTACCTTCCCGACGGCCTGGACGACGCCTACCCCATGACCTCCATGCAGCTCGCCATGGTCTACCACATGGAGGCCGACCCGGGGCGACGGCCGTACCAGAACGTCAACAGCTACCGGATGTCCGGCGACTTCGACGAGAAGGCCTTCGCCTCCGCCCTCCGCGAGGCAGTGCAACGGCACCCCGTCCTGCGCACCGGCTTCGATGTGGTCTCCTTCAGCCGGCCGATGCAGCTGGTCCACCATGACGTACCGGTGGACCTCGTCGTGGAAGACCTGCGTGCCCTGGAGGAGTCCGAGCAACTGGACCGGGTCACGGACTTGGCGCTGCGGGAGTGGGCGGTCCCCTTCGACCTCGCCGTCGCGCCCCTGCTGCGGGTCTTCGTGCAGCGCCTGGCCGAGGACCTGTACCAGCTCACCCTGGTCGAGCACCATGCGATCCTGGACGGCTGGAGCTTCACCTCGCTCTTCGCCGAACTGCTTCAGCGGCACGCGGCGCTGCGCGACGAGCCGACGAGCCCTCCCGCGCCGGCGCCCTCCTCCCTCTTCCGGGAGTACGTCGCCCTGGAGGCAGCGGCCAAAGAATCCCAGGCGTCCCGGGAGTTCTGGGAACGGCGCGTGTCCGGGGTGCGGCCCACCCGGCTGGGCACCATGCGGCACGACGAGGGACGCGGGGCCGACGCGGGCGTATTGGAGTGCACCCTCCCGGCCGCGCTGGCCGCCCAGGTTCCGGCGTTCGCCGCGGCCCACGGGGTCGGTCCGAAGAGCGTCGCGCTGGCCGCACATGTGGCGGCGATCTCCCGGCTGGCCCGGGGCCATGAGGTGGTGACCGGGCTGACCGTCAACGGCAGGCTGGAGGACGGGGCCGGTACGGAAGCCCTCGGCGTCTTCCTGAACACCGTCCCGCTGCGCTTCCTGCTCGGCGGGGCGACCTGGAGCTCCCTGGTGCGGGAGGCGCACCGGCAGGAGAGCGAGATCACGCCGCACCGCAGGGTTCCGTACGGCGACATCGCCCGGTACCTGACCGATCCCACCCTGGACTGCAGCTTCACCTTCAACCGCTTCCACGCCCTGGGGACCCTCTCGTCCGCGCAGACCAGCATCGTGGACCAACGGCTCGGCGTGGAGCCGACGGTGCGCCGGGAGCCCAACCACTTCGCGCTGAACGTGACCTTCGTACAGGACCCGTCCTCCGACCGGTCGATGCTGATCGTGGACAGCGCGGACAGCACGCTCGCCGACCGGCAGCTGCACGGCTACGTCACCGACTTCTTCGCGGCGATCCAGCAGATGGCCGAACTACCGGATGGCTCCGTCACCACGTGGCGGGGCGGAGAGAGGCACCCATGAACGATCCACAACCACCGGAGCAGTGCACCGTGGTGGTCAACGACGCCGGCCAGTACTCGGTGTGGTCCGCCCACAGAGCGGTGCCCGGAGGCTGGCGCGAGATCGGCTTCCGGGGCGACCGGGACCGCTGCCTCGACCACGTCGAGAACGTATGGGAAGGGCCTCGTCCCGCCACGCCCCGACCCGTCTGATCCGTCCACCGCGCCACAGGAGGGGAGGAGTAGCTGATGTTCCGCAACACGGCCTTCCGGCTGCTCTTTCTCGGCCAGGTGCTGACCAGCTTTGCCGGGAACGCGCTCTTCCTCTCTCTCGGTGTGTGGGCCAAGGATCTGACCGGGAGCAACACCGCCGCCGGGCTGGTGTTCTTCTTCGTGACGCTGCCCGTGGTCTGCGGCCCGTTCATCGGCCATGTCGTCGACCGCTTCCACCGGCGGTCGGTGCTGATGGTGGCGTGCGGCTCGACAACGGCCCTGGTCACGCTTCTCCTGCTGGTGCACTCGGCGCACCGGATGTGGCTGGTGTATGTCGTCGCCGCCGGTTACGGAGTCGCCGCCATCTTCGTCCGCGCGGCCCAGGCGGGTCTCATCAAGACCCTGATCCCTCCGCAGGACCTGGCCGCCGCCAACGCGTACCTCAGGTCCGCCGGCGACGCGCTGCGGGTGGTGAGCCCGCTGGTCGGAGTCGGCGTCTACGCGGTCACCGGCGGCCCGGTTCTCGCCGGCCTGGTCGCCGGCCTGTACGTCCTGGCCCTGGTGGTCTTCCGTCTCCTGCCGAGGACGCGGGAGACCGCCGAGGGGACGCGCAGGGAGGAGCTGTCCCTGCGCCGCCTCGGTGCAGGGCTCCGGCACCTCTGGTCCCACACGCCGCTCGCGGTCATGACGGCGGCCATCTCCGCAGCCTTCTGCGTGCTCGGCTTCTTCGACAGCACCGACTTCGCGGTGGTGCAGGACAGCCTGCACCGCGCCCCGTCCTTCTTCTCCGTGCTGACCAGCGTCCAGGGGGGCGGCAGCATCGTGGGCGGGCTCACCGCGGCCCTGCTGATCCGACGGCTCGGTGAGCACCGGACGGCCGGAATCGGGCTGGCGGTCATGGCCTTCGGGGCGCTCGGCATGACCCGGACCGGCCTGGCGGTCGTCCTCGGCGCTTTCGTCCTGTTCGGCGTCGGAGTCCCCTGGCTCGCCGTCGGCTACAGCACCGCCTGGCAACGGCACACTCCGGGACCGCTGATCGGCCGCGTCTCCACCGCGGCCGACCTGTCCATGCTCGGGCCCCAGGCAGCCTCGGTCCTGCTCGGTGCCGTACTGATCGGGTCCGTTCCGTACCGCGTTCTGCTGCTGTTCTGCTGCGTCGTCCTGCTGGGAGCCGGCATCGCTCTGCTGGTCACCCATGACCGGCCGTCGGACCGGGCCCCGGACGCAGGGACACCGTCGTCTCCGGCCGACAGTGGGCCGGACGACCGCGCACCCCGCAACAGGCAGACGGAACACACCACTTGACGACCTCCGAAACCCCCGACCAAGGAGTGAACATGTCGCGTCAGAAGGGCACAGGACCCGGAGCTTTCAGCCCCGAGGGAGACCCGGTCGAGCTCTACTCGATCCTGCGCGCCGGCCGAACGCCACAGGTGGTGGACGGCGCGCTGCCCCGCCGGGCCTCTGTACTGGAACTCGGGGCAGGCACCGGACGGCTCACCCACCCGCTCGTCGCCCTGGGACACCAGGTCGTAGCGGTCGACCACAGCGCCGAGATGCTGGCCAAGGTCGAGGGAGCGGAAACCGTCCACGCCGAGATACCGGGACTGGACCTCGGACGGACCTTTGACTCCGTGGTGCTCGGCTCCTGCCTGGTCAACCTCACGGACGCGGAGGTGCGCTACGAGATGATGGCGACGGCCAGGCGCCATGTGCGCCCCGGCGGAAGCGTACTGATCGAACGGGCCCTGCCCGAGTGGTTCACCGGTGTCGGCGAGCCCCGGGTATGGGACGACATCACCGCCACCCTCCTCCGGGTGGAGCAGCTCACTCCCGATCTGCTGCGCGCGCTGATGGAGTACCGCTGGCAGGGCCGGCGCTGGACGCACCTGCAGATCGTCCAGTTCCTCGACGACAACACGCTGGACACCTATCTCAACGCGGCCGGGCTGCGCCGCAAGGAGTGGGTCACCGAGGACACCTCCTGGCTCACCGCCTCCCCGGTCGGCTGACCGTTCCCCCCTCACCACGCGACGGACCTCACCACACGAGAGCGAGGCGTCATGTCCGCTTCCCGAACGGCCCCCCGAATCGAGGGGGACTGGTTCTGGCTGCCGTCTCCCCGCCCGCACGCCGCCGTCCGGCTGTTCTGTTTCCCGCACGCCGGTGGTGATGCCACCGCCTTCACCTCGCTCGGACGGCTCCTGCCCGAGGAGATCGAGCTGTGGGGGGTGCGCATGCCCGCGCGCGGCGGGCGTGCCCGGGACCGCCACCCGGAGAGCTTCGACGCACTGGTCGGCGCGATCAGCGAGGCGGCGCTGCCCCACCTCGACCGGCCGTACGCCGTACTCGGCCAGAGCATCGGCGCGCTGGTCGGCTACGAGGTGGCCAGGAAGCTGGCCGCTCACCTGTCCCCTGCCGCCTGCTTCGTCATCGGATTCGCACCCCCGCACACCTGGCGGGAACCCCCCGGAGCCGGGGGCGAGGCCGACGTCCGGGAACTGGCCGACTTCATGCTCCGCAACGACGAGCGCGCCGGCGCGGTGGTCACCCATCCGGCGCTGCGGGAGATGGTGCAGGGGGTGCTGCGGGCGGACATGGGCCTCGCCCGCACCTACCGGGACCCGGGTCTCGGGCCGCTGGCCTGCCCCGTCAAGGCCATCCTCGGGGCCGACGACGAGGCGGTCTCCGCAGCCGAGATGGAGGAGTGGAAACGCTGCTCCACCGGCGACGGCCGCGGGCTCGACGTGCTGCCGGCCGGTCACCTCGTGCTCCAGTCCGGCGAGACGGCCGTGCAGCAGGTGGCAGCGATCGTCCAGGACCTCCTGCTGATGCCCCTTTACCAGTGAGCGGCTCGCCGGCCACGGGCCGACGTCCTTCCCCTCAACCGATGCCAGCAGCCCTAGGAGCAGCATGAACACGGCAACCACGACGACCGCGCTGCCCGACCTCACCGATCCTGCCTTCTGGTCCCGCGAGGACAGCCACTCCGTCCTCCGCGAGCTGCGCCTCCGGGCGCCGCTGTGGCGACTGGAGACGGAGTCGGAGGGTCCGCTGTGGTGCGCGCTGTCCTACGCGTTGGCCGGTGAGGTACTGGGCGACGCGAACCGGTTCAGCTCGGAGCGCGGGTCGCTGCTGGGCACCGGCACCGACCGGGCGCCCGCCGGTGCGGGGAAGATGATGGCCCTCACCGATCCCCCGCGCCACCGCGAACTGCGGGGACTGGTGCTGCCCTTCTTCTCCAAGCGGAAGGCGGCCGAACTCACCGAACGCGTGGCCGGCCTGACCCGCCAGGTGGTGCGCACCGCGTTGGAGGCGGAGGAGACCGACTTCGTCAGGGACATCAGCACGGCGGTTCCGCTGACCGTCATGTGTGATCTGCTCGGGGTCCCGGACGAGGACCGGGACCACGTGGTGCACATGTGCGACAGGGCCTTCCTCGGCAGAACTCCGGAGGAACGGGCCGAGGCACACCAGCAGTTGCTGCCCTACCTTTTCTCACTGGGCCTGCGCCGCCAGAGCGACCCCAGGGACGACATCATCAGCACACTGGTCACCCACACGGTGAACGGCCGTCGGATGCCCCTGGACGAGGCACTGCTCAACTGCGACAACATCCTGGTCGGAGGCGTACAGACCGTACGTCACACCGCCACCATGGCCATGCTCGCGCTGACCCGGCATCCGCACGCCTGGCAGGCGATGCGGGAGGACGGATACGACCCGGAGCCCGGCGTCGAGGAACTGCTGCGCTGGACCTCGGTGGGCCTGCACGTGCTGCGCACGGCCAGGGTGGACACCGAACTCGCCGGACAGCGCATCCGGGCAGGAGACCGCGTGGTGGTCTGGACGCCGGCGGCCAACAGGGACGAGACGGAGTTCGAGGACCCCGACCGGCTGCGGCTCGACCGCACCCCCAACCGGCATGTGGCCTTCGGCTGGGGGCCGCACTACTGCATCGGGGCACCCTTGGCCCGGGTGGAGCTGGCCTCGCTCTTCGGAGCGCTCACGGAGGCCGTCGAACGGGTCGAGGTGCTGCGACCGCCGGTACCCAACCGCTCCATCATCAACTTCGGGCTCGACTCCCTCACCGTCAGGCTGCACCCGCGCGGCGGAACCGACTGACCGGCAACGCCCTGATGGGTGAGCCCTGTTGGTCCCTCTCCTCCCCCGGGGCAGTGAGACCGTGCCGTCAGGCGGTCGAGGCAGCCGTCGCGCCGCGCCTGCTCACAGCAGCCCGAGTGACTCCAGCGCCCGGCGCTGGTCCGGTGCCGGGTCGGTCGGCCAGTAGACGTAACAGACCCCGCCCGTGCCGGAGACGACGGCGCCGGACGCGTTGTACCGCTTGGTGCGGAGCCAGATGTTCTCCCACTCGGCGCGCCGGTACACATGGCGGACCGCCTTGTCGTCCGGCGACGCCGGGTCGTTGGCGATCACGTCGCCGTCGGCCGTGAAGCCGATGACCGTCATCAGATGGCCCGATGTGCCGTAACCGGCGCCGGTCAGCTCGTCCTTGAGGAAGGACTGCGAGGTGATGACCGGGATGCCCACCCTGATCAGGGTCTCCAGGTCGGTGAGCGAACCCAGCCGGGTGACCACGGCGCTCATGGACTCGTACGTCGCCGCGTAGGCGGCGTTGAAGGGCCAGTTGCCGCATCCCTCGTACTGGAAGTCGTAGGTGTAGCGGGCCGCCTGGCAGACCTCGGGGTCCGCGTACGACGGATCGATCCAGGCCATTTCGGCGGCGGTGGGTCCGCGGCCCCAGTACTTGATGATCATCGAGGACGAGGTGGGGCTGCACCACGCCTCGCCGCCGTTGTCGTACTGCGGGTACTGGCCCGCGTGGATGTCCTGCGAGAAGCGCGGGACGGTCAGCTCCCTGGAGAGCCCCGGCACCGACGGCGGGACGGTGAACCGGTCGGGGATGTCCGATGCCATCGCCCCGACCCGCCGGACCGTGGGCGTCAGCCGGGTGCCCGGGGTGCGGTACAGCGTCAGCCGGAGGCGGTAGGAGACCAGCCGCAGTCCGCTCGCCGCGTCGCCGATGGCGAAGGTGTCGGTCGAGATGGAGCTCTTGCCGTCGCCCTGGCCGTCGAGGGAGGTGCGCCGGATGTCCGTGTCACCGGAGGCCCAGCGGCCCATCACGTACCAGGGCGTCTCGGTTCCGTCGCTGTAGCTGCCGCGCAGCTCGACCTGGATCCAGGTGCCCGCCGGGGTGTGCGCGTTCCAGGAGGCGACGGCCTCGGTGGCCGGGACGCGTGAGCGGTGCACCCGGGAGGTCCACGTCGCGTACTCCCAGGTGGCGCTCTTCCCGGTGTGCGGATCGGTGTAGTCGGTGCGGCCCGCCGGAACACCGATGACCAGTCCGGAGTGGCGGCCGTGCAGAGCGGTGGTGCCGTCGGCGGCGCCGGAGCGCCAGTCGGAGTACGAGGCCCAGACGCTGTTGTCCACGAGCGGGGTCACACGGCTCCCCCCTGGGGCCTGCGGGGTGCGCGAGGCGGCCCGCGCGGCGTTCGGTGCGGAAGGGGCGGCGACCGCCGGTGCGGCGGCGCCCGCGGCGGCAGCGGCGGCGGCGACCGCCGCAGCGAGGACGGTTCTGCGCGGAGTGGTACTGGTCACGTGGGTGGACCCCCGGTCGGATGCGGATGGGGCGGCGGCTGCACGGCAGTGGGGCAACTATCCGGCTCCCGGCGAGTTTCTGCCAGTGATTCACCTCCCCCTCCTGCGACCAATATTGGTCTCTACCACTGGCGTGACCTGCGGCACCGCCCACTGCTCCTAGGCTGTCCTCATGGAAGACCTCGACCGGATGGCCGCCGCCGTCCACGCACGGCCCGTCTCCTGCGGGCCCGTTCGGCTGATCGCGGTCGACGGCCACGCGGGCTCGGGGAAGAGCACGTTCTCGGCCAGGCTCGCCGCGGCCCTGGGCTCGGCCCCCGTACTCCATCTGGATGATCTCGCCACCCACCAGGAGCTGTTCGCCTGGACCGGGCGGCTGCGCGCGCAGGTGCTCGCGCCGTTCACCCGCGGCGAGGCCGCCCGGTACACGCCGTACGACTGGACGCTGCGCCGCTTCGGCCCCGAGCGGATCCTGGAACCCACTGACGTCGTCATTGTCGAAGGGGTGGGCGCGGGCCGGCGCGCCCTGCGCCCGTATCTGGCGCAGCTGCTCTGGATGGACCGGGGCGCCGACGCGTCCTGGGAACGGGGCCGCCACCGCGACGGGCCGGCGCTGCGGGACTTCTGGGACGGGTGGACAGCGGCGGAGACCCGGCACTTCGCCGGGGACCCTTCCCGGCCATTCGCGGATCTGCTGGTACGTGAGTGCGACGGGGGTTACGCGTGGTCCCCGGGTCCTTCAGTGACCGCGTGAGCGATCCATGCGGTCACACACAGTCATGACCTCTCCGCAGGACCTGCACCCGGCGGAAAACCGCCCTTCCCGTGCTTCAACTCCGCTTGACCCAGGGCCCGTACAGGTCTTACGTTCTCAATGTGCGGCTTTTCGAAGTCGCCGCAGACGCGAAGCCCCCGGTTGTTCCCCCGTGATCGGGGGCTTCGTTCTGCCCATACCCTCCCCAACCGGACGTCCAGCCTCTCTGATCGCTCACCCTCGGTCACCGTGAGCGATCCCCTCCCCCAGGCAGCAGGTGCTCCGGCACCCTTCGGTACGGGGCCTCTGCGCAGGTACGATGCCCTTCGGGCGGCGCCGGTCAATTCCCGTCCGCTGCACAGCGGTTCACAGGTCGCCGGGCGCCGGGCCCGGCGGCACGGTACGGGGGCACGGTCTGTGGGGGACGTGATGGACTTCGGCACGCAGGGCTCGCACGCCCCGGCCGATCTCGCCTGGCTGCGGGGCGTGGACGCCTACACGATGGGGGCGTATCCGCAGGCGGAGGAGGAGTTCCGGGCCGCGGTCCGGCTCGATCCGGGGATGGCGGACGGCTGGCTCGGACTGCATGCGCTGCGGGTGGACACCACCACCGCCCTCCTGCGGATGTTCCGGCACCGGGAGCGGTTCGGCGAACAGCGCTCCCGGCTGCGCCGCACCCTCAACTCCTGGTACTGGCTGGGCTGGTGGGTGCAGCCGGTCCTGGAGAGCCCGCGCGATCTGCTGCTGGCGCACGCCTCGCACTGGCTGGACGGACGGCATGTGCCGGAGCTGGACCGGGCGCTGGCCGGGCTGCCGCCGGTCGACACCGATCCGCAGGTGCGGTTCCTGCACGCCTGCCGCGCCTACCTCGCCAAGGACTGGGAGCGGCTGGTGCGTCACACCGCCTCGCTGGTCGACGATCCGGTCCTGGGAATCGAGGCGGGCCTGTTCGGCGGGATGGCACGGGTGCGTCTGGAGATGTACGGGCAGGCCGAACCGCTGCTCTCCGCCGCGCTGATGCGCTGCCGCAGCGAGCAGCCGCAGCGCAAGGAGCTGCGCTACTGGCTCGCCCGCGCCCACGAGGGGACCGGGCGCAGCGCGGCGGCCCTGCCGCTGTACCGGGCGGTGCACCGGGTGGATCCCGCGTTCATGGACACCGCAGCCCGGCTCGCCGCGATCGCCGAGGGCGACGGGTTCGACGACGCGGTGGACTACGCCGCGGTCTCGCTGGCCGGGGCCGGGCAGGACGCTGTGGACGGTCAGGCCGACGGCGTCCTGGTGGAGGGCGACCCGGTTGAGGGGCGGGACCCGCGGCCCGGGGGCCCGGGGAGCCCCGCGGGCGATCCGCTCGGCGGCCCGGACCCGCTGTCCGGCGCCGTACGGGACCGGGACCGGGCCCCGGCAGAGCAGTTCCCGCCGGATCTGCCGGCCGGGCCCGCCGACCCCGAGCTGCTGGCGTGCGCACTGGACGAGCTGGAGCGCATGGTCGGCCTCGAACCGGTGAAGCGTCAGGTCAAAGCGCTGTCGGCGCAGCTCAACATGGCCCGGCTGCGGGCCGCTCAGGGGCTGCCGGTGCAGCCGCCGAAGCGCCACTTCGTCTTCTCGGGCCCCTCGGGCACCGGCAAGACGACGGTGGCCCGCATCCTCGGCCGGGTGTTCTACGCCCTCGGGCTGCTCGGCGGTGAGCATCTGATCGAGGCTCAGCGCGCCGATCTGGTGGGCGAGTTCCTGGGCCAGACGGCCGTGAAGGCCAATGAGCTGATCGACTCCGCGCTCGGCGGGGTGCTCTTCGTGGACGAGGCGTACAGCCTCTCCAACTCCGGCTACAGCAAGGGCGACGCCTACGGCGACGAGGCCCTCCAGGTCCTGCTGAAGAGGGCCGAGGACAACCGCGACCACCTGGTGGTCATCCTGGCCGGCTACCCCGAGGGCATGGACCGCCTCCTCGCCACCAACCCGGGGCTCTCCTCACGCTTCACCTCCCGGGTCGACTTCCCGAGCTACCGGCCGCTGGAGCTGACCGCCATCGGCGAGGTGCTGGCCACCGAGAACGGCGACGTGTGGGACGAGGAGTCGCTGGACGAGCTGCGCTCGATCGCCGGTCATGTGGTGGACCAGGGGTGGATCGACGAGCTGGGCAACGGCCGGTTCCTGCGCACGCTGTACGAGAAGAGCTGCGCGTACCGGGACCTGCGCCTGACCGGTTACGCGAGCACGCCGGGCCGGGACGATCTGTCGACGCTGCGGCTGCCGGATCTGATGCAGGCGTACGGGGAGGTGCTCTCGGGGCGGGGACCGGTCGGCCGCGGGCAGCAGGAGCCGCCGCTCTGACCGGGCCCCGTCCCGGAGCGGGGACGCCAGGCGATTCCGGGAAACGGACTGCCGCCGACTGCCGCCCCAGCCGTGGTGCCGACGCGCACCGCCTCAGCTGTCGGCCCCACACCGTCCCGCGACCGGTCTCCGGCCGGCCGGCTCGGAAAGGGATTCGGCTCGGGCGTCACGCGAGCGGCCTGAGCCACCACAAGAGGAAACCGCCGAGCAGGAGGGTCAGGCACACAGCGAGGTTGGTCCGCCGGTAGAGGACGAACAGCGCGACGAACTCACGGATCGTCGCGCTGGGCCAGAAGTACGCGGCTGTCGGCGCTCCCACGACATGCCCTCTCACCCCTGCCCTGCGGGCCGACACAGCGGCGCGGAAGGCGTGGTAGTTGCTGGTGACGATGGTGCACCGGTAGTCCGGGCGTGCCTTCTCCATGATCTCCGCGCTGAACCGGAGGTTCTCGTCGGTGCTCGCCGACCGGTCCTCACGCTCGATCGCGGCGGCTGGGATCCCGCACCCGACGAGGTAGTCGGCCATCGCGTGCGACTCGGGCACCTTCTCGTCGGGGCCCTGCCCGCCGGAGACGAGCAGCACGGGCCTTCGTCCCCGTGCCACCAGCCGTTCGTAGACCTTGCGTCCCCGGTCGAGCCGGTTGGTCAGCAAGGGCGGCGGCGTCACTCCACCGGCCAGCCCCGAGCCGAGCACCACCACGTAGTCGGCCTTGCGGGGGATGTACAGCCGCCCGTAGACAAACGCGTATCCGAGGTAGCAGAGGAACAGAAAGCCGGTGTAGCCGGCCAGGGCCGCAACGGTCGCCGCCACGACCAGCAGGGTGCGCTGCTGCGTGACCGCCGCTGTGGCCAGAAGGGCCAGCACGCACAGCAGCGCTGTCCCGGAGAGCAGGGACAGCAGATTCCCCGGGCTCGCCCCCTCCTTGCGCACCATGACCACTCCGTTGGCGAGCAGACAGCAGGCGAGCGTGACGATGCCGAGTGCGAGCAGGACCACCAGCGCTGCTGCGACGTCCTTCGCGAGGACCGGGCGGTCCCGGGAGAACTCGACCAGCAGCGCCGCGGAGGCGAGGACGAGCGAGAGCCCGAGCAGAACGGCGTTGCCGATCCGGCGGCGGTCCCCCAGCACCCGGACACAGAACAGCAGGAGGAGCAGCGCCGCCGGTAGGTAGATCAGCATGTCGCACAGGCTATGCGGCGTAGCTGAGGACCCGGCGGGGGGACTGGAGGCCGCCGCTCACTCCCTCTCGCTCCCCGGTGAAGGCTGGGTGAAGCGGCGGAGCCGGTGGCGACCCCGGGGCCGCCGGGTTGTGGCATCCTCAGGCGGCCGCGGCAACCGGCGGTTGCTCGGGCACGATGACGAGGAACGAGTCGGATTCCAGGTCCATCACCACTTCGGCGGGAATCCCCTCACCGCGCCGCTCGGCCGCATAGGCTTCCGCGGGCCATACGCCACGCGGGGCTCCCGCCGGGAACGACCGAAGGATTTCACCACTCATGACGAGCCTCCCGCGCTCACACCGTCCCGTCCGGGGCCGATGAGGATCTGTCCCTCGCCTTCCCCTCATCGCGCGGTGAACACCCCCGGGCCGAGCGGAAGTCCGAGCACGCAGAGGGGGGCCAACATCTGTTGTCCGGCCCTCTCGACTGGCGTCTGGTCTGGTCGTCGGCCGTTCCGCACGCGTCGGAAACGCTCGTCATCAATGCGGCCGGACCGTGTCCGGCCGGTCGTCACGGGCCCATGACGACCGGCCGGACAGGACCTACCCCGCCAGTGCCTGCTCGGTGCGGTCGGTGCGCGGCTCCGACACCCGGGTCACCTGCGGCGCCGGGACTTCCCGGTGCGCCGGGTCCCGTACCTCACCGACCAGCTTCTCCAGCACGTCCTCCAGCGCCACCAGTCCGAGTATCCGTCCCGATCCGTCGGCCACCTGGGCCAGGTGGGTGGCCGCGCGCCGCATCACGGTCAGCGCGTCGTCCAGCGGCAGCTCCGCGCGGAGTGTCGCCATCGGGCGCCAGACCTGCTGGGGGACGGCCCGTTCCCGGTCCTCCAGGTCGAGCACGTCCTTGACGTGCAGATAGCCCATGAAGGCGCCGCTGTCCGCGCACACCGGGAAGCGCGAGTAGCCGGTACGCACGGTCAGCTCCTCGATGGCCAGGGGGGTGACCGAGGGGGCGACCGTGATCAGGTCGGCGCGGGCGATCAGCACCTCCGCGATCGGTGTGCTGCCGAGCTCCAGGGCGTCCTCCAGGCGCTCCTGCGCCTCCGAGTCGAGCAGTCCGGCCTGGCCCGAGTCCTCGACGAGCCGGTTGAGCTGCTCGCTGGTGAAGACCGCCTCGACCTCGTCCTTGGGCTCGACACCGAAGAGCTTCAGCACCAGCCGGGCGCAGGCCCCGAGTGCGACGGTCACCGGGCGGCAGAGCCGGGCGAAGCCCACGAGTCCGGGGCTGAGCCAGAGCGCGGTCCTCTCGGGTGCGGCCATCGCGAGGTTCTTCGGGACCATCTCGCCGATGACCAGGTGCAGCGAGACCACGAGCGCCAGGGCGATCGCGTACCCCAGGGGGTGGACGAGCCCGTCGGGCAGCCGGACCGCCTGGAAGACCGGTTCGAGCAGCCGGGCCACGGTCGGCTCGGCGACGGCGCCCAGGGTCAGCGAACAGACGGTGATGCCGAACTGGGCGGCCGCCATCATCCGGGGCAGGTTCTCCAGGCCGTACAGCACCTTGCGGGCCCGTGCGGAGCCCTCGGCGGCCAGCGGCTCGACCTGGCTGCGGCGTACGGAGACGAGCGCGAACTCGGCGCCGACGAAGAAGCCGTTGGCGAGCACCAGGGCGGCGGCGAAGAGCAGTTGGAGGAGGCTCATCGCGCGCCCTCCATGACCGGCGCCTGCACATCGGCGGTGCGCACGAGACGCACCCGCTCGGCGCGGTAGCGCTCGACCCTGCGGACCGAGAGCCGCCAGCCGGGCAGTTCGGCCCGGTCGCCCGGGGCGGGAATGCGTCCCAGCAGATCGGCGACGAGTCCGGCGACGGTCTCGTACGGGCCTTCGGGGACCTCAAGACCTATCCGCCGCAAGGTGAGGACCCGGCAGCTGCCGTCGGCCTCCCAGGCGGGGTTGCCGTCCTCGGCGGGGGCCGCGGACAGCTCGGGGCGGTCGGCGTCGGCGCCGTCGTGCTCGTCCCTGACCTCCCCGACCAGCTCCTCGACGATGTCCTCCAGGGTGACGACACCGGCGGTGCCGCCGTACTCGTCCACCACCACGGCGATGGGCTGCTCGGTGCGCAGCCGCTCCAGGAGCTGCTGTACGGGCAGGGTCTCGGGGACCAGGAGCGGGGCGACCGCGACCCGTCCCACCGAGGTCCGGTGCCGGTCCTGGACCGCCACGGCCAGCGCGTCCTTCAGATGGACCATGCCGACGACCTCGTCGATGCGCTCCCGGTAGACGGGGAAGCGGGAGAGGCCGGTGGCGCGGGTGAGGTTCAGTACGTCGGCCGCCGTCGCCGACGACTGGAGCGCGCTGACCTTCACCCGGGGGGTCATGACGTGCTGGGCGGTGAGTCCGGCCAGCGAGAGGGTCCGTACGAAGAGGTCCGCCGTGTCCTGCTCCAGCGTGCCGGCCTGCGCCGAGTGGCGGGCCAGCGAGACGAGTTCACCGGGGGTGCGGGCCGAGGCCAGTTCGTCGGCGGGCTCGACGCCGAGCGCCCGTACCAGCCGGTTGGCGACGGTGTTCAGCAGCGTGATCACCGGCCGGAACGCGGTCGAGAAGAGATGCTGGGGGCCGGCGACGAACCGGGCCACGTGGAGCGGCCTGGAGACCGCCCAGTTCTTGGGGACCAGTTCGCCGAGGACCATCTGCACGGCGGCGGCGAGCATCATGCCGAGCACCACGCTGATGCCGGACACGGCCCCTTCGGGCAGTCCGGTGGCGCCCAGCGGCCCGTCGAGCAGCTGCGCGAGTGCGGGCTCGGCGAGCATGCCGACCACCAGCGAGGTGATGGTGATGCCGAGCTGGGTGCCGGAGAGCTGGAAGGAGAGTTCCCGCAGGGCGCGCACGACGGTGCGGGCCCGGCGGTCGCCTTCGGCGGCGGCGCGTTCGGCGTCCGGCCGCTCCACGGTGACGAGGCCGAATTCGGCCGCGACGAAGAATCCGTTGGCGAGAATCAGAAGGAAGGCCGCTCCGAGGAGCAGAAGGGGAATGGTCATGCCGCCGCCTCCAGGAGGGGGGCGGCGCACGTACTACCGGATGATCCGTCCATTGCTGGAAGGAATCACTCCTCATGTCGCAGGGGGTGCCCCGCGGACCACCAGGTCACAGAATGCGGGGCGGGGCGCACCCGGCGCCCCGCCCCAGAATAATCAAACAGCGGCCCGATGCGTCAGTGGCCCGGTCGCCGCACCCGCCGCATGGGCGGGCTCCGCTACTCCCCGGGTGTACTCCGTTCGGTGGCCGCCGGGCCCCGTGAGTCCGCCAGGGCGCGCAGGGCGCGGGCGTCCCGGATGGCCTGGGCCTTGCCGATACCGGGCTGGATGCCGAGTGCGGGGAGGCTGGTGCCGTCGCTGAGGTCGAGGAAGACCCAGGCGTCGCCGGGCCGCAGATTGACGTGCAGGATCTCCGGCCAGGCCAGCCGGCGCCTGGATGTGAGATTGACGACGGTGACGCCGTCCTGGTCCGCGACGACCTTGGGGCGGCTGAGCAGCGCCAGCACACCGAAGAAGATCCCCGCGGTGAGAATGAAGGAGACGCGTTCACCGGGCGTCAGGGTCTCCAGCATCAGGGCGACGACGGTGAGGACGACGAACATGACCGTCCCCACGGACAGCAGCACCACCCGGGTGCGGGTCGGCCTGAAGGTGACCGGGAGGGCGGGGAGTTCGGGGGCGGTCATGTTCCGTGCGTCCTTCGTGCTGGTCAGAGACGGCAGGCCGGTCAGAGACGGCAGGCGTGGATGGCCGTGGTGAGGATGGCGCGGGCGCCGAGTGCGTAGAGGTCGTCCATGATCCGCTGGGCCTCCTTCGCCGCGACCATCGAGCGGACGGCGACCCATCCCTCATGGTGCAGCGGGGAGACGGTCGGCGACTCCAGGCCGGGGGTGAGGGCCACGGCCTGCTCCAGGTGCTCGACCCGGCAGTCGTAGTCCATCATCACGTAGCTCCGGGCCACCAGGACGCCCTGGAGACGGCGGAGGAACTGCTGCACCTTGGGCTCGTCGGTCGCGGCGCCGGTCCGGCGGATGACGACGGCCTCGGACTGCATGATCGGCTCGCCGATCACTTCGAGTCCGGCGTTGCGCAGCGAGGTGCCGGTCTCGACGACGTCCGCGATGACCTGGGCGACGCCCAGCTCGATGGCCGTCTCGACGGCGCCGTCGAGGTGGACGACGGAGGCGTCGACGCCCTGGTCGGCGAGGGCCTTGGCGACGATTCCCTCGTACGAGGTGGCGATCGTCATGCCGCCGAAGTCCTCCGGGCCCTTCGCGGTGCCCGGCCGGGTGGCGTACCGGAAGGTCGAGCGGGCGAAGCCGAGCCGGAGGATCTCCTCGGCCTCGGCGCCGGAGTCGAGCAGCAGGTCACGGCCGGTGATGCCGATGTCGAGCTTGCCGGAACTGACGTAGATCGCGATGTCGCGGGGGCGGAGGTAGAAGAACTCGACCTGGTTCTCCGGGTCGACCAGGACCAGTTCCTTGGACTCCTTGCGCTGCTGGTAGCCGGCCTCATGGAGCATCGCCATCGCAGGCCCGGAGAGAGAACCCTTGTTGGGGACGGCGATGCGCAGCATGAGGTCGGCTTCCTTCGTGCGGAGTGGCGGGGCTGGGGCGGGGTGCTGGGTGTACGGAGAGAGTGCGGGCGTGCGGCAGGGGTCAGGGACGGGGCCCGGAGACGCGGCTCGGCGCCCCGGCTCCGGAATGCGGCTCAGAGATGGGCGTAGACGTCGTCGAGTGAGATCCCACGGGCGACCATCATCACCTGGACGTGGTACAGCAGCTGCGAGATCTCCTCGGCGGCGGCCTCCTTGCCCTCGTGCTCGGCTGCCATCCAGACCTCGGCTGCCTCCTCGACGACCTTCTTGCCGATGGCATGCACGCCCTTGCCCACCAGTTCGGCGGTACGGGAAGTGGAGGGGTCGCCGTTGGCGGCCTTGAGCTGGAGCTCGGAGAAGAGCTCTTCGAAGGTTTTGTTCGCCATGATGCTGCTAAGAGTACGGGGTCGCCGTCTCCACTCAGCGCCAGGGTTCGCTGACCGTCCGCAGTGTGGTCGCGGTGGCGACGGCCGCGGTGACCGCTTCGTGCCCCTTGTCCTCGTGGGAGCCTTCGAGGCCCGCCCGGTCCAGCGCCTGGTCCTCGGTGTCGCAGGTCAGCACCCCGAAACCGATCGGGACGCCGGTCTCGACGGAGACCTGGGTGAGGCCGACCGTGACGCCCTGGCACACATAGTCGAAGTGCGGAGTGCCGCCCCTGATGACCACGCCGAGGGCGACGATCGCATCGTAACCGCGGCCCGCCAGGACCTTGGCGACCACCGGGAGTTCGAAGCTGCCCGGGACCCGCAGCAGAGTCGGTTCGTCGATCCCCAGCTCGCCCAGTGCGCGCAGCGCGCCGTCGACGAGTCCGTCCATGACCTTCTCGTGCCACTGGGCCGCGATGACGGCCACGCGCAGGTCGCCGCAGTTCTTCACGGTGAGTTCGGGTGCGCCCTTGCCGCTCATGTCTGTCTCTCCCTTTGCTTCTTACTGGTTGCCGCAGGCGGACGTGGTGTCCAGCCAGGGCAGGTCGTGTCCCATCCGGTCCCGCTTGGTGCGCAGATACCGGATGTTGTGCTCGTCAGCCTGGACGGGCATGGCCTCCCGGCCGGTGACGTCCAGGCCGTACCGGACGAGGGCGGCGGTCTTCTCGGGGTTGTTGGTCATCAGCCGCAGGCTGCGCACCCCGAGGTCGGTGAGGATCTGGGCCCCTGCGCCGTAGTCGCGGGCATCGGCGGGCAGCCCCAGTTCCAGGTTGGCGTCCAGGGTGTCGCGGCCGCGCTCCTGGAGCTCGTAGGCGCGCAGCTTGGACAGCAGTCCGATGCCGCGCCCCTCGTGGCCGCGCAGATAGACGACGACACCGCGGCCCTCGGCGGTGATGCGCTCCATGGAGGCGTCCAGCTGGGGGCCGCAGTCGCAGCGCAGCGAGTGGAAGATGTCACCGGTGAGGCACTCGGAGTGGACCCGCACCAGGACGTCTTCGCCGTCCCCGATCTCCCCGTGGACCAGGGCGACATGCTCGATTCCGTCGGCGATGGAGCGGTAGCCGTACGCTGTGAACTCGCCGTGGGCGGTGGGGAGGCGGACGGTCGCCTCGCGGCGGACCCGGGGCTCGGAGCTGCGGCGGTAGGCGGCCAGGTCCTCGATGGAGATGATCGTCAGGCCGTGCTTGCGTGCGAACGGGACCAGCTCGGGCAGCCGCAGCATCACCCCGTCCTCCCCCGCGATCTCGACGATCGCGCCGGCCGGGCGCAGACCGGCGAGCCGGGCCAGGTCGACGGCGGCCTCGGTGTGCCCGTTGCGCACGAGCACCCCGCCGGGCCTGGCCCGCAGCGGGAAGACATGCCCGGGGCGTACGAAGTCCCCGGCGCCGGCCCGGCCCTCGGCGAGCAGCCGCAGGGTGGTCGCGCGGTCGGCGGCGGAGATACCGGTGGTGACCCCGTGCGCGGTGCTCGCGTCGACGGAGACCGTGAAGGCCGTCTGCATCGACTCGGTGTTGTTCTCGACCATCTGGGGGAGGTCGAGCCGGGCCAGTTCCTCGCCCTCCATGGGGGCGCAGATCAGCCCCCGGCACTCGCTCATCATGAACGCGACCAGCTCGGGGGTGGCCTTCTCGGCCGCGATGACCAGGTCGCCCTCGTTCTCGCGGTCCTCGTCGTCGACGACCACGACGGGCCGGCCCGCGGCGATGTCGCGTACGGCCTGTTCCACCGGGTCGAGCGAGAGGTCCTCGGCGCTGTCGGTCGAGTACCAGAGGGGTTCGGCGCTCATGCTGCTGCTCCTTCCAGGGCGGGCTTGACGCTCGTACGTGAGCGGAGCCACCAGTCGCGCAGGCCCCAGAGGACGAGCGCGAAGTAGACCACGTAGACCAGGCCGGAGAAGGCCAGGCCGCTGTGGAAGGCGAGGGGGACGCCGACGAGGTCGACGAGCAGCCACGCGAACCAGAATTCGACGAGCCCGCGCGCCTGGGCGACCATCGCGACCAGGGTGCCGACGAATATGTACGCGTCGGCCCACGGGCTCCAGGAGAGGGAGGGGACGGCCAGGAAGAGTCCGGCGACGGCGACGGTGCCGACCGCGGCGCCCGCGAGGAGCAGTCCGCGCTCGCGCCAGCTGGCGAACCGCACGGCGATACTGCCGTCCTGGGCCTGCTGCCTGCCCCGGGTCCAGGCCCGCCAGCCCCACAGGGCCACCCCGATGACCAGCAGCTGTTTGCCGACTCCGCCGCTGAGATGGGCGGTGGAGTACGCGCCGACGAGGATCACTCCGGACAGGAACTGCGCGGGCCAGGTCAGCACCGAGCGGCGCCAGCCGAGGGCGAGCGCGATCAGTCCGATGGTGTTGCCGATCATGTCGGACCAGAGGATGTGCTGGCCGAGCACGGTGAAAGCCTCGGTGTTCAGCCAGGTCAGTGCGGTCATCGCAGCGGCCCTCCGGTTCCGGGCGCGGCCGGGGCGCCATCGGCGCCGAGCAGCCGCTCGACGTACTTGGCGAGTACGTCCACCTCAAGGTTGACCTGGTCGCCCGGCTGCTTGATGCCGAGGGTGGTCAGAGCGAGGGTGGTGGGGATGAGGCTGATGGTGAAGTAGTCGGGTCCGGCGTCGACCACGGTGAGACTGACCCCGTCGACGGTGATGGAGCCCTTCTCCACGACGTACCGGGAGAGGTCCGCCGGGAGCGAGACCTTCACGATCTCCCAGTGCTCGGAGGGTGTGCGTTCCACGACCGTGCCGGTGCCGTCCACATGGCCCTGTACGAGATGTCCGCCGAGGCGGCCGCCCAGCGCCATGGGGCGTTCGAGGTTGACCCGGGAGCCGGTGGCGAGTGCGCCGAGGCTGGAGCGGTTGAGTGTCTCGGCCATGACATCCGCGGTGAACTCGCCGCCGCCGGACTCGACCACGGTGAGACAGACGCCGTTGACGGCGATGGAGTCGCCGTGCTTGGCGTCCTCGGTCACGACCGGCCCGCGCAGGCGGAAGCGGGAGGCGTCGCCGAGGTTCTCGACGGCGGTGACCTCACCCAGTTCTTCGACGATTCCGGTGAACACGGCGCTCAGCGCTCCTTCGGGGTGGCGGTGATCCGCAGATCGGGGCCGATGCGGACGGTCTCGGTGACGTCGAGTCGCAACGCGTCGGTGAGGGTGGTGATTCCGGCGTCGGCGAGGGCGGCGGGGCCGGCGCCGAGGAGGACGGGGGCGAGATAGCCGACGATCCGGTCGACGGCGCCCGCGGCGACGAAGGAACCGGCGAGTGTCGGCCCGCCCTCCAGGAGTACGGAGCGGACACCCCGCGCGTACAGCTCGGCGAGCAGGGCGCCCACGGCGATACCCGCCCCGTCGTACGGCAGATGTGCCACATCGGCGCCGTTCGCCGCCGGGAGCGGGGGCGCCGCGACGCCCTCGCCCACCACGACCAGGGTCGGCGCGGCACCGTCCAGGACCCGGGCGCCGGGGGTGAGGGAGCGGGCGTGGGTGTCCAGGACCACCCGCAGCGGCTGGGTCGCGCCCTCGATACCGCGGACGGCGAGGTGCGGATCGTCGGTGCGCAGGGTCCCCGAGCCGACGAGGACGGCGTCGGACTCGGCGCGCAGCCGGTGGACGTCGGCGCGGGCTTCGGCCGATGTGATCCAGCGGCTCGTCCGGTCGGCGGCCGCGGTGCGGCCGTCGAGTGTCGCCGCGTACTTCCAGGTCACATGGGGGCGGCCGAGGCGCACCGAGGTGAGCCAGGCGGCGTTGCCCGCTTCGGCCTCGGCGGCGAGGACGCCCGCCGTCACCTCGACCCCGGCGGCGCGCAGGGTCTCGGCGCCGCCGGTCGCCTGCGGGGTGGGGTCGGCGACCGCGTACACCACGTGCGCGACTCCGGCGTCGATGAGCGCCTGGGAGCAGGGGCCGGTGCGGCCGGTGTGGTTGCAGGGTTCGAGCGTGACGTACGCGGTGCCGCCGCGCGCGCTCTCCCCCGCCGACGCGAGGGCGTCGACCTCGGCGTGCGGCCCGCCGGCCCGCCGGTGGAAGCCTTCGCCCACCGTCTCGCCCCGGGCGTCGACGATGACGCAGCCGACGACGGGGTTGGGGCTGGTGGATCCGAGTCCGCGCGCGGCGAGCGCGATGGCTCGGCGCATGGTGTCGGCCGCCTGCGGCGACGGAGCGGCTGCGGTGGCCACCGGGTCCTCCTGCCTCTTCGGGCACGGACTCCGGGGCCTGTCGATGACGACAGAAAGCGCGGCCGTACGGGGACGCCGGGACCGGAGTACGGCTGTGTCAGAAAAGACACGCCACCGGCTACGACGTACCGAAACGGCCCGCCGCGCACTGCCTCCCATCCGGACTTTCACCGTCGGTCCAGGAATTACACCTGGTCAACCGCCCACTGGATGCGGACGGGTCGCGGACTATAACCGCCGGTTCGGAATTACACCGACCCCGGAGTGCGCTGCTGTTGGTACGAGTCAAGTCTGCCACGTCCGGCTGTCGGCCATGCGGGCGGCCTGCTGTGGGCTGGCTCACAGGGACTGCGACCGGACGGTCACGGGCTGTGCAGGCCGCCCCCGCACTCCGCGCTGGTTCCGCCGCCCGTCTTCCGTGTCTCCCCGGGCTCCGGGCTCCGGGCTCCGGGCTCCGGGCTCCGGGCTCCGGGCTTACGGACATACGGGCATACGGGGCGCTCCCCCGGCCGCGGGGTCAGCCGCCGAAGACATCGTCCTGCGCCGCGTCCCGCGCGGTCAGCAGCGCGCCGCGCAGCACCGCCGCGCCGCCGAGCGCCCCCGCGCGCACTTCGGTACGCAGCGGGGAGAGCGCCGCCAGCTGCCGTTCCACCCGGGCCGCGAGGTCCGCTCCCCCGGCGTGGCCGATCTCGCCGCCCAGCACCAGACAGCCCGGATCGACCACGGCGACGACGGCGGCGGCCCCGATGGCGAGGTACCGGGCGAGCGCCTCCAGGAAGTCCTCGCCGCGCCGGCCTGCGGCAGGGGCGGCCCGCACGGCGGCGGCCGCCGCGGGTTCCCACCGCTCGGGCACCGCGGTGACTCCGTGCCCGGCGGCGAGGGCGCAGATCGCGGCGCTTCCGGCCAGACCGTGGAACCCGTCCGCGCAGTCGGTGGCCGACGGCAGCCCGCCGCCCCGGCCGCCGCCGGGCACCGGGAGGAAGCCGATCTCGCCCGCGCCGCCCGACGCGCCCCGGCGCAGCTTCCCTTCGAGGACGAGGGCGGCGCCGACGCCGTGGCCGAGCCAGAGCAGGACGAAGGTGTCGAGGCCGCGGGCCGCGCCGGAGCGCTGCTCGGCGAGGGCGGCGAGATTGGTCTCGTTCTCGACGAGGACCGTGGCGGGCAGCCGCTCCTGGAGTGCGCCGACCAGGCTGCGGTGCCAGGCGGGCAGGCCACTGGTGTCGCGGAGTTCACCGGTGGCCGGGTCGATGAGGCCCGGGGCGCCGATCCCGACGCTGTGCAGCCGGGAGGCACCGGCCCGCCGGACGGTGTGCTCCAGCAGGGCGGCCGCCTCCTCCACGGCATCGGCGGGTCCGGGCCCCGCTCCGTCGCCGACGGGCAGCGTGGCCTCGGCGAGCACGGTGCCGAGCAGGTCGGCGACGGTCACGGCGACGCTTCCGGTCCGTACGTCGAGTGCCGCGAGGTGTGCCCGGTCGGCCACGATCCCGTACAGCCGGGCGTTCGGACCGCGCCGCTCCGCGCCCGCCTCGCCGACGACCCGGATCAGCCCGGCCGTCCGCAGCCGCTCCACGAGGTCGGCGACGCTCGGCCGGGAGAGACCGGTGAGCGTCTTGAGCTGCCCGGCCGTCAACGGGCCCTGCCCCTGGAGGAGATCGAGGGCGATGCGGTCGTTGACGGCCCGAGCGGTGATCGAGGAGGCGGGCATGCCGGGATCCTTCCAGATCTGCTGCGCGATCTATTTATCAGGCAGGTTGCCTGATAGTTTACGGTCCGGCGCCGGGGCGAGTACCGGATGCCGCAGCACCAGGGGCACGGGACAGCGACACGGGGAGGGCATATGAGCGGCGATGCGGGCTCCGGCCTGCGCGGGGTGAAGCGGGGGCGGTACGCCCTGGCTGCCGTGTTCTGCGTCCATGGCGCGGTGACCGGCAGTTTCGCGACCCGGGTCCCGTGGATCCAGGAGCACGCCGGGGTGAGCGCGGGCCAGCTCGGCCTGGCGCTGGCCTTCCCGGCGATCGGATCCTCGCTGCTGATGCCGGTCTCGGGCGCGGTCACCCACCGGTTCGGGTCCCGCAACGCGCTGCGCGGCCTGCTCGCGCTGTGGACCCTGGCGCTGGCGCTGCCCGCGTTCGCGCCGAACCTGGTCACGCTCTGCGCCGTGCTCTTCTTCTACGGCGCCGCCGCCGGTATGGCGGACGTGGCGATGAACGCGCTGGGAGTCGAGACGGAGACCCGGCTCGGCCGCTCCATCATGTCCGGGCTGCACGGGATGTGGAGCGCGGGCGCCCTGATCGGTTCGGCCGCGGGCACGCTCGCCGCCCATCTGGGCAGCGACGCCCGGCTCCACCACTGCGTCGCCGCCGCGGTCCTCACCGTGCTGGGTCTCGCCGCCTGTCAGGGGGTGCTCGATGTACGGAGCACCGCGCAGGACACCGCACCGCCGCGCTTCGCGCTGCCGCCCAGGTCCGCGCTGGTCATCGGCGCCGTGGGCTTCTGTGCGGTCTTCGCGGAGGGCGCGAGCCTCGACTGGTCGGCGGTCTTCCTGCGGGACACCCTGGACACGTCGGCGGGCGTCGCCGCCGGGTCCACCACCGCCTTCTCGCTCACCATGGCGGTGGCCAGGCTGGTCGGGGACCGGGTGGTCGACCGCTTCGGCGCGGTACGGACGGTGCGCACGGGCGGGGTACTGGCCACGCTGGGCGGGCTGCTGGTCGTGCTGGCCCCCGGCCCCTTCGCGGCGATGGGCGGTTTCGCGCTGATCGGGCTCGGGATCGCGCTGGTCGTCCCGTTGGCCTTCGCGGCGGCGGGACGCAGCGGCCCGAACCCCAGCCAGGCCATCGCGGGGGTCGCCACCATCACGTACACCTCGGGGCTGATCGCACCTTCGGCGATCGGCGGTATCGCCAACGCGACCTCGCTGGTGGGCTCTTTCATCCTGGTGACGGTGCTGGCCTTCGGCCTGGTCCTGACCGGGGGCGTACTGCGCTCGACGCGCCGGGTGGTGGTGGAGGCCGGCACGGCGGGGGCCGGGGAGGAGGCCCGGGACCCCGGTGTCGCGGGGCAGGGCTGATCCGTACGGAGGCCGCCACGGCGCCCCGGGGGCGGCACAGCCGCTCCCCTCCCGCCCCTCCACGCTGTTCCTCTCCCCCGCTGTTCCCCGGCGGTGAGCGGTACGTGAGCGGTAAAGGGAGGGGCGTGCTCCGCATTAACATTGCTCTGGCCATTTCTGCCGCGAAGTGCACGGACAGCTGCCATGCGAGACAGATATCCAGCAGAGAAGTGAACGAATGGGAGCGATCATGGGCGGCCTCGGCGTGCGCTGGACCTTGCACGGCGACGGGAGAACCCCTGCTCCGGGGGCTGTCGTACGGCCCGACGAACGGCTGACCTGGCCGCGCACCGCCGGGCTCGGTGCGCAGCATGTGGTGGCGATGTTCGGTGCGTCGTTCGTGGCGCCCGTCCTGATGGGTCTCGACCCGAACCTCGCGATCATGATGTCCGGTGTCGCGACCATGATCTTCCTGCTCGCCACCCGCGGCCGGGTCCCCAGCTATCTGGGCTGTTCGCTCTCCTTCGTCGGCGTCGCGGCGACCATCCGGGCCACCGGGGGCAGCAGCGCCACCGTGACCGGTGCGGTCTTCGTCGTCGGTGCGGTCCTCTTCGCCGCGGGCCTCGCCGTCCAGCGCTTCGGGGCGCGCATCATCCACGCGGCGATGCCGCCGGTGGTCACCGGTGCGGTCGTCATGCTCATCGGCTTCAACCTGGCACCGGTGACCGCGTCCACCTACTGGCCGCAGGACCAGTGGACCGCGCTCCTGGTGATGCTCTTCACCGGCCTCGCCGTCGTCTGCCTGCGGGGTTTCTGGTCACGGATCGCGATCTTCCTGGGGCTGGTCTTCGGATACGCCTTCTCCTGGCTCTGCGACCAGGTCTTCGGGAGGATCCACTCGGTCGACGCGGCCGGCAAGGTCACCGACCACTGGCGTCTCGACCTCTCCGGTGTGGGCCGGGCGGACTGGGTGGGACTGCCGACCTTCCACGCGCCGAGTTTCCAGTGGTCGGCGATCCTCGTCGCACTGCCCGTCATCATCGCGCTGATCGCCGAGAACGCCGGGCACGTCAAGGCGGTCGGCGAGATGACCGGCGCCAACCTGGACGGCAAACTGGGCACCGCCATCGCAGCGGACGGGGTCGCCTCCATGCTCTCCACCGGTCTCGGCGGTCCCCCCAACACCACGTACTCCGAGAACATCGGTGTGATGGCGGCGACCCGGGTGTACTCCACCGCCGCGTACTGGGCGGCTGCCTGCTTCGCGCTCCTCTTCGGTCTCTGCCCGAAGTTCGGCGCCGTGGTGGCCGCGATCCCCGGTGGCGTGCTCGGCGGGATCACCGTGATCCTCTACGGCATGATCGGTCTGCTCGGCGCCCAGATCTGGATCAACGGCAAGGTGGATCTGCGCAATCCGCTGAATCTGGTACCAGCGGCCGCGGGCATCATCATCGGGGTCGGCGGTGTCTCGCTGAAGATCACGGACAACTTCCAGCTCAGCGGGATCGCGCTCGGCACGATCGTGGTGATCACCGGCTACCACGCGCTGCGGGCCATGGCCCCGCCGCACCTCAAGTCGCAGACACCGCTGCTGGATTCGGGTACGTCGTCGTACGAACAGGCCGAACAGGACAGGCAGGCCGGGCAAGCCGGGCACGGCGCGCCCCCGGAGCCCGGCGAGGAGCCCGGCCGCAACGGGTAGCGGGCCCCGGCTCGCCCACTCCGGCCACTTCGTCCGTTCTGAGGATGTACGGGCGTGATGCCGCCCTTCCGGCGCCCGCTGCTGCCAGGCTGCCCCCATGACACAGACGGAACAGCGCACGGCCCGGAACGCCCCTGCCGGGCACTCGGTCGACGGTGTGGCGGCCAGGATGCGCGCCCTGCGTGCGTCGTGGCCGCCCACGGACGGGGTGGCGGTCTTCAACAACGTCTATCTGACCGTCACCGAAGAGGTCGGACAGCGCATCGAGGGACGGAAGTTCCCCGATCCGCGCGGCGCCACGACGCTCGACGTGGTGTTCGCCGAGCGCTATCTCGCCGCGGTCGACGCGGTGGCCGCGGGGCACAGGCCGCCCGCCTGCTGGCGGCCGCTCTTCCAGTACCGCCACCACCCGGGCGTACGGCCGCTGCAGTTCGCGCTCGCGGGCATCAACGCCCATATCGGCCACGACCTGGCGCTCGCCGTCGTCGACTCCTGCCGTCTTCTCGGCTGTGAACCCGCCGCGCTCGAAGGGGACTTCCACCGGGTCGGCGCGATCCTCGACCGGCTGGAGGAACGGATCCGCGAGGAGCTGATGCCGGGGCCCGACCTCCTGGAGATCATCGACCCGCTCACCCATCTGATCGGTTCATGGAGCCTGGAGCGCGCCCGCGACGCCGCCTGGTCGGCCGCCCGGATTCTCTGGGGCCTGCGGGAACTACCTCCCCTCGCCGAGGAGTTCAGAGAGGGGATGGACGCGAATGCCGGCCTGGTCGGCCGGTATCTGCTCACCCCGCTGCACTGACCGGACCGGCTGTGCCGGCTCTACCGACGAAGGAGCACACCCATGGCGATCCCGCTCGGTCTCGGCCTTCCCCAGATGAAGCAGTACGCCATCGGGCGCGATGTCCCGGCGGTGGCGCGTGCGGCCGAGGAGACCGGATTCGAATCGCTCTGGGTCTTCGAGCGGATCCTCTTCCCCGAACCGGCCACCCAGGGGCTGTACGGCGTACCAGGGCTGCCCTGGCCCGATCAGTACCGCTCGGTGGCCGACCCGCTGGTGACCCTGGCACTGGCCGCGGCGGCGACCGGCCGGGCCCGGCTGGGGACCAGTGTGCTGGTGGCGCCGCTGCATGTGCCCTTCCAGCTGGCCCGCTCCCTCGCCTCGCTCGACGCGGCGAGCGGCGGCCGGGTCGTGGCCGGGATCGGGACGGGCTGGTCGCACGACGAGTACGCGGCGGCGGGCGTGGTCCCGTACGCGAGGCGCGGCGCGTTCCTGGACGAACTGCTCGACGTCTTCGAAGCGGTGTGGGGCCCCGATCCGGTGGCGTACGAAGGGGAGTTCACCACCATCGCCCCGGCCGAGGTGGGTCCCAAGCCGGCCCGCCCCATCCCGGTCCGGCTGCCGGCCGGCGGCCCCCGCGCCCTGCGGCGGCTGGTCGACCGGGCGGACGGCTGGATGCCGGTGGCCCTGGGGCCCGCCGCGCTCGCCGATGAGTGGCGGAAGATCCAGGACCTGGCAGGCGAACGAGGGCGCGAGCGGCCGCTGACCGCGACGGTCCGGGTCAACGCGGTGCACAGTGCCAAGCCGTACGGGGGCGGGGACCGCAAACCCTTCCAGGGCAGCACCGCACAGATCGTCGAGGACCTGGCGGCGCACGCGGAGACCGGGGTGGCCACCGAGTTCCTGCTCGACCTCCAGAGCACGCAGCGCGACGCGGACGAACTGACGGACACGGCCGCCGAGGTGTACACGGCGGCGCGCGCGGCAGGGATCTGACCGGGCCGGGCCGGGCGGGCGCGCCGGAGCTGGGCCCGTCCCCGGCCCGGGGAAGCTCCTATAGATCGTCAAGCAGCTTGGGTGAGCTGTTCGGTGGTGATCTGGGGGTGGGGCAGGTGTCGGTAGACCTCGCGGGCGACGAACC
>NZ_JBSHBW010000040.1:0-63405 GCF_053612185.1 Streptomyces sp. NPDC054757
GCTCCGGACGGGTGAACCCGTCCGGAGCCGCTCAGACGTCGGACGGGTTCACCCATCCGGGTCCCGCCCGTCGCAGGAGCGGCCGGTATCCGTTTCGATGGAACGCCGGTCCCCGCACTGTGCGGCGGCGTTCGGCCGGAGGCAGGAGCCGCGAAGCCGGAGGCAGGGACCGGGAGCCGGAGGCAGCGGACCGGGAAGCCGGTGACCGGGATCCGAGAGCCGAGAACGGAGAGCCATGCCAGACGCGCAGCCCCAGGGCGAGGGCGGTATCCACCGCTATGACGAGAAGACCTCCGGACGGCGCCCGGAGGGTCCGCCGCACCCGAGGAAGCCGGGTCTGGCGGAGACCGTCAAACGCACGCTGGCGGAGTTCAAGGAGGACAACCTCTCCGACTCCGCGGCGGCGCTGACCTACTACTCGGTCCTCTCCGTCTTCCCCGCCCTGATCGCGCTGGTCTCCCTCGTCGGCCTCGTCATGGATCCCAGGACCATCATCGACAAGGCCACGCACCTCATCAGCTCGATCGGCCCCGCCTCCGCGGTGAACACCTTCAAGGGCCCCATCGAGGGCCTCGCCTCGAACCGAGGCACCGGCATCGTCCTGCTGATCGTGGGCCTGGCCTCGGCGCTGTGGACGGCGTCCGGGTACGTGGGGGCCTTCATGCGGGCCTCCAACCGTATCTACGAGGTGGAGGAGGGCCGGGGCTTCCTCAAGCTGCGTCCGCTGCAACTGCTCGTCACCCTGATCCTGGTGCTCCTCCAGGCGCTCGTGCTGGTCGCCCTGGTCGTGACCGGCCCGCTCGCGAGGAAGGTGGGGTCGGCGATCGGGGCAGGCGACGCCGCGGTGACCGCGTGGAACTACGCCAAATGGCCCGTGCTGCTCATCGTCGTCGTGCTGATCTTCGGCATCCTCTACTACGCCTCACCCAACGCCCGCCTGAGAGGGCTCAAGGCGGTGCTCCCGGGTGCGGTGCTCGCCCTGGTCCTCTGGCTGGTCGCCTCAGTCGGGTTCGCCTTCTACGTGGCCAACTTCGGTTCCTACAACAAGACGTACGGGACCCTCGGCGGCATCATCGTCTTCCTGGTGTGGCTGTGGATCACGAACCTCGCCATTCTGCTGGGTGCCGAGTTCAACGCGGAGCGGGAGCGCAGCCGTCAGCTGGCCGAGGGCGTGCCGGGGGCGGAACGTGAACTCCAGGTGGACGAGCGTGACAAGCCCAGGCGCGACAAACGCTCCAGGACCGCATGACGTAACGGCATGTACCGGTACATACCGGCATGTACCGGCACCGCGGAGACCGGAGTGCGTGCGTGCGGGCGGAATCGGTCCCGGCAGGTATGCGGGTGGCATCGCACGGGGAAGGCGCCCTCCATGACACATGGACTGCCGGATGACATCAGTACCTGCCTGTTCGATCTCGACGGTGTCATCACCAAGACCGCCGTCGTGCACGCAGCCGCCTGGAAGGAGATGTTCGACGCCTTCCTCCAGGAGCGTGACGGCCCCGGCTTCCGTCCGTTCGACTCGGCGTCCGACTACGACGAGTACGTCGACGGGCGGCCCCGTGACGACGGTGTCCGTACCTTCCTGGCGTCCCGCTCCATCTCGCTCCCCGACGGAAGCAAGGACGACGGGCCGGAGCAGAACACGGTGCACGGCCTCGGCCTCCGCAAGAACGACCTGGTGCTGGAGAAGATCCGCACCCAGGGAGTCGACGCCTACCCGGGGTCCCTGAAGTACATCGAAGCCGTCAGAGCCGCGGGCCTGCGCACGGCTGTCGTCTCGTCCAGCACCAACTGCCGTGCGATCCTGCGGGCGGTCGGCGCCGAGTCACTCTTCGACGTACGCATCGACGGGGTGGTGGCCGCCGAGCGGAACATCCCCGGCAAGCCCGCCCCCGACACCTTCCTGGAGGCCGCGCGCGAACTGGGCGTCGGAGCCTCCGCGGCGGCGGTCTTCGAGGACGCCCTGGCCGGTATGGAGGCCGGGAGAGCCGGCCGCTTCGGGTATGTCGTGGGGGTCGACCGCGTCGGCCAGGCCGACGCGCTGCGGGCCCACGGCGCCGACCGGGTCGTCCAGGATCTCGCCGAGTTGGAGAACCGTACGTGATCACTCATTCCGCCTATGTGGTCGAGCCCTGGCAGCTGCGTGAGAGCGCGCTCGGTCTCGACGTACTCCCGCAGAGCGAGTCGGTGTTCTCGCTGTCGAACGGCCATATCGGCTGGCGGGGAAATCTTGACGAGGGGGAGCCGTACGGCCTGCCCGGCTCCTATCTGAACGGGGTGCACGAACTCCACCCGCTGCCCTACGCGGAGGCGGGGTACGGATACCCCGAGTCCGGCCAGACGGTCATCAACGTCACCAACGGGAAGATCATCAGGCTCCTCGTCAACGACGAGCCGTTCGATCTGCGGTACGGCAAACTCCACTCCCACGAGCGCGTACTCGACCTGCGCAGCGGTCTCCTGCGCAGGACCTGTGAGTGGACCTCACCCGCGGGCGGGACGGTCAGGGTGCGCTCGACCCGGCTCGTCTCCTTCACGCAGCGTGCCATCGCCGCGGTCCTCTACGAGGTGGAGCCGGTCGGCGAGGAAGTGCGCGTCGTCGTGCAGTCGGAGCTCGTGGCCAACGAACAACTGCCGCGCAACAGCGGGGACCCGCGCGGCGCCGCGGGCCCGGAGACCGTCCTGACCCCGGAGGAGGACTTCGCCGACGGGATGCGTCTGCGGCTGGTGCACTGCACCTCGCGCAGCGGGCTGCGGGTCGCGGCGGCGGCCGACCATGTCGTGCACGGCCCCGAGTCCGTCCGTACGAGCACGGAGAGCAGCGAGGACGTCAGCCGGCTGACCGTCACTTCGGTACTCGCCCCGGGGGAGCGCCTGCGGATGGAGAAGATGGTCTCCTACGGCTGGTCGGGGGTCCGCTCGCTGCCCGCTCTGCACGACCAGGTCGACGCGGCGCTCGCCGCGGCGCGCAGTACCGGCTGGGAGGGGCTGGCCCGGGACCAGCGGGCCTACCTCGACGAGTTCTGGGCCGGCGCGGACGTGGAGGTGGAGGGCGACGGCGAGATCCAGCAAGCGGTCAGGTTCGCCCTCTTCCATGTTCTGCAGGCCGGGGCACGAGCGGAGAAACGGGCCATCCCGGCCAAGGGACTGACCGGCTCCGGCTACGACGGCCACTCCTTCTGGGACACCGAGTCCTACGTACTGCCGCTGCTGACCTACACATCGCCGCGGGCGGTGCAGGAGGCGCTGCGCTGGCGCCACGAGACCCTGCCGGCCGCCCGGGACCGCGCGCGCCAGCTGGGCCTTGAGGGGGCCGCGTTCCCGTGGCGGACCATCGACGGCGCCGAGTGCTCGGCCTACTGGCCCGCGGGTACGGCGGCGTTCCATGTGAACGCCGACATCGCCGACGCCGTCGTACGGTACGTGTCCGCGACCGGCGACACGGAGTTCGAGCGTGAGGTGGGGGTGGACATCCTGGTGGAGACGGCCCGGCTGTGGAGCTCCCTCGGGCACCACGACCACCACGGGCGCTTCCATATCGACGGGGTCACCGGGCCGGACGAGTACAGCGCCGTCATGGACGACAACGTCTATACGAATCTGATGGCCCAGGCGAATCTGCACGCCGCCGCCGACATGGTCGAGCGCCATCCGGAGGAGGCCGGGCGGCTCGGAGCCGACGACGAGGAGAGCGCCGCCTGGCGGGACGCCGCCGAAGCCATGTCGGTGCCGTACAACGAGGAGCTGGGGGTGCATGAGCAGCACGCCGGATTCACCGGCCACCAGACCTGGGACTTCGCCGGAACGCCTCCCGACCATTATCCGCTGATGCTCCATCACCCCTACTTCGACCTGTACCGCAGGCAGGTCGTGAAACAGGCCGACCTCGTACTCGCCATGTACGTACGGGGTGACCGCTTCGACGCGGAGCAGAAGGCCCGCAACTTCGACTACTACGAACCCCTGACCGTCCGGGACTCGTCCCTGTCGGCCAGCCCCCAGGCGGTCATGGCCGCCGAGGTCGGCCATCTGCGGCTCGCCTACGACTACTTGGTCGAGGCGGCGCTGATGGACCTCGAAGACCGCGAGAACAACACCCGCGACGGGCTGCACATCGCCTCGCTTGCGGGCACCTGGACGGCTCTGGTCGCGGGATTCGGCGGTATGCGCCACCGGGGCGGGACGCTGGAGTTCGCCCCGAGACTGCCGGAGAAGTTCAGCCGTCTCGCCTTCAAGGTCAAGATCACGAACCGGTGCCTGCGGGTCGAGATCACGGGCTCCCAGGCCACGTACACCCTGTTGGAGGGTGGGTCGCTGGAGCTGCGCCACCACGGCGAACCGCTCACCGTCTCCCACGGGACACCGGAGGTCCGGAGCATCCCCCGTCTCGCCCTGCGGCCCGCGCCCCGGCAGCCCCACGGCAGGGAGCCCCACCACACCCCCTGACCCCGGGAAGGCCAGGGGGCGCGCCTCCGCTTGACCTTGACACGGTGGCAAGGTCTTCACTCCGTCCAGGAGGTGGTACCGATGACCATGCCAGGACAGGACCCGGGGACGGCGCGCGCCCTTCAGGCGTTGGAGGACAGCCGCTCGTCCGTACGGCTGCGCGCGGCGATGGCGGCCGGCTCGGCGCCCGACCCGGCGTTCATCGACAAGCTCGTCGAACGCTGCGGGAGCGAGCCGGACTTCTCCGTACGCGAGATGCTGACCTGGGCGCTCACCCGCCACCCGCCGTCCGCGACCGTCCCCGGCCTGGTGGGGCAGCTCCGTTCGGAGCGGCCGCAGGCGCGGAGCCAGGCTCTGCACACGCTCTCCAAGATCGGGGACCGGCGGGCCTGGCCGGCGATCACCCCGGCGCTTCTCGGCGACGCCGACGACGAGGTGGCGCGGAGCGCCTGGCGGGCAGCCGTGGTGCTGGTGCCCGAAGGTGCGGAGCCCGGGCTGGCCGCCGTACTGTCGGCCCAGCTCGGTCGCGGCGGACGGGAGACGCAGCTCAGCCTCAGCCGGGCGCTGATCGCGCTCGGTGAGATGGTGGTGCCGGAGCTGCGCGCCGCGATGGAGGATCCCGACCCTGGCGTACGCGCGCACGCGTCCGCCACGGAACGGCTGTTGCGCGACCCGGAGGCCGCGTTCGAGTCGGCGGTCGAGGAGGCGAAGCGTGTCGTGGCCCTCGGCCCCACGGTCGGCCAGGAGGGGTGACAGGCAGTGCTGATCGGTGAGGTGGCACGACGCTCGGGGGTCAGCGCCCGCATGCTCCGGCACTACGAGTCGCTGGGTCTGGCGCGGCCTTCGGGGCGGACCGCCGCCGGTTACCGGGAGTACTCGGGCGAGGACATCCGGCGGATCTTCCATATCGAGAGCCTGCGGTCGCTGGGGCTGTCGCTCCGTGAAGTCGGCTCCGCGCTCGACGACCCCGGCTTCGCGCCGTCGAAGCTCGTGGACGATCTCATCAGCCGGACGCGGGAACGCATCGCGGACGAGGAGGCGCTGCTCACCCAGCTCCGCCGGATCGGCGCCGCGGAACCGGCGGGCTGGGAGGACGTACTCCAGAGCGTCGCACTGCTCCAGGCGCTGGGGTCGGCAAGCGCGGGGGACGCGCCAGCGCGCCGCACTCTCCTCGGCCGGTGAGGTCCCGGTGCCGGTGGAGGCCCTGGTCGAGGCGGTACTGAGCGAGACCGACCCCCATGTGGCCGGAGCCCTCCGGTGGGCGCTGGCGCAGTCGGGCGACGACGGACGGGCGCTGCTGGCGGACGGTCTGCGTTCACCGGTGGCCGCGGTGCGCGTACGTGCCGTGCGGGCCGTCGCCGGGATGGGGCACGGCGGGGCGACCGCACTGCTGCGGGAGGCCCTCGACGATCCCGACCCGGAGGTCCGCAGATGCGCGGCCCCGGCGCTCGCCGGACGGGGGGTGGCCGACGCGGTCCCGACGCTCATCGCCATGGTCGTCGAAGGGACGAACGACGTCGGTGCGGCCGACGCGCTGAGCACACTGGCGGCCGTCCCCGCCGTGGCGGACCGGATCGCCGCCGGGCTCGTCGGCCGCCTCGCCCACGAGACCGTCGAACCCTCCGCACGGAGACGGCTGGCCCAGGCGCTCGCGGACATCCCCGGGCCCACGGCGTCACACGCCCTCGCGCGGCTGGCCCAGGACGAGGACCGTGCTGTCGCGCTGACGGCGGCGTACGTCCTGCGGATGCGCGAAGCCGGCTGAGGGCTGTCCCGGGGCCCCGTCCCAGGTCAACGCCGATGCGGGGGAGCGCACTTGGCCCCGGAGGTCTGCCATACTTCGGGCTTCCGAGGCTGTGGCAGCCTCCTGAGGCAGTGGCGGAACAGGGCCGGACGTGAACCAGAACGGACCGTACATACAACAGCGCACCCCGACCGAGCGCTCCCAGCTCCGTCGCAGCGACCTCATCGCCACGGGGCGGCGGCTGTTCGCCGATACGTCGTACGACGCCCTGTCGATGGATGACATCGCCCGGCACGCGGGGGTCGCGAAGGGGCTCATCTACTACTACTTCAAGAGCAAACGCGGCTACTACCTCGCCGTCGTCGAGGAGTCGGTGGCCGATCTCGTCGCCCGCGCGGCCGGCGAGACCGAGCTGCCCCGGGCCGATCGCGTGCACCGCACCGTCGAGGGCTATCTGCTCTACGCGCAGCACAACAGGGCGGCCTTCCGCACCATCGTCACCGGTGGCGTCGGCTTCGACACCGAGGTGCAGGCGCTGCGCGGGGCAGTCCGTGAGGAACTCATCGCCACCATCGCGGAGGGCGCCTACGGGCGCCGCGACATCCCCACCCTGGCCCGGCTCGCACTGCTCGGCTGGCTGAGCGCCGTGGAGGGCATCACGCTCGACTGGCTCGGCCACCAGGAGATCGACCGCGCGCAGATCCGGGAGCTGCTGGTCCGGATGTTGCGCAACACCCTCGACACCATCGGTGAGTTCGTCGTCGAGTGCCCGTCGCCGCCGCCTCCCGAGTAAGGCTGGAAACGGGCTCAGGGGGTGGAAGGCCGCCCGGCCTTCCACCCCCTGATGCGGGAGGCGTGGTGCCGGCTAGCTCACGGCGTGGATCAGCTCGCCGTTGGAGGTGTCCCCGCTGAGCTCCCAGAGGAAGGTGCCGCCGAGGCCCTGCTTGTCCTTGTAGGCCATCTTCCCCGCGATCGTGGCCGGGGTGTCGTAACTCCACCAGTTGGAACCGCACTTGGCGTACGCGGTACCGGCGATCGTGCTGGTGGCCGGGCAGCTGGTCTTGAGGACCTTGTAGTCCTCGATCCCCTGCTCGTAGGTGCCGGGCGCCGGGCCCGTCGCCGTACCGCCGGGAGCGTCCTGCGTGACGCCGGTCCAGCCGCGGCCGTAGAAGCCGATGCCGAGCAGCAGCTTGTCCGCGGGCACGCCCAGGCCCTTGAGCTTGGTGATCGTGGCGTCGGTGTTGAAGCCGGCCTTCGGGATACCGGTGTACGAGGTGAGCGGGGAGTGCGGGGCGGTCGGCCCCTTCGCGTCCCAGGCGCCGAAGTAGTCGTACGTCATCGGGTTGTACCAGTCGACGTACTGGGCCGCGCCCGCGTAGTCGGCGGAGTCCATCTTGCCGCCGTCCGAGGCGTCAGCGGTGATCGCGGCGGTGACCAGCGACGACGAGCCGAACTTGGCGCGCAGTGCGGCCAGCACGTTCTTGAAGGCCTCCGCACCGCTGGTGTCGCAGGAGAGACCGCAGTTGTTGGGGTACTCCCAGTCGATGTCGATGCCGTCGAACACATCGGCCCACCGCGAGTCCTTGACCAGGTCGTAGCAGGACTGCGCGAAGGCCGCCGGGTCCTTCGCTGCCTCGCCGAAGCCGCCGGACCAGGTCCAGCCGCCGAAGGACCAGAGGATCTTGAGGTTGGGGTGCAGCTTCTTCAGCTCGCGCAGCTGGTTGAAGTTGCCCGCCACCGGCTGGTCCCAGGTGTCCGCGGTGCCGTCCACGCTGGAGGATGCGTCGTAGGTCTTCTGGTAGTCGGCGTAGGCGTCGCCGATGGCGCACTTGCCGCCGGTGACGTTCCCGAACGCGTAGTTGATGTGGGTGAGTTTGTCGGCGGACCCCGAGGTCTGGATGTTCTTGACCTGGTAGTTCCGCTGGTAGACGTCCCAGTCCGCGTAGTATCCGACGACCTTGCTGCCCGCGGCGGCAGCGGTGCCCGCCCGGGTGCTTGCGGCTGACTTGGCGGCTGCCGCCGGGGCGTGCCGCTCGCCGGCGGACGCCGTACCGGCGCCCGCGAGCAGAGTGACCCCGAGCGCCGCCGTACAGACGCCTGCGAGCAGAGCCCGGACCCGGGCCCGTGGGTGGAATCGTCCGAACATGCTGTCTCCTCGTGGGGGAGGGGGACGGAAGAGGGAGGCCGTCCGGTGCCGAATTTGGCATGAACGCGGAAAGCCAGTAGGGGGAAGGTAGATGGACTAGACCAGTGAGGTCAATGGTTCGGACCAATTCCGCCCCGTGACGGAAGTCCGCCGATCGGGCATACTCAAGCCGCCACAGCCTCTGGTCAGCCTCTTCCGCGATCCGGGAGGGCAGCATCGGCTGAAGGCGAGACCCGGCGGCGTTGCCACACCCTGGCCACGCGTACGCCGCAGCGCCCGACAGGGAGGAGAGCCGTCGCCATGCCCGACCGCGCCCCGCAGTTGGTGGACCGCCAGTTGCCCACCGAGGAGTCCCGGGACCTGCTCGCGCTGGTGCGCGACATCGTCCAGCGGGAGATCGTGCCCGGTGCGGCCGCCGAGGAGGAAGCAGGCCGCTTTCCCCGCGAGGTCTTCACCCTGCTCTCGGATGCCGGACTGCTCGGCCTCCCCTACGACTCCGCGTACGGCGGCGGAGACCAGCCGTACGAGGTCTACCTCCAGGTGCTCGAAGAGCTGGCGGCGGCGCGGCTCACCGTCGGCCTCGGCGTCAGTGTCCACTCGCTCGCCTGCCACGCGCTGGCCGGATTCGGCAGCAAGGAGCAGCGGGCCGAGCACCTGCCCGCGATGCTCGGCGGCGGACTGCTCGGGGCGTACTGCCTCTCCGAGCCCACCTCGGGCTCCGACGCGGCGTCGCTCCGTACGAAGGCCGTACGGGAGGGTGACGACTGGGTGATCACCGGTACCAAGTCCTGGATCACGCACGGCGGTATCGCGGACTTCTGCACCGTGCTCGCGCGCACCGGCGGCGAAGGGGCGCGCGGGATCTCGGCGTTCCTGGTGCCGGGTGACGCCGAAGGGCTCACGGCGGCCGTCCCCGAGAAGAAGATGGGGATGAAGGGCTCGCCCACCTCCCAGCTCCACTTCGACGGAGTACGGGTGTCCGGCGCGCGGTTGATCGGCGACGAGGGCCAGGGCTTTGCCATCGCGCTCTCCGCCCTCGACTCGGGCCGGCTGGGAATCGCCGCCTGCGCCATCGGAGTTGCCCAGGCCGCGCTGGACGAGGCGGTGCTGTACGCCGGCGAGCGGCAGCAGTTCGGCCACCCCATCGCGGACTTCCAGGGGCTGCGCTTCATGCTCGCCGACATGGCCACCCAGATCGAGGCGGGCCGCTCCCTCTATCTCACGGCCGCGCGGCTGCGGGACGCCGGGCTCCCCTTCTCGCGGCAGGCCGCCATGGCCAAGCTGTTCTGCACGGACGCGGCGATGCGGGCCACCACCGACGCGGTGCAGGTGCTCGGCGGCTACGGGTACACGGCGGACTTCCCCGTCGAGCGGTTCATGCGGGAGGCCAAGGTGCTGCAGATCGTCGAGGGCACCAATCAGATCCAGCGGATGGTCATCGCACGCCACCTCGCGGGTCCGGAGTCGCGCTGAACTGCCCCGGCTGAACGGTCGTCGCGGTCAGGTGCGCCCACTCCTGGTCGCGGCGGCCCGGCAGGGTGCGCCCAGCCCCTCCCCACTGGCGGATCAGCGCCTGGTAGATCGGTGCGTCCACGTACTGCGGAAGCGATTCTTCGGGGGCGGACGCGGTGAGCCGCCGGAGTCTGTTCCCTGTCCCGGTCCCGTAGCGCAGAGGAGTCATGCACGGACAACGCCGGGCGGCGGCGCGCGGTCACCGCTGCCCGGCGTCGGGCGTCTGTTCGCGCGGTCAAGCGGGGCCGGGCCCGGTACGCGGACCGGCTGATGTGACCGTCCCCGGCGACAGCGGCGAGCACGCGCGCCGGGCACCAGGTACGCCGTCCGGGGGCGGAACTGCTGTGTACGGGGTGTTACGGAGAGTGGGAATTCGGGGCTCTGGGGCCGGTGTCGTGTGAGCCCGCGCATAGGGCCCGCGTCACATAGGACGCCGCCTAGTAGACCCGCGGCGGGCCTCCCCCTCCTGTACGGGCTCCCATCCCACCCGTGTCCGTTTTGTCACTACATAAGGTCGTAGGTCACATCATTGCCAGCGGCAGGGGGCCTCCCGCACGGTGTTGGACGTACCGGGGAGCCGAGCGCCGGACCGGGCACACCACACCGCCCGCCATCCCGGCACCGGCCCCACGACACGGACCACGGCCCCAGCGCCCCACCCGTGCCGCCGACCCCCAGTCGGCCCTCCCCAAGCGAACGTCCCACCACCTGGAGAGGTACCCCCATGACTGCCACCCGCACCCTGAACTTCCGCAAGTCCTCTGTCGCCGGCATCGCCGGCGCCGGCGCCGCAGCCCTCGCGCTGACCCTGGTCCCGCACTCCGCGCACGCCGCCGAGCCCACCCCCGCGGCCGTAGCGGCCTCCGCCGTCACCGCCCAGGTCGCCAAGCAGGCCCACCACGCCGAGAAGGCCGCCCACACCAAGAAGACCGCGCACGCCACCACGGCGGTGAAGCACGGCTCCAAGGCCAAGCACGTCGACACCGTCGCCGCGATCGTCAAGGACAAGAAGTACAGCAACAACCTCGACGGCTGGATCAAGGAATCCCTCGCCATCATGAAGGCCAAGCACATACCCGGCAGCTACGACGGCCTGCACCGCAACATCATGCGCGAGTCCAGCGGCAACCCCCACGCCCAGAACAACTGGGACGTCAACGCCCAGAACGGCATCCCCTCCAAGGGACTCCTCCAGGTCATCCAGCCCACCTTCGACACCTACCACGTCAAGGGCACCAAGGACAGCCTCACCGACCCGGTCGCCAACATCGTCGCCGCAGCCAACTACGCCGCCGACAAGTACGGCTCGATGGACAACGTCAACTCCGCCTACTGACGGTGGTGCAGCGTCACCAGCCGCAGGTCCTTGGCCGGGCCGAGCACCGTCCACGTCACGCGCCAGCTGTCCTCGCTGAGTACGCTGAACTCGCCCCGGTAGACGTCCTCGGCGCATGGATGGTCGGCGACGCAGTGTCCCGCGCGCAGGTCCAGAGGGTGGAACGGGCGGCCGTCCGCGAACCGCACGAAGGCCGCCCCGTCATCGGCCGGCTCGAAGAGATGCTCACGGGAGGCGGGCCGGGTCACCCCGCCCCAGGTGAACTCGCCGTGCTCGACGTGCCGTAGTCCGGCGCCGTGCTCGCCCCAGGTGAAGTCGGCCGTACCCCGGAATGTGCCGGTCCGGTCCTGGGACAGGTCGTACACGGTCCGCTCGACCCGCCAGCGTCCGGCGAGATAGCCGAGGGTGTCCGCCACCCGGTGAACTCCGCCGGGCGGGGAGGCGCCCTCGTCCGCCGCCGTATCCTGTCGCGCCATCGTCCCCTGCCTGCCCTGCCTGCCCCCGCTGGTGTTCCTCCCGATGCTAGGTCCCGGACATGGCCGGCCGTGGACCCGGGTCCACGGCCGGGCCGCGCACACCCGTGATCGTTCTCGAAGCCGAGGCGGTCCGGGGTCCGAGGCCGTGGTGATCCCGTCCGGCCCGGGTCTGGCCGTCCACGACGTTCTGACGTACCGTCACATTCCCCTCAGCAGGAGGATGCCGTGGCCGACGACCGACCCATCGCGCTCGACGAATACCCCGTCCACCAGGTGCCGTTGTCCATGAAGCACGTCGCGACGGGCGACCGCAACGCCTATGACCGCTGCATCTTCCATGTCTTCGACCACCGGGGCAGGGCGCTGCTCGTCGCGGGGCTCGGCGTCTATCCCAACGCCGGGGTGATCGACGCGTACGCGACGCTGCGCACCGGTGACCGGCTGCACGCCGTGCGCGCGTCCGACGCCCTCACCGACGACCGGATGAACCTCTCCGTCGGCCCGCTGCGCATCACCGTCGACATCCCGCTGCAACGGCTGACCCTGCACTGCGCGGCCGACCCCGCCGACCCGGAATCGCTCTCGTACGACATCGAGTGGACCGCGGACTTCCCGGCCGTCTGGGAACCGCACCATGTGCAGCGGCGCGGCGAGCGGCTGATGCTCGAAGGCCGCCGCTTCGTACAGGCGGGCCACTGCTCCGGTGTCATACGCGCGGGCGGCGACGAGATACCGGTCGTGCCCGGGGAGTGGACCGGCACCCGCGACCGGAGCTGGGGCGTGCGGCCCATCCCGGGCGAGGAGGGCGGACGTGCCGAGGCCGAGTACCGGCCCGAAGGGTTTCACTGGCTCTGGATCCCGGTCCGCTTCGACGACCGCTTCGTGCTGGTGATCGCGCAGGAGGACGCCGACGGCTACCGGACGCTCAACGAGGCGCTCCTGGTCCGTGAAGGGGGCCACGACACCCAGCTCGGCTGGCCGCGTACGGAGATCAACTACCGCCACGGCACCCGCCACCCCGAACGGGCCGTCGTCCACCTCACGGGCCCGGACGGCCGGCCGATGAAGCTGACCGCGGAGACGCTCTGCTCGTCCCCGCTGGCGCTCGGCGCGGGCTACCCGCCGGCCGCCGACTGGCAGCACGGCACCTGGCAGGGAAGGGGCTGGACCGACCGGCGCAGCTACGACATGAGCGACCCCGCGGCGCATCCGGCCACCGTCTACGGCGTCACCGACCACGCCGCCCGCTTCACCCTCGACGGACAGGTCGGGCACGGCATTTTCGAGCACGGCAGCTTCGGCCGTCACGACCCCAGCGGATTCACCGGGTACGCGTCGGTCGCCCCCTGACCCGGCCGCCCCTTCCTGAGCGAGGAGCACCGCCATGACCACGGCACCACGCCCCCGCACCACCACCCGGGACCCGCAGGAGCTGGCCCGCAGTCTGGCCGCCTGGCTGGACACCCGCCTGCCGGGCGCCCGCATCGGCGATCTGCGCACCCCGGCGTCCAACGGCATGTCGAGCGAGACCCTCCTCTTCGACATCACCGCCCCCGCGGCCCCGGTCACCTCCTGCGCCCTGCGGCTGGCCGCCGACCCCGCCGCCTACACCGTCTTCCCCTCCTACGACATGGAGCGGCAGTACCGGGTGATGAGCCTGGTCGCCGAGCACACCGCCGTACCGGTTCCGCGCGTCCTGTGGCTGGAGACGGATCCGGGGCCGCTCGGCGCGCCGTTCTTCGTGATGGAACAGGCCCACGGCAGGGTCCCGCCCGACGTCATGCCCTATACGTACGAAGGGAATTGGCTGTACGCGGCGACGGAGGCGGAGCGCGCCGCGCTGGAGGAGTCCACCCTGCGGGTGCTCGCGGAGCTGCACCGTCAGTTCCCTTCCGGCCGGGCCGAGTTCCTGCTTCCACCGGGGGAGGGCGGCCCGCTGCGCCGCCATGTGGACGAGCAACGGGCCTACTACGCCTGGGTGGTGGACGGGCTCCCGCCGTCACCGCTGATCGAGCGCGCCTTCGAGCGGCTGGAGGCGCTCTGGCCCGGGGACGAGGGACCCGCCGTGCTCTGCTGGGGAGATGCCCGGATCGGCAACATCGTCTACGACGGCTTCGAGCCCGCCGCCGTGCTCGACTGGGAGATGGCGGCCTGCGGCCCCTGCGAACTGGACCTCGGCTGGACCGTCTATCTGCACCGCTTCTTCCAGGACCTCACCGAGGGATCCGGGCTGCCCGGGCTCCCGGGACTGCTGCGCCGGGAGAACGCGGAGCGGCGCTACGCCGAACTCACCGGCCACACCCCGCGCGACATGGACTTCCACCTGCTCTACGCGGCCTTGCGGCACGCCATCGTGATGCTGCGGATCGCTTACCGGCAGGTGTACTTCGGCGAGGTCCGGGTCCCCGCGGACCCGGATGCCATGATCCTGCACCGGGCCTCCCTGGAGGCCCTGGTACGGGGGGAGTACGACTGGTCAGGCGGCTTCGCGCACCGGACGGACGGCCTTGACGGGGCGTGAGCCGGGCCCGCCGACGTGCGAGAAGGGCTGCTTGCGCCAGTCGAGCCCCTGAGGAAGCGTCAGCAGCAGTGCGGTGTCCTGCTCCTGGGCCCGGAGCGTCGCGTCGGCCGGCCTGGCGTCGGACGCCGCACGGCCGGTACCCGCGCACGCGGTGAGCCCGAACGGGTCCCAGGGGCTGGCGCAGAGCGCGTGCTCCGGCAGCACGACCTCGCCCGCGAGGAGGGCGATCGGCTGTGCGCAGTCCGGGCAGATCACCCGGTACATCTCAAAGGTGGCGTAGGCCGCGAGCCCCGGATCGTTCTCGATGGCCGCGAGCTCTGCGGGCTCGATGGCATCGGCGCTCTTCAGTTTGTGCATGGAGTTTCTCCCCCTCGGGTGGGCCGACCAGAAACGTGTGGTCTCGACCACAGCAAGCACTTCCCGCCCGGCGTCCGCGGTAATCGCGCGTTCCCCGCCGACACCGCGTCAGCCCTGTGGCCTTCGTCACATGCAGCCGTCAGGGGACCCTTACCGGCCCTCTCCGGCTGTGCCGGAGGGGGCCGGGGCCATAGGTTGATCCGTATGGAGGAGCTGGATCGCCGCATCGTGGAGTTGCTCGTCAAGGACGGGCGGATGAGCTACACCGACCTGGGCAAGGCCACCGGCCTGTCCACATCGGCGGTGCATCAGCGTGTACGCCGTCTCGAACAGCGCGGAGTCATCCGCGGCTACGCCGCCGTGGTCGACCCGGAGGCCGTCGGGCTGCCGCTCACCGCGTTCATCTCGGTGAAGCCCTTCGATCCGAGCGCACCGGACGACATCGCCGAGCGGCTCGCCGGCGTCCCCGAGATCGAGGCGTGCCACAGCGTGGCGGGCGACGAGAACTACATCCTCAAGGTGCGTGTCCCGACCCCGCTGGCCCTGGAGAACCTGCTGACGCGGATCCGCTCCCTGGCAGGCGTCTCCACCCGTACCACCGTCGTGCTCTCCACCCCGTACGAGGCGCGCCCCCCGGAGATCTGAGCGGGCTCCGCCCCCGTGCACGGGCCCCCTGCGCGACCGGTGCCCCGCAGGCGGGAGACTGTTCTCCATGACCGAGAGCACCGCCCCCCAGGCCGACCACCGCACCGTACTGCTGCGCGGTGGGGACATCCACAGCCCCGCCGACCCCTTCGCCACCGCGATGGTCGTGGAACGCGGGCACGTCGCCTGGGTGGGCTCCGAAGGGGCGGCCGACGCCTTCGCCAAGGGGGTCGACGAGACCGTCGACCTCGAAGGGGCCCTGGTGACCCCGGCGTTCACCGACGCGCATGTCCACACGACGTCCACGGGGCTCGCCCTCACCGGCCTCGACCTGTCGGCGGCCCGCACCGCACAGGAGGCGCTGCGTCTCGTACGGGAGCACGCGGCGGTCCGTCCGGACGACGGGGTGCTGCTGGGCCACGGCTGGGACTCGTCCGGCTGGCCGGACGGGCAGCAGCTGTCCCGTACCGCTCTCGACGAGGCGGCCGGCGGCCGGCCGGTCTATCTGCCGCGGGTCGATGTCCACTCGGCCGTGGTCTCCACGGCCCTGCTCAACCTGGTCCCGCGGATCACCTCGCTGCCCGGCTACCGGGCGGACGCCCCCCTCACCGGCGCGGCGCACCACGCCGTACGGGCCGCTGCCCACGCACAGATCACTCCGGAGCAGCGCACCGAGGCCCAGCGCGCGGCCCGCGCCCATGCCGCGTCGCTCGGTATCGGCACGCTCCACGAGTGCGGCGGGCCCGACATCTCCGACGAGGACGACTTCACCGGCCTGCTCGCCCTCGCCGGACAGGAGAAGGGGCCGCGCGTCTTCGGCTACTGGGCCGAGCGCGTCGCCGACGCCAAGGACGCCCGGCGCATCACGGAGCTGGGGGCGATCGGTGCGGCGGGCGACCTCTTCGTCGACGGTTCGCTCGGCTCGCACACCGCCTGCCTGCACGAGCCGTACGCGGACGAGGCGCACACCGGCACCGCGCACCTGGACGCCGCCGACATCGCCGCCCATGTCACCGCCTGCACCGAGGCCGGGCTCCAGGCGGGGTTCCACGCCATCGGGGACGCCGCACTCACCGCGGTCGTCGACGGGGTGCGGGCCGCCGCCGAGAAGCTCGGCCCGGCCCGGGTGCGCGCCGCCCGCCACCGGATCGAGCACGCCGAGATGCTCACCCCTGAGACCGTCGCCGCCTTCGCGGAGCTGGGGCTCACCGCATCGGTGCAGCCGGCCTTCGACGCGGCGTGGGGCGGCGACGACGGGATGTACGCCCAGCGGCTCGGTGCCGAGCGGGCCCGCACCCTCAACCCGTACGCGGCCCTGCTGCGGGCCGGTGTGCCGCTCGCCTTCGGCTCCGACAGCCCGGTCACCCCGCTCGATCCCTGGGGGAGTGTGCGGGCCGCGGCCTTCCACCGGACCCCCGCACACCGGATTTCCGTACGCGCCGCGTTCGCCGCCCACACCCGGGGCGGCTGGCGGTCCATCGGCCGGGACGACACCGGCGCCCTCGTGCCCGGCGCCCCCGCCGACTACGCGGTCTGGCGCACCGCCGATCTGGTGGTGCAGGCCCCCGACGACCGGGTGGCCCGCTGGTCGACCGACCCGCGCTCCGGCACTCCGGGGCTCCCCGACCTCACGCCGGGCGCCGAACTCCCGGTCTGCCTGCGGACGGTGGTCTCCGGACAGACTGTCTTCGTGAGGCCGAACGAGTGACATCGCAGCATTTCGTGCGGCCGATCGATGCCGGAAATTCTTCCCCGCCACCTGCGGCTCATCCGTACTGACCTGCCCATTCACCAGAACACCGCAGGTCGGACAAGTATTGACAGAAAGCGGCCACCGGCGGGTAGGTTCGGCCGAGTCCACCACAGGACGTCCGACCGGCAAACCTCCACGCAGTCGTCGAACGCCGCTGGGTCATGGGGCGGTACGCCGGAAGGCGCGCCACCACCGGGAGCCAGGTTCAGCGCCCGCGCCTCGGGGGCGAGGGAGGTTTCAGCCGGAAGGGGGTCCGCCCTGCTCCTCAGGAGTTCGCGGGCAGGTGCGACCCGGGTGGGGCCCGGACGTTCAGTAGACAACGGCTCTCGGTCGACCCGCAGCCAGCGGGCCCCAGGTCGGCCCGAAGGACGCCGGGCCCCGATCCGAAGTTCCCCGCCCTCCCGGGCAGTTCGCCGACGGCGCCCCGGGATCCCTGCCCCGCCGACGCGGCTGCGTTCCGCCCCTCCACGCTGGATAAGGTGATGGCCAGGCGTAGGGACACAGTGAGGGGCAGTAGTGAACGACGGCGGTGAGCGGCGGTTCGGTCCGCTCGGCAAGGCCTTGGTCATCATTCCGACCTACAACGAGGCCGAGAACATCAAGCCGATCGTTGCCCGGGTGCGCGCCGCGGTCCAGGATGCGGACATCCTGGTCGCCGACGACAACAGCCCGGACGGCACCGGGAAGATCGTCGACGAACTGGCAGCGGACGACCCGCAGGTCCAGGTCCTGCACCGGAAGGGCAAGGAGGGACTCGGCGCCGCCTACCTCGCGGGCTTCCGCTGGGGTATCGAGCACGGGTACGGCGTCCTGGTGGAGATGGACGCGGACGGCTCGCACCAGCCGGAGGAACTTCCCCGGCTGCTCACCGCGTTGAAGAGCGCCGACCTGGTGCTCGGCTCGCGGTGGATGCCCGGCGGACGGGTCGTCAACTGGCCCAAGTCCCGGGAACTGCTCTCGCGGGGCGGCAGCACGTACTCGCGGCTGCTCCTCGACGTACCGATCCGCGATGTCACCGGTGGTTTCCGGGCGTTCCGCAAGGAGACCCTGGAAGAGCTGGGCCTGGACGAGGTGTCGTCCCAGGGGTACTGCTTCCAGGTGGATCTCGCCAGGCGGGCCGTCGAGGCGGGCTGTCATGTCGTCGAAGTGCCGATCACCTTCGTCGAGCGCGAGATCGGCGACTCCAAGATGAGCAAGGACATCGTGGTCGAGGCGCTCTGGCGGGTGACGGCCTGGGGGGTCGGCTCGCGCGTCGGCCGGCTGCTGGGGCGTGAGCCGTCCTGATCTCCCCAGCACGTCATCCGTGCGCGCCTGCAGGCACACTGGGAACATGACGACCGGCACACAGCCCCCGACCGCTCCCAGGCGCTCCCGGGCGCGCACCTTCGTACCGCTGGGCATCGCCGTCTGGGTGGTCCTGGAGATCTGGCTGCTGATCCTGGTGGCCGACGTGGCCGGCGGGCTCACCGTTCTCCTCCTGCTCGTCGGCGGTCTCGTGCTCGGTGCCGCCGTCGTCAAGCGGGCCGGGCGCCGGGCCTTCCGCAATCTGACGGAGACGGTCCAGCGACAGCAGTCGGGGGCGGCGGATCCGGCAGGGGAGCGCGAGAGCGGTGGGAACGGTTTCCTGATGCTCTCCGGACTGCTGATCATGCTGCCGGGGCTGATCACCGACGTGGTGGGGCTGGTCCTGCTGGTGCCGCCGCTGCGGTCGGCGCTGAGCCGGTACACCGAGCGGACGCTGGAGCGCCGGATGAGCAGGGCCGCACCGGGCACGGTCGGCGACGCCTTCCAGCAGGCGCGGATGCACCGCCCGGACGGCAAGGTCGTCCAGGGCGAGGTCATCAAGGACGACGAGCGGCCGGACCCCCGCGGGGACGACGGGGGCCCGCGCCCGCCGCTGACGCCCTGAGCTGACGTCCCGAGCTGACGCCCTGACCGGCGCAGAGCGGAGCCGGACCGCAGACGGGGCGGATCAGCCGGAAGCCAGGCAGGCAAGAGCTGAGGGCTCCCACAGAAAAGAGCTGCGGGCTCCGGCAGGCAAGAGCGCCGAGGCCCCGCAGAAAAGAGCTGAGGGCTCCGGCACACCCTGAAGTGTGCCGGAGCCCTCAGCCCCTGATCCGGTGGTGCGGTACGCGAACGCCTGGGCGTTACGCGGACTTGCGGCTGTCGCGCGGATGCACGGCAATGTTCATGGCGCCGGAACGAAGGACGGCCAGCCTCTCGGCCAGCACCTCCTCCAGCTCCTCGCGGGTGCGCCGCTCCATGAGCATGTCCCAGTGCGTGCGCGCGGGCTTGCCCTTCTTCTCCTCAGGGCCGTCCCCGTCTACCAGGAGTGCTTGGGCGCCGCACGCCTTGCACTCCCACTCCGGCGGAATGTCCGCCTCCACAGAGAACGGCATCTCGAATCGATGTCCGTTCTCGCATGCGTACTCCACCGCCTGGCGCGGAGCCAGGTCGATGCCGCGGTCGGTCTCGTAGCTGGTCACCACGAGGCGCGTACCGCGAAGAGCTCGCTCACTCATGAATCGTGCCTCCCGGGCTTGTCGCCCACAGGACAGGTGTCGCTGTCGTCGTCATCCGGTCAACGTCCGGTCGGCGGTAAAGATTCCCGTTGCGGGTCATACGTCGCCCGTCGTGCCGCCCCTTGTTGTACCCACCAGTGCCCTCTTTGTCACATCTGCTCAGAGATGTCACCCTGCGATTTCGGCTGATGATCCCGCAGTAACGGTCCGTCCGGTGAGCCAAAGGCGTACACTACCGGCCTTTCACTTCAATGCCTAAACCCGCTGCGGTGCCGCGTTTCCGGCCGCTGCCACGGCCTCCCTCACAGGTACCCGTGCCAGCAGGAAGAAACCCAGTACGAAGAAGATCACCAGCGAGATGATCGCGGCGCGGTAGCTGCCGGTCAGCTGGTAGGCGAGGCCGAACACCAGGGGGCCGAGCCAGCTCAGCCCGCGGTCGCTCATCTCGTACGCCGAGAAGTACTCGGCCTCCTTGCCCTCCGGCACCAGATGGGAGAAGAGCGAGCGCGAGAGCGCCTGGCTGCCGCCGAGCACCGCGCCGATCGCCGCCGCCAGCGCGAAGAACCAGACCGGTGCGCGGGCGGGCAGGAAGTACCCGGCGCAGAGGATCAGCGTCCATACCGCGAGGGAGCCGAGCACGGTGCGCTTCGCGCCGTACGTACGCGCCAGCCGGCCCATGGAGAGCGCGCCCGCCACCGCCAGCACCTGCACCAGCAGGATCGCGGTGATCAGGGTGGTCTGGCCGAGGCCCAGCTCCTCGGACCCGTACACGGAAGCCTGCGAAATCACCGTCTGGATACCGTCGTTGTAGACGAGATACGCGAGCAGGAACGACAGTGTCAGCGGATAGCGGCGCATGTCCCGCAGCGTCCCGATCAGCTGGCGCCACCCGGCGCCGACCGCCCCGCGCTCCCGGGCCGGGCCCGTCCGGCGGTCCCGCAGTCTGCGCAGGGGTATCAGGGCGAAGGCCCCCCACCACACACCGGCCGTCGCCAGACAGATCCGCACGGCGGTGGACTCCGCCACCCCGAAACGCGCGTGGCCCGTGTAGAGCACCAGGTCCAGCACCAGGACGAAGGCGCCCGATGTGTACCCGAAGGCCCAGCCGCGCGAGGAGACGGTGTCGCGCTCCTCGGGCTCCGCGATCTGCGGGAGATAGGCGTTGTAGAGGACCATCGAGACGGCCAGCGAGGAGTTGGCCACGATCAGCAGCAGCGAGCCCAGCAGATAGCGGTCGCCGTCCAGGAAGAACATCCCGGTCGTGGCCGCGGCCCCCAGATACGCCGCTCCCGCGAGCAGTGGCTTCTTCCGCCCCGTCCGGTCGGCCACGGCCCCCGCGAGCGGCATGACGAGCACGGCGACGATCACCGAGACCGAGACGGTGTACGGGAACACGGACCCCGCCCGCAGCGGGATGCCCAGCGGATGGACGTACCCCCCGGTGTCCGCGGCGGCCTTGGCGACCGAGGTCAGGTAGGGGCCGAGGAAGACGGTGAGGACGCTGGTCGAGTAGACGGATGACGCGAAGTCGTAGAAGTACCAGCCGTGCTGTTCGCGCCTCCGGTCGGCCGCGGTGGCCCCCTCGGCGCTGTCTGCCGTGTCTGCTGTGCCGTTCGCGGTGCCGGCGCTCAAACCGCGCTCCCTGATCGTCAGTTCCACGCCCCCCGCTCGGTGAGAACCGTGCGCAGCGACTCCAGATGATCGGTCATGATGCCATCCACGCCCAGGTCGAGGAGGGCGGCCATCCGCCGGGGGTCGTTCACCGTCCAGACGTGCACCTGGAGCCCGCGGCCGTGCGCGGTACGGACGAAGCGCCGGTCGACCACCCGGATCCGGCCGTGGAACTCCGGAACCTGGGCGCAGACAGCCCCGGGGCGCAGTGCGGCCGGGGCGCCGTAGGAGCGCAGCCGCAGCGCCGCGATGCCGCTCATGCCGTACGAGGTGGCAAGCCGCGGCCCGGCCAGGCGGGCCGCAGCGGCCACCCGCCGTTCCGAGAAGGAGCCCACGCAGACCCGGTCCCAGGCGTCGGTGGAGCGGATCAGGGCGATCAGCGGGGCCAGCGCGGCCGGGGCCTTGATGTCGATGTTCCAGCGGGCGTCGGGGAACTCCTCCAGGAGATCCGCGAGGAGCGGCAGTGGTTCGGTGCCCGCCACCCGCGCCCGCCCGACCTCGCTCCACGGCAGGGCCGCGATCGGGCCCCGGGCGTCCGTCGCCCGGTCCAGCGTCGCGTCGTGGAAGGCGACGAGCCGGCCGTCGGCGGTGGCGTGCACATCGGTCTCGAAGTGCCGGTAACCGGCTCGGGCCGCCCGCCGGAAGGCCGCGGCGGTGTTCTCCAGGCCGTCCGCCGCGCCGCCCCGGTGGGCGAACGGGATCGGGCCCGGGTGGTCCAGATAGGGGTGTCGGGTCCTCGTCACTCGGGAAGTATCGCCTGCGGCGCGGCGCCGGCCAGCGACGGCCGGTCGGCGGCCGGATCGGGCAGCGCGAACAGGCGCAGGAAGAGCTGGGCGAGCGGCCCGATGGCGAGGGCGTACACCACCGTGCCCACCCCGAGGGTCCCGCCCAGGGCGAAGCCGGTGGCGACGACGGCGATCTCGATGGCGGTGCGCGAAAGCCGGATGGAGAGACCGGTGAGGCGGTGCAGCCCGGTCATCAGACCGTCCCGCGGGCCGGGGCCGAAGCGGGCCGAGATGTACAGGCCGGTGGCCACGCCGTTGAGCAGGATGCCCGCGGCCATCAGCGGGATCCGGCCCGGGAGGCCGTGGACGGAGGGGACCAGGTCGAGGGTGGAGTCCATGGCGAGGCCGATGACGAAGACATTGGAGACCGTGCCGAGTCCGGGCCGCTGCCTGAGGGGTATCCACAGCAGCAGTACGGCGGCCCCGACGATGATCGAAACGGTGCCGATCGTCAGACCGGTGAGCCGGGACAGCCCCTGGTGCAGCACACCCCAGGGCTCAAGGCCGAGGCCCGCGTCGACGAGAAGGGCCGAGCTGACGCCGTACAGCGCCAGACCCACGTAGAGCTGTACGAGCCTGCGCGTGACATCCCTGGGTGATCTGGACAATAGGGGCCTCCGTGGTGGTGGGTCGTCGCAGTGGACCAGGTGGACTGGTGCGTGACACTCTGTGGCTTGGAATGCGAGGCCAACCATGGCCAATTCGGGGAAGGTGGACTGAATTCCATGACGCAGTGGACTTCGGCGGTCGGTGCGGCCCAGCTGGCCCGCCAGCTCAGCAGCCAGCAGTCGCGCCCGGCAGGACCCGGCACACGCAGGCCGCCCGCCTACCGGGCGCTCGCCGACGGCATCAGGGTGCTCGTCCTCGAAGGCCGGGTACCGGTGGCCGCCCGGCTTCCCGCCGAGCGGGAACTGGCGGTCGCGCTGGCGGTGAGCCGTACCACGGTGGCCGCCGCCTACGAGGCGCTGCGCACCGAGGGCTTCCTGGAGTCCCGCCGGGGCGCGGGCAGCTGGACCGCCGTCCCGGCCGGCAACCCGCTGCCCGCCCGCGGCCTTGAGCCACTGCCCCCCGAGACCCTCGGCTCGGTGATCGACCTGGGCACCGCGGCGCTGCCCGCCCCCGAGCCCTGGCTGACCCGCTCGGTCCAGGGAGCCCTTGAGGAACTCGCGCCGTACGCCCATACGCACGGCGACTACCCCGCGGGGCTGCCCGCGCTGCGCCAGAAGCTCGCCGACCGCTACACCGAGCAGGGCATCCCGACCATGCCCGAGCAGATCATGGTGACCACCGGGGCGATGGGCGCCATGGACGCCATCTGCCACCTCTTCGCCGGGCGCGGCGAGCGCATCGCCGTCGAGTCGCCCTCGTACGCCAATATCCTCCAGCTGATGCGTGAGGCGGGGGCCCGGCTGGTGCCGGTCGCGATGGCCGAGGGGCTCAGCGGCTGGGACGTCCCCCGGTGGCGGCAGGTGCTGCGCGACGCCGCCCCCCGTATCGCCTATGTCGTGGCCGACTTCCACAACCCGACCGGCGCACTCGCCGACGAGGACCAGCGGCGGGGCCTGGTGGACGCGGCCCGCTCGGCCGGCACGGTCCTGGTCGTCGACGAGACCATGACCGAGCTGCTCCTCGACGACGAGACCGAGATGCCGCGCCCGGTCTGCGCCTTCGATCCGGCAGGCAGCACGGTGCTGACGGTGGGATCCGCGAGCAAGGCGTTCTGGGCCGGTATGCGGATCGGCTGGGTGCGCGCCGCGCCCGATGTGATCCGCAGTCTCGTCTCGGCACGGGCCTACGCCGACCTGGGCACCCCGGTCCTCGAACAGCTGGCCGTCAACTGGCTGATGAGTACCGGGGGCTGGGAGGAGGCCGTCGGGATCCGCCGCTCACAGGCCAGGGAGAACCGGGACGCACTGGTCGGCGCCGTCCGCAGGGAGCTGCCCGGCTGGGAGTTCGATGTGCCGCACGGCGGGCTGACGCTCTGGGTGCGCACCGGCGGGCTCTCCGGCTCCCGGCTCGCCGAGGCCGGCGAACGGGTGGGTGTCCGGGTGCCGTCCGGGCCCCGGTTCGGGGTCGACGGGGCGTTCGAGGGGTACGTACGGCTGCCGTTCACCGTGGGGGGCCGGGTGGCCGATGAGGCCGCCCAGCGGCTGGCGGCCGCCGCACGGCTGGTCGAGACCGGCACGGGCACCGGGGCGGACGCCCCGCGGACGTTCGTCGCCTGAGGCACTGTCGCCCGAAGTCTTCCGGTCCCGTCGAGCCCGGCGGCCCGCCCGAGCCCCGTCGGCTCTGTCGGCTTCGACAGCCCGGACGGCCCCGTCGGCCCTGTCAGCCCTCGGCCGCCACCGGCGCCGCCTCCATGGGCCGGTGGGCGGCCGGCGGCGCCGTCTCGACGGGTGCCGTCCCGACCGGAGCCTTCTCCATGGGTGCGGCCTCCACCGGAGCCTGCTCCGCCGCCCCCGGCCGGTCCGGGAGCAGATCCAGTACGGCCTTGCGGTGCGCCTCGCTGGTCGCGTCGTCGTACGGGTCGGGCGTGGCCGGCACCTGGAGCCGCAGCACCGGGCCCGCCCCGAGCCGCGCATAGCCGCGCCCCGGCGGGGTGCCGGGGGCCGGAGTGGTCCGGGGCGGCGCGCCGAGCAGGTCCCCGAGCCGGTCTTCGGGCGCCGGTCCGAGTACGACCCGGGCGCGGGTGTGGTGCCGTACGGCGTCGCTCAGGGCGTCCACCGAGTCGAGCTGTTCGGCCACCACCACCGTGACGCTCGCCGCCCTGCCGTGCCGCAGGGGGACCTGCAGCAGTTCCTGCGGGTCGGTGCGCCCGTCGGCCGCCGCCAGATGACCGAGTACGCCGGGCCGGTCGAAGAGGATCCACAGCGGGCGCCTGGTGTCGTCGGGCGCGGGATGCCCGGACTGCCTGGCCCGGTTGGCCGCGATCAGCCGCCGTTCGGTCTCGTGCGCCGTCCACTCCAGCGTGGACAGGGCCCCGGAGAGCCCGCACTCGACGGCCAGCACCCCGCTGCGACCGGTGAGACAGGCGTACTCGCCGGTCCCGCTGCCCTCGATGATCACCACATCGCCGCACCGCAGGGCCTGCAGGGCGACCGAGCGCAGCAGTGTGGTGGTCCCGCTGCCCGGTTCGCCCGCGACGAGCAGGTGCGGTTCGGTCGAACGCGGGCCCGTACGCCAGATGACGGGCGGGGCGTCGCTCTGCTCCGTACCGTCCCGCACCGGCACGGTGCGCCGTACCGCGTCCTGGTCGGTGAAGCCGAGCACCGTCTCGCCGGGCCCGGTGACGAAGGGCTGAGCCGCGATCGTGGTGGACAGGGCGGGCAGCACACTCATCACGAGCCGGTTGCCCTCCTCGTCCCAGTCGAAGCGGTACTCGCGTCCGCGCCCGGACTTCGCGTGCAGAAGCTGCTCGATGCGGGCCCGGGACTCGGCCTCGCCGTCGGTGAAGTGTGCCGGGTACGCGACGTGCAGCGCGGTGAGCCGCCCGTCACCGTCGAAGGTGAAGTCGCTGAACGCCTCGTCCCAGGCGCCCCCGTGGCTGTAGAGGGGAGCCGGGTCGTCGGGGACGGAGAAGTAGGGCACCAGCGCTTCGTACAGCGCCTTGAGCCGGGCGGTCTCCGCCTCGTCGGGCCCGGTCTTCGCCACGGTCCGCTCGTGCCCCTTCCAGGCGGCCGCGGCCATCACCGTGATCAGGGCGAGCAGCGGCCCGTACGGGATGAGCGCGACCACCAGGACACAGGCCGCGACGAGGAACAGCGCGGGACCGCGCCGGTCCTTGGGTGTCGCGGCCCACCGCTGCCGCCCGGACGCCGCCAGCCTGCGCAGGCCGCGTCCGATGGTGATCAGCGGGTGGAGGACGTCGGTGGCGCTGTCGGCGGCCGTCCGCGCGATCTCGCGGCTGCGGGTGAGGGATGCGCTGCTGCTGCTCAGAATGCGGGGGAGTGGTCGCCGGGCCACGTCTGTCTCCTGGGGTGGGTGGGGGAAGAGGCTGCCGAGGGTCAGAACTTGATTCCGCCCAGCATGCTGGCGAGGCTCGCCCCGCCGGCGGTGATGCTCGGCGCGATGGCGGTACCCGCGACATAGAAACCGAAGAGGGCGCAGACGAGTCCGTGGGACGCCTTGAGGCCGTCCTTCTTGAAGAAGAGGAAGGCGATGACTCCCAGCAGTACGACGCCGGAGATGGAAAGGATCATGAGTGTTCTCCTGGTTGGGGGGACAGTCACCATGAGTTCTTCCAGGTTCACAGAAAGTATCTATACGATAAAAGGTGCAAATGGGTGAAATGGCCCCTAATTCACCTGACTGGCCGACGTGGGTATACGGGTCGGGCCGGGCACGGGGGGCTGGCAGTAACCTGTCGGTTCACTCGTACGGCTGGCATGCCGCACACGCCGCGCCGGTCACGTCGGTCACAAAAGCCACAGCAGTCACAAACAGTCATGGCAGTCATGGCGGTCAGCATGGAAGGCGGTACGCGCGATGAGCGAGGCTCCGGACCCCGAGGTGGTCGAGCTGGCGACGAAGGTCTTCGACCTCGCCAGGCAGGGGGAGACCACCGCGCTCGCCGCGTATGTCGACGCGGGGGTTCCGGCGAACCTCACCAACGACCGCGGGGACACGCTCGTGATGCTCGCCGCCTACCACGGTCACGCGGTGACGGTGGAGGCCCTCATCGCCCGTGGCGCCGAGGCCGACCGGGCCAACGACCGGGGGCAGACCCCGCTGGCCGGGGCGGTCTTCAAGGGGGAGGACGCGGTGATCCGCGCCCTGCTCGCCGGCGGGGCCGATCCGGAGGCCGGGACTCCGTCCGCGGTGGATACCGCGCGGATGTTTGGGAAGACAGAGCTGGTGGAGCTGTTCGGCGCACGTTGACCGGCCTGTCGTAAATGTGGTCGCGGTGGCGATATGGCTGGGTCATCATGACGTCGCGGGTCCACATCGGACCACCGACGAGAGGCAGAGGAAGATGAACTGCACCAAGCAGATGGCAACGGGCGGCCGGACATGTTGTTGCGTGGCCAGGTAATCCCCCCGTCCCGGTTGCGTCTACAGCTTGATGTGAGGCCTCTTCCATGATCGATCCAGTCATAGCGCCGAGCGGCACCCTGCTCGGCCTCCTCCAGCGGGGCCGCGGCGACGGCACGCTGCACGCGCTCGCCGCACCGCGCAGGGAAGCGCTGGCCGCCCTGGACCACTGCGTCCTGAGCGACCCACGCCACGACTGGCAGGTCGAGAACCGCTCGCTCTACTACGCGCGCCTCTACCTCGACCTCGACGGCGGACTCGGCGAGATCGAGCGGCACCTCTTCCTCCCGGACGACCACATCGTCACGGAGGACAGCAGGACCGGGCTGGCGCTCGCCGTGCTGGGGCACCTCGCCTCGTACGACAGGGGCGACGCCCTCGCGCTGCTGCGGCGGTACGCGGCGACCGGCGCCAACTGGGCCTGGGCGCTCGACGAACTCGCCCTGCGTGACGACGACACCGGGCTGCGTGCCCTGGCCGTGCCCGTGCTCGGCCGGTTCCCCGCCACTCCGCAGGGCGATGCCGCACTGGCCGCAGCCGTGCGCGACGCCTACGAGCCCCGGCCCTGGCGGCTGTGGGCCGACGACCCGCGCGAGTCGGTCGGCGCCCGGATCCGGGCCGCGGGCGAGCAGGGCTCCTTCGACCGCTGGCAGCGGCAGATGCGTCCGACGGGCCCCCGCCCCGGCTGGAGCGTGCAGGCCGTCTTCGACTGGGCGCAGCAGGGCCTGGAGCGCGGCAGCGAACTGCACCTGCCCGCCGCCCGCTGCCTCACCGCCGTGGCCGGCCCCGGCGACCGGGCGGCGATCGTGGAGGCCGCCCGCAGCGGTACCGACGGAGCCCGCTGTGCGGCGCTGCACTATCTCGCCGAAGCGCGTGACCCGGCGGTGCTCGACCTGATCGAAGCGGCGGTGGACAGCCCCTCCCGTACGGTCGCGGAGACGGCCGTCGCCGCCTTCGAGCGGATGTGCGGCGACGAGGCGGTGCAGCGCGCGCGCCGTTGGGTGCAGCGCCCCGACGCCCTGGGGGCGTCCGCCGCCGGTGTACTCGCCGGGCGCGGCGGAGCCCAGGACGCACCACTCGTGCTGGGCGCGCTGCGCGAGACCGTGCGGGCCGACGGCCCCGACGCGGCCCTGCTCTGGACGCTCGTCGACGGGGCCGGCCGGCTCGGCATCGGCTGTGCGGCGCCGGTCCTGCGCCATGTGTACCGCGAGACGGCCTCCTCCCATCTGCGCGGCAGCGCGGCCCGCGCACTCGCCGCCACCGACCCGTCCTTCGCCGCCGGATTCGCCGTCGAATGCCTGTGGGACTGCGAGGAGACCACCCGCGAGGTGGCCGCCCTGCACGCGGCGACCGGCGACATCCGGGTGGTCGACCGCCTCCGGCGGCTGGCCGCCGATCCCGCGGAGGAGGCCGAGGTGCAGACCGCGGTCCGCAGCCGGATCGGTACGGAGGGGACCGCGGTCTGACGGTGGGTACGGAGGGGACCGCGGTCTGACGGCCGGTACCGACCCGGCCGCAGTCCAGTGGCCCGGTGCCGGGGGAGCCGTCCGACGCGGCCGCGAATGCCCGCCCGTCCGTCCGCACTCCTCCGGAACGTGCCGACGTGGGGAGACGGTCGGCCCGGTCAGCTCCGCTGCGGGCCAGGGGCGCCGGGCGGCGGAGCCGGATGGCTGTGTACGGGAACGAACACCACCGGAGTCCCCGGCACCGCCTGCGCCGCCGCGCCGAGCCGGTACTCGGGTACGACACCGATCACCGGATAGCCCCCGGTCACCGGATGATCGGCGAGGAAGAGCACGGGCAGTCCGTCCGGCGGTACCTGCACCGCGCCCAGCACCATTCCCTCACTGGGGAGTTCGGCGCCGCCCGAACGCTCAAGCGGCGGGCCTTCGGTGCGCAGGCCGATACGGTTGCTCGCCGCCGAGACCCGGTAGCCCTTCTCCGGCAGGGCCCGCAGCGCCGCATCCGTGATCCGGTCCGCACGCGGGCCCAGGATCAGCGGAAGCACCAACTCGGCCGGGGGAGCGGGCAGCGGGGCCGCGTCCACCGCGTCCGGCGTCTCCCCCGGGACGCCGAGCGGCAGGAACTGCCCGGCATCCAGCGGCGCCGGCCCGAGCCCGGAGAGCACATCGGTGGCCCGGCTGCCGAGCACCGGCCGCACGGCGATACCACCACCGAACGCCACATAGCTGCGCAGCCCCCCGACGGCCGGCCCCACATCGAGCACTGCCCCCGCGGGCACCCGCACCGGCGCGCCCCACGCCGCGGGGCTGCCGTCGATCCGTACCGGGCAGGGGGCGCCGGTCACGGCGGCGGTGACATCCGTACGGACCCGCACCGCGGTGCCGTCGACAGTGGTCTCCAGGGTGGCGGCGTCCGCCGTGTTCCCGGCGAGCAGATTCGCCAGCCGGTGCGCGGCCGGGTCCAGGGCGCCCGAGCGCGGTACGCCGAGATGCGCGTAGCCGGGGCGGCCGAGGTCCTGCACGGTGGTGAGCGCCCCGGGGCGTACGACCTCCAGAGCCGCCGGGAAGCCAGGATCCGGGCTCCCGGTATCCGGAACCCCAGCCTCCGGAACCCCGCCGTCCGGAAACCCAGCCCCTGGAGCCCCGGCTTCCGGATCCTCCGCGCCGGGAGCCCCGGCTTCCGGAACTCCGGTCTTCGGGTCGGCGGCACCCTGATCCCGCCTGCCCGGCGTACTCATACCGGCTCCTCGGTGGTGAACCGCACCCGCGCGCCCGGTACCAACAGAGCCGCCGGCTCCCGGTCCTCGTCCCACAGGACCGCGTCGGTGGTGCCGATCAGCTGCCAGCCGCCGGGGGACGAACGGGGGTAGATGCCCGCATAGGTGTCGGCGAGCGCGACGGAACCGGCGGGGACAGCCGTACGGGGCGTCGCCCGACGCGGCAGCCTGAGCCGGTCGGGGAGCCCGGACAGATAGCCGAAGCCCGGGACGAAACCGCAGAAGGCGACCCGGAACACGAGACCGCCGACGACGCCGGGCACCTCCTCGGGCGCCAACTGCCAGTGGTGCGCCACCTCCGCCAGATCGGGCCCGTCGTAGCGCACGGCGATCTCGATCTCCGGACCGCCCTTCCCCGCGGACGGCGCAACGGTCCAGGTGGGCAGCCGGGCGGCCAGTTCCCGGGGGTGGGCCAGACCGTCCAGCAGTACGGTCCGGGCGGCCGGCACGATCTCCGTCACCGGGGGCAGGTCGCCGGTGTCGCGCCGGCGCAGCAGCTCCGCGTGGAAGACCTCCGTGTCGGAGGCCGAAGCCAACTCGACGAGCAGGGCGTGTTCCCCCACCGGAAGCACCCTCACCGGAGCGGCCGTCCGTGCGGTCCGGGCGCCGTGCCGGGTACCCGGGCCCTCATGCGAAGGGCTCCAGGACGACCGCCGCGGCGAGCAGTTCACGGCGGACCCGCAGCGCGGTGCCGGCGGCTCCCGGGGTGTCGCCGTGCAGACAGAGCGACCGTGCGTCGACGGTGACGCGCTCCCCGGTGACCGCCGCCACCGAACGGTCGCGGACCATGCCCAGCGCGCGGGCGGCCACCGTCTCCGGGTCGTGCACCACCGCGTCCGGCTCACCGCGCGGAACGAGTGTGGCCCGCGCGGTGTACGCGCGATCCGCGAAGGCCTCGGGCACCGCGGGCAGCCCCGCGTCCGATGCCGCCGCCAGCAGCCGGGAGCCGGGCAGCCCGAGCACCGGCAGAGCGCCCCCGGCAAGCCGTACGCCCGCGACGACCGCGCCCGCCTGCTCCTCGTCGTGGACGGTGCGGTTGTAGAGCGCGCCGTGCGGTTTGACGTACGAGACCCGGCTGCCGGCGGCCCGCGCGAAGAGGTCCAACGCGCCGATCTGGTAGGCGACTTCGTCGGCCAGTTCATCGGCGGGGACATCCATCGCCCGCCGCCCGAAACCCGCCAGGTCGCGGTACGAGACCTGGGCGCCGATCCGTACACCGGCGGCGGCAGCCAGTTCACAGACCCGGCGCATGGTCGAGGGGTCGCCCGCGTGGAAGCCGCAGGCGACATTGGCACTGGTGACGACGGAGAGCAGCGCCTCGTCGTCGGTGAGCGTCCAGCGGCCGAACCCCTCGCCGAGGTCGGCGTTGAGATCGACCACGGCCGGGGCGGCGGCGGTCGGTGCGGTCGGTGAGGGCGGTGCGGTCGGGCTCATACGGGCTCCCTCCGGGGGGACATGAAGCCTAGCCGCCAGGGTCCGCGCGGGCCCGGTGGACAGGCGCCCCATCCGCGCCGTTTCGACCGTTGTCAGTGGGAGGACCTAATCTGTGCAGCGTGACTTCGCCTGCCCCGACGGAATTCGTTCCGCCCCAGCTCAGCGCGGGGCCGCGCCCCGCACCGGGCCCGGCCGCCGACGAAGGGCTGGCGCGGCGGCTGCGCGCGCTCGCCTGCACGGCGCCGCTGCACGACCTCGATGTGCGCAAGGCCAATCTGGCCGGCGAGTACACGGTCTACGCGATGGCCGAGGTGGCCCTCGCCGCGATCGACCTGGTCACGCTCAACATGGACTTCGACACGGGAGCCGACCACGACCAGATAGTGGCCAGGCTGCTGCCGCGCGTCGCGGCCCAGGCCCCGCGCCGCCCGGCCGACGAGCACGAGCGGGTCGCCCGCTGGGTCCTGGAGAACCTGATCAACGTCGGTAGCGTGGACCGCGGCTTCCGCGCGGTCTACGGCACCTTCGGCCCCGACGGCGAGTACGTCCGCCGCGACTACGACTTCAAGCTGGTCGAAGAAGTCCCCGGCCAGGGCGGCACGGTCTATCTGCGCACCACGGACGAAGCGGTCAACGTCCTGGTGGGCGCCCTCGACACGGACGTCACCAGCGCGCAGATCGCCGCCGAGGTGAAGCTGGAGGTGCTGATCAGCCGGGGCAGGCTCGCCGACGCCCAGCTCGCGGCCGAGCAGGCCAGGTACCGCACCGTGCAGTACGCGGAGACCCTGCGCAGGACGCTGGAGGCGACCCGGCGCAATGTCCGCGCGGTCGACTGGCTCAGGACCGTCCCCGACATGATCGACGAAGCCCTCGGCCATGTCGCCGACCGCTACCGCCATGAGAACGCGATCCTCACCAACATCCGCAAGGCCAGGGACGAGACGGAGGAGCCCGAGCACAAGCGGCGCGCGGCCGAGCTGGTCGACATCGTCAAGGACTGCATCCGCCGCCACACCCAGCTCCAGTCGCGGCTCCTCGAAGCGGGACCGCTCTTCCGTGCCGAGCAGGACCGGCAGGCCTTCGCCCCGCCCGCGGCGACCTCCGGACTCGACCTCTACGGACAGCTCGTCGCCCCCGTGCTGCCGCTCCCGCTGGAGCAGGCCATCCGGGTCACCGACGCGTTCTTCGCACGGGGCACCGGCCTGCGGACACCCGTGGCGGTACGCGTCGGGGACCTGGCCGACATTCTGCTGACCCCGCCCGCCGAGCGGGAGCACCTGGGCGCCGAGATGCCCGAGCCCGACCTGATCGCCACACCGGACGACAGCCGCTTCAGCGAGGAGCAGCTGGCAGCCGCGACGGACCTGCTCGACCTGGAGCACGACGCCCCGCGCCGCCTCTCCGGGCTGCTGGCCGAAGCCCGCCGTCTGCCCGTTCCCGAACTGCCCTATCTGGTCGCCCTGCTGGCCTTCCACGCGGCGAGCCCGCCGGTCGGCACCGCCTACCGGCAGGGCGAGGAGCGCCTGCTCTTCGCCGTGGACGACGGCACCGAGCTGGACGACTGCGAGTTCGGCGGCGCGGATCTGATCGTCGGGACGGCCCTCCTGGACACCGTCGGCATGGCCGCGGGCCGTACGGAGTCCGCATGAACCGCCGTGGGGCCGCCCCCTCCGCCCCGGGCGCCGGGAAGGCCCGGACCAGGAAGCCGGGAGGTCCGGAAGCCCGCCCGCCGGGCCCCGGGCAGCGCCGAAAGACACCGACCGAGGAGCAGCAGCTGTGAGCGAGACCCACGCCGAGCACACCGCGTGGAGCGAGCCCGACCCGGCCGGCACCACCGCGCCGCCGGCCGGCCCGGCGGTGACCCCGGCCGACGCAGCCGACGCCGCGCGGCTCGTCGCCTTCGGACTCCAGCCGAAGCTGCTGCCCGCCCGCGACGCCGAGTACGGGGAGCTGCTGCGCCGCTACCGGGAGGCGCCCGCCTTCGCCCGGCTCGCCGACGCCGTCGCCACCGGGCTCGGCCTGGTGGTCCTGGAGGTCTCGACCCGGGCGGGCATGGCGGTCGCCGCGGGGGAGGACTCGGTCTTCGCCGTACGCATGGGGGACTACGCGCGCCGCGCCGCCGCCGACTCCGCCGACCGCTTCCTGCACGGACTGGCCCATCTCGCCGTCGCCGCCATGGCCTTCCCGCGCCCCGAAGACCTCGCCGACGACGGCTACATCGGCCGGATCACGGTCAACGGCGTCGACGCGTTCGTCCGCCAGGCGTGCCGCCGCCTGGAGGAACGGGCCGAGGAGCAGGGCGAGAACAGCGACCCGGCCACCGACGCCCCCGGGCTCGAATCCGCCTGGCGGATCTATGCCAGGCGCAGCTCCACCGGAGCCACCAAGGACGCCAGGCGGCTGGCCGGATCCACCACCGGCATCGTCGCCAAGGCCGTTGTCTTCCTCACGGATTCGGGATTCCTGCAACGCACCGGTGACGACGCCGGAGGCGCGTACCGCACCACCGCCCGCTACCAGCTCCAGGTGCGCGACATGGCGGGCAGCGCCGCCCTGGCCGAGCTGCTCGACCTGGGGGTCGTGCCGGTGACCGACGGCTCGGCCACGCTGCTGCCGCCCTCCGGTGCGGACGACCTCGAACTCACCGCCGACGCGGGACTGCCCTTCCACTCCTGAACAGCGCCCGGCCGGCCGAGAGAGCGCCGGGCCAGGCCCGAACAGCCCCGAGCAAGATCCCGCACCACAACGACGAGAGTCCGCCGCCATGTACGAGCTGTCCCGGGTCCGCCTCTACTCCATCGGACCTGCCGGTGCCCGCTACGCCGACACCGTGCTCGACCTGCGGGGAGTGGGAGCGCCCGTCCCCCACCCGGCCCCGGCCCAGGCGGAGTTCTTCGAGGAGGAGCCGGTCGGGCCGCCGCGCCGTCCCGCGCCCGCGGGCGTCCTCTTCCTGGAGAACGGCGGGGGCAAGTCGGTCCTGCTGAAGCTGATCTTCTCGGTGATGCTGCCCGGCCACCGCAACACGCTCGGCGGCGCCAGCTCCGGCGTCCTGCGCAAGTTCCTGCTCGCCGACGACTGCGGCCATGTCGCCCTGGAGTGGCAGCACACCCTCACCGGTGAACTCGTCGTCGTCGGCAAGGCCAGCGAGTGGCGGGGCCGGCAGGTCTCCAACGACCCCCGGAAGTTCGCCGAGGCCTGGTACTCGTTCCGGCCGGGCCCCGGGCTGAGCCTCGACTCACTCCCGGTCGCCGAAGCCACCACCGTACGGCCGCCGGTGGAAGGAGTGTCGGGGGCGCGCGGCAGGCGCCGCACCATGAAGGGCTTCCGCGACGCGATCACCGAGGCCGGCAAGTTCTATCCCCACCTGGACGTGCACTGGGAGGAGATCCACGACCGCTGGAACGAGCACCTCGGCGAGCTGGGACTCGACCCGGAACTCTTCCGCTACCAGCGCGAGATGAACGCGGACGAGGGCGAGGCGGCCGGTCTCTTCGCCGTCAAGAAGGACTCCGACTTCACCGATCTGCTGCTGCGCGCCGTCACCGACACCCGTGACACGGACGGCCTGGCCGACCTCGTCGGCAGTTTCGGCAGCAAGCTGGGCCGCCGCGCCGAACTCACCGCGGAACGGGACTTCACCGCCGGCTCGGTCGATCTGCTCGGCCGTATCGTCGACGCCGCCTCGGCACGCTCGCGGGCCCGGGACGTTCACGCGGGCGCCGAGCGCCGTACCCGCACCCTCGCCCGCAGGCTCTCCGCCCGCGCCGCCGACGAGCGGGGCCGTGCGTCCGACCTGGCCCAGCAGGTCACGTCCGCCGCCCACACCGTCACCCGGGCCGATGAGGCCCGTGGCCGCAGCGCGCTGATCGCCGCCGAACTGGCCTACCGGCACGCCTCGCTGGCGCTCACCGTCGCCGAGAAGTCCGCCGCGGCGCAGCGCAGGGAGCTGGCCGACGCACGGACCTTCCACTCCGCGTGGCAGGCCGCCGAGGCGGTGCTGCGCCACCGGGCGGCGGCCGACCGGTCGGCCCGGGTCGCCGTCGCCATCAGGGAGGCCGAGCGGGACGCCGCCCCGGCCCTGGCCGCCCGCAGCACCGCGGCGGCCGACCTGGTCCGCGCACTCCACTCGGCAGCCGAGAGCGGCGAACAGCTCGCCAACGAGGAGGAGGAGCGCGCGGCGGAGCTCCAGACGGCCGGCGAGGCCGCACACCGCGACGCGACGGCGGCCGCCACCGAGGCCCAGCGCGCCCGCAGCGAGGCCGGGCATCTGCGCCAGCGCCTCACCGAGGTCGCCCAGGAGACCTCCGAGGCCGTCCGCGCGGGCTGGCTCGACGACACCGCGCCCGACGCGGACCCGGCGCGCGCCGCCCTGGCGGCCAGCGACGCGGAGAAGGCGGCGGTCGCCGCCTGGGACACGGCCCGCGAGCAGGCCCGCAGCACGGCGGACGAGGCCAGGGAAGCGGCCTCCCGGGAGAGCAGGACCGACCTCGCCGCCGCCCGCGCGGCGGACGCGGCACGCGCCGCCGAGCGCGCCTACGAGACGGAGCTGCGCACCGCCGAATCCATCGCGGCGGAGCCCCGGCTCGCCGAACTGCTCGGCCTGCCGACGACGGTGACCACGGTCGCGGGGCTGCCGCAGCCCCGCAACGGCGGGGCACCGGCAGCGGACCGGCCACGCGACGCGGTCACCGCGGCCACGGCCGACAGCACGACGAGCGGAGAGCCGGGAACCGGCGGACCGCACGATGCCCCGGCCGCCGCGGGCACCACAGCCCGTGAGCCGGAGAGCCACCCGGACACCCTGGCGCGCGGTCCGCTCACCGCGGCCGAACTGGACCGCAACGCCGAAGAGCTGGGGGAACTGCTCGACGGGGGCGTCGCATCGGCCGAACGGCAGCTCTTCGAACTGCGCACGGCGGCCGCGGACGACTCCCGTATCCTCGGCGCCCTGGGCGACGGCGGGCTGCTGCCCCCGGGCCCGGATGTGCTGGCCACCGTCGAGTTCCTGGGCGAACACGGCATCCCGGCGCTGCCCGGATGGCGCTATCTCGCCCAGTCGGTGGACCCCGCGGACCACGCGGCGGTGCTGGCCGCCCGGCCCGAACTGGTCGACGGTGTGGTCATCACCGATCCGGCCGCACACGGCAGGGCCCGTGCGGTACTCGGCGGCGCCGCCCTGCTGCCGCGCTCCGCGGTCGCCGTGGGCACCGCGTCCGCGCTGCTCGCCCCGGTCCCGGGGCCCGGGCCGTCCGGTACGTCGGATGCCGAGGTCTTCCTCGTACGGCCGAACCCGGCCATGCACGACGAGCATGCCGCCGATGAGGAGCGGCAGGCGCTGCGCACCCGCGCGGGCCGGCGCGACGAGGAGATCCGCACGCTCGCCGCCCGGCTGAGTGGCGACCGGACCCTCGCCGCCCGGCTCGGCTCCTGGCGGTCCGCCTGCCCGCCCGGCACCCTCGCCGAGCTGGAGGCGGTCGCGAGCAGTGCCAAGGAGGCCGCCGAGGCCGCCGCCACCGCACTGGAGGAGGCGCGTACCGACCGTACCGAGGCGGACGAGGCGGCTGCCGACGCCGGCCGGGTGCGCGACGAACGCCAGGAAACAGCCCAGCGCGCCCGGCGGGTCGCCGACGCGCTCTCCGGGCTCGCCTTCCGCCTCCGCGAACGGGCGGGCTGGCAGGTCACCCTGCGCGAACTGGGCGAAGAGGCCGCCGAGTCGGAGTCCCGCGCCGCGACCTGCCTGGAGCGCGCCCGAGCGGCCGACGAGGACCGCAGAGCCGCCCAGCGCGCCGCCGACGACGCACGGCGCACCGCCCGCGCGCTGCGGGCCGAACGGTCCGAGATCGCCGGGGTGCCCGAGGACCTGCCCGCACCGGACGAGGGCGCGCAGCGCTCCGCCCTGCCCGCTCTGCGAGAGGCGTACCGGGCCGCTTCGCAGCTGTACGAGAAGGTCGGCGTCGGGGCCGATCTGCGGGCCGAGCAGGCCAGGGCCGAGAGCGACGAGAGCGCGGCCCGCGCCGAGCTCGACCGGCTCTCCAACAAGGTCCGCACCCGCGCCGCCCAGCTGCTCGAATCCACCGACGGCGCGGACGGCCCCTCACGGCAGGCGGCGGCCGCCCGTGCGGAGTCGCTCGTCCAGATGCTGGAGACCCGGGCGTCGGCCGCCAGCGAACAGCTGGGCCGGCTGCGCGGTGAGGCCGAGCGGCTGGCCCCCGCCGACGGTACGGAGGCCCACACCGAACTGCCCGGCGAGCTGGTCCCGGCCGACGCGGACGCGGCGCAGGCCCTGCTCCGCAAGGCCACCGCCGAACTGGCCTCCCGTACCGATGCGTTGGAGACCTCCCGGGCGGCCCACGCCGAACTGCTGCGCGCACACCGGGCGTCGGAGGACGCCGCGGGCGGCTTCGACGAATCGGCGGCCCTGCTGCGGGATCTGCTCCGCGACCCGCACCAGGACGACGAGAGCACCGAACCGGCGCCGCCCGAGCCCTACCCCGGCAGCCAGGAGGAGGCCCGCGAGTCGGCCGCCGACGCCCGCCGCTCGCTGCGCGGCTGCGCGGGTGATCTGTCGGCGGCCGAGTCGGCGGTGCGGGAGGCGAGCGACATCCTCGTACGCCATGCCAACGCCACCCGTTACGAGCAGGTCCGCACCCCGGCACGCCAGCAGATCCGTGAACTGCCCGCTGCCGCGCTGCCCGAGCACGCCGAGAAGTGGGCGGCGGCCTTTGCCCCCCGGCTGCGGGTGCTCACCGATGAGCTGGAGCAGCTGGAGCGCAACCGCGAGTCGATCGTCGACCGGCTGCGCGGCCTGGTGGAGTCCGCGCTCACGACTCTCCGCTCCGCCCAGCGGCTCTCCCGGCTGCCCGAGGGGCTCGGGGAGTGGTCGGGCCAGGAGTTCCTGCGGATCCGTTTCGACGAGCCCGACCAGGCCACCCTCGCGGAGCGGCTCGGCGAGGTCATCGACGAGGCGACCCGTGCGGCTCTGAAGAAGAACTCCGATTTGCGCAGGGACGGGATGTCACTGCTGCTGCGGGCCGTCCACGCGGCGCTCGAACCGAAGGGCGTCGCGGTCGAGATCCTCAAGCCGGACGCCGTGCTCCGGGCCGAGCGCGTGCCGGTCGGGCAGATGGGAGACGTCTTCTCCGGCGGCCAGCTGCTCACCGCCGCGATCGCCCTCTACTGCACGATGGCCGCCCTGCGCAGCAACGACCGGGGCCGCGACAGGCACCGGCACGCGGGGACCCTCTTCCTGGACAACCCGATCGGCCGGGCGAACGCCACCTATCTGCTGGAACTCCAGCGCGCGGTCTCCGACGCGCTCGGCGTCCAGCTGCTCTATACGACGGGACTGTTCGACACCACGGCCCTCGCGGAATTCCCCCTGGTCATCAGATTGCGCAATGACGCGGATCTCCGGGCGGGGCTGAAGTACATCAGCGTGGAGGAGCATCTGCGGCCCGGCCTCCCGCAACTGGACCCCGGAGGGGAGCAGGTGCACGGCGAAATCACCGCGACCCGGATGTTCCGGCGGGGCCAGCCGGTTCCGGGCGGTGAGCTGGTTCCGGGCGGTGCGTCCGCCCAGGGCGGTGCGTCGGTCACGGCCGGTGAGCCGGGCCAAGGCGCTTAGGCCAAGGCGCTTACTCCCCGTCCCGTCCGCGAAGCCCCATACAACCCGGCGGTTCAGGCCTGGGGCGACAGCCGACTGGTGCGGTTCGCCTGGTTCGCCGGTATCCGCTCGGTGTCCCGCTCCTGCCGGCGGGCCGCCCGCCGAGCCGCTCGCCGCTCCTTACGGAGCCGGCGGGCGGTGCTGCTGGGCGCGGAGGTCACCCCGTGGCGCTGGTTCCACACCTGCCGGGTGATCCAGACGTCCAGCACCGCCCAGGTCGCGACGACCGTGCTCGCCACACTGCTCAGCACCATGGGGAAGGCCAGCCAGGAGCCGGAGACGGTGGAGAGGAAGGCCGTCACGGCCTGTATCAGTGTCACGGAGACGATGAGCACGGCACGCACCGCGCTTCCGCGCACCGGATCCGGCAGCCGGTAGCGCCCGACGGGCTCCTCGGTCCACAACGTCCGCAGGGGCGCCTCGCCCTCTTCGATGGCCATGCTCACTTCACCCTCGACCTTCACGCCTCGGCGCTGTCCGACTCCAGAACGGATGCCCGGCTTGGGTCGGTTCAAGCGTCCCCGCCCGTGGTGCGCCCCTCGTACGCAATGACGAACAACTCCCGTAAAAGATTCCCGCCATCCATGGAAATCCAGCCAACCGCACACGGGTGGAAAGTGCCGTCCTGCCAGGGTTCTCTCGTCGGATCAGGGAAGACGATCTGCTGGGATACCAGGACATGGGGTGATCAACTCTCGTGCAGGCGGCTGAAAATAGCCCGGACGTCCCTTCGAGTAGCCTGGGCCGCAGTAGTAGGCTCACGCCGTTTGTTGACGGAACACCACCCCCGCCGGGCGGGGTTGAGCTGGGGGAGGCCATGCGCTTTCGCGGGAAGTCCATCCGCAGGAAGATCGTGGCGCTGTTGCTGGTCCCACTTGTCGCGTTGACGGCGATCTGGACGTTCTCCGTCTACCTCACCGGCCGGGACGCCCTGCAACTGATGCGCGCGGGCACCGTTTACAAGAGAGTGGCCGAACCGCTCGGCGTCTCACTCCAGGATGTCGAGAAGGAACGCTCCCTCACCCTGCGCCAGCTGGTCGACCCGGGAGCATCCGACGTCCAGTCCGAACTGCGCACCCAGCGGGCGAGGACCGACGCGAGCCTGGCCGCGGTGCGCCGCGGCGCGGACCGGAGCGACGCCCGTTCCGCACTGGGCGGGAAGTCCGGACGGCAGCTGCGGGCCGTGCTGGACGGGTTCGCCGGGCTCGGCTCGCTGCGGCACAACGCGGGGAACCACGAGGTGACCCGCCGCGAGGCGTACGAGCAGTACAACCGGCTCTGCGACCAGGTGCTCGACTTCCTCGTCGACCTGCCCGCCCTGCAGAACTCCGGCCTCGACAAGGAGGCCCGGGGCCTGGTCGGCGTCAGCAGGGCCCGTGAGGCCTTCTCGCGTGAGGACGCGCTCCTCGGCTCCGCCCTCACATCCGGCCGGCTCGACCCCCACGATCTGCGCGACATCTCGGACCTGGTCACTGCCCGCACGATGTACTACACGGTCAGCCTGCCCTCGCTGCCCGACCAGGACGGCGACGTGTTCAGCGCCTACTGGAGCGGCCCTTCGACCATCCCGGTGCGCACCGCGGAGTCCACCGTGCTCGGCAAGAACTCCGGCAGTACCACCATCTCCGGCTCCGCGTCCCGCTGGACCACCGACGCGGGCCGGACACTCAGCCACCTCGACACGCTCGGCGACACAGCCCGCGCGGACTTCCGGGACCGGGTGAGGCCGGCCGTCCTCCGGGTCTTCGCCAAGGCCGGTGTCGCCGCGCTGCTCGGCATCGGCGGACTGCTGGTCTCGCTGGTGGTGTCCGTACGCATCGGACGCGAACTGGTCCGCGACCTCAGCCGGCTGCGCAAGGAGGCCCATGAGGTCTCCGGGGTGCGGCTGCCGGCCGTGATGCGCAGGCTCGCCGCCGGCGAACAGGTCGACATCGAGACCGAGGCACCCCGCCTCGAATACGCGAAGGACGAGGTCGGTCAAGTCGGCCTTGCCCTCAACACCGTCCAGCGCGCGGCGGTCGAAGCAGCCGTGCGCCAGGCCGACCTGCGCCGCGGGGTCTCCGACGTCTTCGTGAACCTCGCCCGGCGCAACCAGGTCCTGCTGCACCGCCAGCTGACGCTGCTGGACAGCATGGAGCGCCGTACGGAGGACACCGAGGAGCTTGCCGACCTCTTCCGGCTCGACCACCTCACCACCCGTATGCGCCGCCACGCCGAAGGGCTGGTGATCCTCTCCGGAGCCGCCCCCTCCCGGCAGTGGCGCAAGCCGGTCCAGCTGATGGATGTCGTACGCGCCGCGGTCGCCGAGGTCGAGGACTACGAGCGGATCGAGGTCAGGCGGCTGCCGAGGATCGGCGTTGGCGGCCCCGCCGTCGCCGACCTCACCCATCTGATCGCCGAACTCCTGGAGAACGCCACGGTGTTCTCGCCTCCGCACACAGCGGTCCAGGTGCTGGGCGAGCGGGTCGCCAACGGTTTCACCCTGGAGATCCACGACCGTGGGCTCGGTCTCGCGCCCGACGCGCTGCTCGACGCCAATCTGCGGCTCGCGGAGACCCCCGAGTTCGAGCTGTCCGACACCGACCGGCTGGGCCTCTTCGTGGTGAGCAGGCTCGCGCAGCGGCAGAACGTCCGGGTCTCGCTCCAGCCCTCGCCGTACGGCGGCACCACCGCCGTCATCTTCATCCCGGTGGCGCTGCTCACCGACGCGCCGGACTCCGAGGGGTCCGACCAGGACGGCACGGCCGAGGGCTCCGGGGCCGACGGCGCCGGGTTCCGCGCCGACCGGCGGTCCGGGCACCGGTCCGGATCGCGCTCCGGGCTCGCGCCGGTGCCCGCCGCGGGCCGCACACCCGTGTCGGTGATCGACGGGCCGGTCGAACTGGAGCCGCCGGCCGACCCGTTGACGCTGGACGACACCGCGGACCTGGCGGACGAGGACAGCACACCGGGCGGGATCTTCCGCCACCGTGCGGTCGCCCCGGCCCCCGATCAGCATCAGCAGACCCCCGACGAAGGGGCGGCGCAGCAGGGCGTCACCCGGCCCGCCGGCCCCGTCGGACTGCCCCGGCGCCGCAAACCAGGACAGCCGACTCTCGTATCCGACCACGGGCGCCGGGTCGACATCCCCGAACAGACGGCGACCGGGCCCCGGAGGTCCGAACCCCCGCGTACCGGTTCCCCGATGAGCGGCGCGGCCCGGCAGCCCGAGCCCCCGCGCACCGGCCCCCCGGTGAGCGAGCCGCCGCAGCCCGAACCCTGGCGGAGCGCACCGCAGCCGCCCGCGCGGCCGTCCGCCCCCCGGGACCCCGGCCCGCCGCGCACCGGCCCCCCGGCCGCGGGCCCCGACGGACTGCCCCGCCGGGTACGCCAGGCGAGTCTGGCCCCGCAGCTGAGGGGCGCGCCCGCACCCGCTGCCGAACCGGCGGCGGCGGACGGCGATGAGCGCGACCCGGACGAAGTACGCAGCAGGATGGCATCGCTCCAGCGGGGCTGGCAGCGGGGGCGCCGCGACAACTCCGCACAGGACTCGGCAGAATCAGCCGCAGTCGGCACCGGACCGGCCGACACGGCACCAGGAAACGCATCGGAGGGGACCGGTCGATGACCGTACCGAACGCAGCAGGACACCACGGACCAGGTGGCCCCGGAGAGCTCAACTGGCTCCTCGACGAACTCGTCGACCGGGTCGGCAGCATCCGCAAGGCACTGGTCCTCTCGGGGGACGGTCTGGCGACCGGCACATCGAAGGACCTGACCCGGGAGGACGGCGAGCATCTGGCAGCCGTCGCCTCCGGCTTCCACAGCCTGGCCAAGGGCGTCGGGCGCCACTTCGAGGCCGGAAAGGTCCGCCAGACCGTCGTGGAGCTGGACGAAGCCTTCCTCTTCATCACGGCGGCGGGCGACGGCAGCTGCCTCGCCGTGCTGTCCGACGCGGACTCCGACGTCGGCCTGGTGGCGTACGAGATGACACTCATGGTGAAGCGGGTCGGTGCCCACCTCGCGACGGCCCCGCGGAGCGGGCTCACCGCGGGAGGGTGAGGGTGACGCCATGAGTGACGTGGGCCGGCCACCGGCGCACCACTGGTTCGACGACGACGCGGGGCCCGTGGTCCGTCCGTACGCCATGACACGCGGCCGTACCGGTGCCGGCCCCGGCCACCGCCTCGACCTGATCGCGCTGGTCGTCCCCGAGCCGGCCGCCGACGACCCGGGCAGGGACCAGCGGCTCTCACCCGAACATGTGGACATCGTCGAACGGTGCGCCACCGCACCGCAGTCCATCGCCGAACTGGCGGCCGACTTCGACCTGCCCGTGGGAGTGGTACGGGTCCTGGTCGGCGACCTCGTCGACGACGAACTCGTCCGCGTCACCCAGCCCGTACCGCCGGCGGAACTGCCGGACGTCAGCATTCTTCGCGAGGTAATCAATGGCCTTCGGGCGCTCTAGCCGCAACCAGCAGTTCGTCGAGCCGGTGACCCTCAAGATCTTAGTGGCGGGCGGATTCGGCGTGGGCAAGACCACTCTGGTGGGAGCGGTCAGCGAGATCCGGCCACTGCGTACCGAGGAGACGCTGAGCGAGGCGGGCCGCCCGGTGGACTCCACCGAAGGGGTGGAGCAGAAGACGACCACCACCGTCGCCATGGACTTCGGCCGCATCACGCTCAAGGAGGACCTCGTCCTCTATCTGTTCGGCACTCCGGGGCAGGACCGCTTCTGGTTCCTCTGGGACGAGCTGGCGCAGGGCTCACTCGGGGCGGTCGTGCTCGCCGACACCCGCCGTCTTGAGGACTGCTTCGCGGCGGTCGACTACTTCGAGCGGCGCTCCATCCCGTTCACCGTGGCCGTCAACTGCTTCGACGGAGCGGACCGATATCCCGGGGACACCGTGCGGTCCGCCCTCGACCTCGACCCCGGCGTGCCCGTCCTGATGTGTGACGCGCGGGACCGCGAGACCGTGAAGGAGGTACTGGTCTCCGTCGTGGAGCACGCCATGGCCCTCGCTTCCGGAGCCCGCGCGCACGCCATCACGTGAGGCCCCGCGCGCACGCCATCACCTGAGGCCCCCGCACAGGCCATCACCTGAGGAGCCCGCGTGCCCGCCGCCGCCGGTTCAGCGCTGCGGAAGGCCCCGCTCAGCGGACGGCGATCACCGACGAACCGTGCCCGAACAGCCCCTGGTTGGCGGTGATCGCGGCGCGTGCCCCCGGCACCTGGCGGGCGCCGGCCCCGCCGCGCAGCTGCCAGGTCACCTCGCAGACCTGGGCGATGGCCTGCGCGGGCACCGCCTCACCGAAGGAGGCAAGACCCCCACTGGGGTTGACCGGGACCCGGCCGCCGAGCGCGGTGGCGCCCTCCCGTACGAGTGTCGCGCCCTCGCCCGCCCCGCAGAGCCCGATGTCCTCGTACCACTCCAGCTCCAGCGCGGTCGACAGGTCGTAGACCTCGGCCAGTGAGATGTCCTCCGGGCCGATCCCCGCCTCCTCGTACGCCGCACGCGCGAGGGAGGCGCGGAAGGATTCCGCCGGGGCTGCCACGGCGGTCGCCGAGTCGGTGGCGATGTCCGGCAGGTCGAGTACGGTCCTGGGGTACGTGGGAGTGACGGTGGAGACCGCACGGATACGGACCGGGTGCGCCACCCCGTGCCGGCGTGCGAACTCCATGCTGGTGAGCACGAGAGCGGCCGCGCCGTCGGAGGTCGCGCAGATGTCGAGGAGCCGCAGCGGGTCGGCGACCACGGGTGAGGCGGCCACGTCATCGAGGGTGACCGGTTTGCGGTAGCGGGCGCCAGGGTTGAGCGCGCCCGCCGCCGAGTTCTTCACCTTCACCCGCGCGAAGTCCTCCAGGGTGTCGCCGTGGACGGCCATCCGGCGCCGGGCGTACAGCGCGAAGTACGCCGGGTTGGTGGCCCCCAGCACCCTGAAGCGCAGCCAGTCGGGGTCGTCGGGCCGCTCACCGCCCGCAGGGGCGAAGAACCCCTTCGGCGCGGAGTCGGCGCCGACCACCAGCACCACGTTCGCCATCCCGGCGAGTATCTGCGCCCTGGCCGTGCTGATGGCCTGCGCCCCGGACGCACAGGCCGCGTACACACTGGTGACGCGGACTCCCTGCCAGCCCAGCGCCCGCGCGAAGGTGGCGCCCGCCACATAGCCGGGATAGCCGCAGCGCACCGTGTCCGCGCCGACGACCGACTGCACCTCCTGCCAGCCGATCCCGGCGTCCGCGAGCGCGGTACGGGCCGCGGCCGTCCCGTACTCGACGAAGCTCCGCCCCCACTTGCCCCATGCGTGCATCCCGGCCCCCAGGACCGCTATGTCGCCGGTCATGAGCGCGCCCGCGGTGTCCGCACCGGCCGCCAGTGCCAGGTGGTCCAGACGGTGTCCGTGTCCTCGTTGAGCACGCCGGGTACGGCTTCCACCTCGGCGCCGACCGCCAGATCCGCGAGTGACACCCCAGGCGACGCCTGCCCGAGCACGACCATGCCCTCCGCCGCCAGCTCGACGGCGACCAGGATGTACGGCTCCCATGCGACGCCGGGGTCCGAGACATACGGCGCGGGCGGCCGGTAACGGCCGTCGGTGTACGACCAGACCCGGCCCCGCTTGGAGAGCGGGACCTCCACCAGTTCCCCGCCCGGGCAGCCCGGGTTGCGGCAGAAGGTGTCCTCACGCGGGAAGAAGACGGCGGAACAGGCCGAGCACCGGGTGCCCAGCAGCCGGAAGTCCTCATCCCCGGCCTCGGCCGTGAACCATCCGGCCACCACGGGTGTGCGCGTGCGCGTCAAAACCCCTCCCGGCATCAGCAAACTGACGGAACGTCAGAAGTGTGCCACGGGCCGGCCGCCGCCGCGAGCCACCTGTCGGCCGTTCTCCGGTGCCCCCAGGTTCGGCCCGTCTCCGCGCCCCAGGGTTCAGCCGTTCTCCGCCAGCCACTTCGCGGCGGTGGCGGCCAGTTCGTGGTCCCGGCCCGCCAGCATCGTCCGGATCATGCGTACGTCGCCCCGCAGCGACCAGGCCGGGTGGCCGAAGGTCGCGGGATTGTTCCCCTCTATGAGGAAGTGCGCGGGCCACGCGGTCCCGTACCCGATGAGCGGCAGCGCGGCCGCATACCGCTTCCGGCCCCGCGCAAGCCCGTAGGCGGTCACGGCGAGCCCGGTGAGCGTGCCGGCCAGATGCACCCACCGGGTCGCCGCCCGGGAGTGCATCGCGACGTAGTAGGGCCAGAACTCCTCGTACGAATCACATGTCTGCTGCGTCATGGGGAGACGGTAGGCGCCATGGGCGCACCGGGAGAAGGGGCATCCGTCACTCCGCCACCCCGTTACTCCCCGCTCCCTTACTCTGCTGCTACTCCGCCGTCGACGTGGCGATGAGTTTTCCCGCCCGGGTGAGTCTCACTATCGATACCGACAACACACAGCACACCGGAGGAACCGTGCCCCAGCTACTGAGAGTCCAGAACTTCACCGTCTCCAGCGACGGAGTCGCCGCGGGCGAGGACCAGACGCTCGAAAGGCCGTTCGGTCATGTCGATCCCGGGGAGCTGTTCTCCTGGGCCGGTGCCACGGCGAGCTGGCCGAACCGCACCGAGCCGGGCGGGAGCCGGGGCCTGGACGACTATCTGACGCGGGACTTCGCGCACAACATCGGCGCCGAGATCATGGGGCGCAACAAGTTCGGCCCCCAGCGCGGCCCCTGGCAGGACCACGAGTGGCAGGGCTGGTGGGGTGACGAGCCCCCGTTCCACACCCCGGTCTTCGTACTGACCCACCACCACCGCCCTTCGTTCACACTCTCCGACACCACGTTCCACTTCGTCGAAGCGGACCCCGCCACCGTCCTGGAGCAGGCAAAGGAGGCCGCGCAGGGCAAGGACGTCCGGCTCGGCGGCGGGGTCACCACCATCAGGGAGTTCCTCGACGCCGACCTCGTGGACACCCTGCATGTGGCGGTCTCGCCGGTGAAGCTCGGGTCAGGACTGCGGCTCTGGGATTCCCCCGACGAGCTGCGCGACCGGTTCCATCTGGACGTCGTTCCCAGCCCGAGCGGGATGACCCACCATCTGTTCTGGCGGAAGTGACCCCGGTGGCCGGCCGGGAAGGCCCCCGGCCGGCCGGGGAGGACGTAAAGGGGGTACGGGACCGGCCCGGCGGCAGGTCAGCCGCGCCGGTCTCCGGCCGGCTCCCTTGACGGCGCGGCCCTGAGCGCGGCGGCCACGAAGGACGCGACCAGCGGCCGGCGGTCCCGCTCGTTCCAGGCGAGCACGAGGCGACTGGGCGGGGCGTCGGTCACCGGGACCAGCGTCACGCCGTCCGGGACCGGCTCCACCAGTGAGCGGGGGAGCATCCCGATCATCCGGTTCGCCGTGATCATGTGGAGCATCTGCACCACATCGGCCACCTCGGGCCCCGTGCCGTCGTCCCCGGCCAGCCCTTTCCAGCGCGGCAGCGTCTCATCCGCCAGATCGGACATCCGTACCGAGGCGCGCCCGGCCAGCCGGTGCGCGGACGGAAGGACCGCCACACGGTCCTCGGTGTGCAGCGTCTCGTGGGCCAGGCCGCCGAGTTCGTCGAACGGGGCGTAGAGCAGACCGACGTCGGCCCGCCCGTCACGCAGGAAGCCGGTCCGGTCGGCGGGCCCGCTGAACAGGATGTCCACCCGGCGGGCATCGGGCCGGCGGGCGTACTCGGCCAGGATCCCGGAGAGCAGCCCTGCGTCACCGCCCGGCTTGAGCACCAGCCGCAGCTGGTCCCCGGTGTCGCCGGCGCGCCGGGCGTTCCGGGCGGCGGCGCCGACCGCGTTGAGCGCGTGCCGCCCGTGTTCCTGCAACGCCTCCCCGGCCGGGGTGAGTCCGACATGGCGGCTGGAGCGTACGAACAGCGGGACACCGAGCCGGTTCTCGATCCGCCGGATCGCCTTCGACAGCGCCGGCTGGGCGATCGAGAGCCGCTCGGCGGCCCGGCCGAAGTGCAGCTCCTCGGCCAGGGCGATGAAGTACTCAAGCTCGCGGGTCTCCAGTTCGGCCATGCCTCCAGGTTATTGCCGAATGCCGAACGGGGCATGCGCGACACCGGTTTCGTGCAGCATCAGCGATGCCCGGCCACCGAGCGCCGGCTGACCGGAAAGTCGAAGTAGCGGTCCGGGTACGCCTCCGGCTGGTAGGTGAAGTGCCACCACTCCTCGGGGAGGTTGACGAAGCCCTCGGCGTCGAGTGCGGTCCGCAGCATGTCGCGGTGGGCGCGCTGGACGCCCTTGATCCGAGGGGCGTCCGTGTGTGCGAGGGTGTCGAAACAGTCGAAGCCGGTTCCCATGTCGATCGAGTTGTCCGGGAAGCGCTGCGCCTTCGGGGCGTAGCAGGGGGCGAGCCGCTGGCCGTGGTGGTACGGGCGGGTCGGCAGGGCAGGCAGCTTCACCAGGGTGAGATCCATGGTGCTGCCGCGGCTGTGGCCGGATTTCTCGGCGATGTAACCGTCGGCGAAGAGCCGGGACTTGTCGACCCGGGGATAGAACTCCGCCTTCATCGCCAGGGCGTCCGGGTCCTCGGCCCAGCGCACGAAGCGGTCGACGGCCCGCTGCGGCCGGTAGCAGTCGTAGACCTTCAGCGAATACCCGCGGCGCAGCAGCTTCGTCTGGGCCCGGTGCAGGGCCTGTGCGGCGGGGCGGGTGAGGATGCACAGCGGCTGCTCGTATCCGTCGACCGGGGCACCCGTGAAGTTGTGCTCGTACGGATACCGCATCTCCTGGATGATCGTCGGGTCCACGGCGCTCAGCGCGACGAAGTCCCGCGGCGCCCGCGGCTCCTGCTGCGCCCTGGCGGCGGGCGTTGCCGAGACGACGGCGAGCAGGGCGGCGGCGGCCAGGGACCGTACGGTGCGGGTCAGTCGTGTCATGGGCATTCCATCTATCAGGTGAACGGCCCGGAGGGGAAGGGTGATCGGCTCCGGTCCGCGCGCGACGGATCGCTCGTGGGCCTGCCAGGGATCCCCGCTGTCCGAGCCGCGGCGCCCCACCCGTAACCGCGGGATCCCACCTCGGCCGTGCGTCTCCCGATGCACTCGCAGGCCGTGCCCCCTGGCCCGGGGCCGTCCGGCCTCTTCCTCCGGTATCCGGCACCGGACCATCCCGTCCCATGGACGCCGGGTGTCGTCCGATGGGCGAGACACCGTTGACCGCGTGAGGTTCCCATCTGCTAGCTTCTGCCCCGTGTTCATGTCGCATTTACCAGATGTTTTCCACGGGCGGTCACTTTGACCCGCTGAGCGTGACCTCCCCGTACGCTGCCGCGACTGCCGACGCCTCCAGGCTCCCCACCGCTCCCCGTCCGCGCCCCGGGCCGCGACGGCACTCCGCCGTCAGCACCCCGGCAGCCGCCCGCGCACGCCGCGCCGCGGGTCCGCGCCCTCCTGTACCGACGTGGAGCCCTCATGAGTACCAACGAAAAAATCCCTGGAAAGGGCATACCCATCATTTCGGCCCAGGCTCCTGAAGCCGAGGGGGCAGCCGCACTCGGCGCGGCGGGCGTCGACCTGGAACCCATCGTCTCCGCATCGTCCCGGCGCCGCAGCCTGCCACGCTGGCTCCGACGTGCCACCGGGCCCGCGCTGCTGCTGATCCTGTGGCTGGTGCTCAGCGCCACCGGGGCACTCCCGTCGGACATCCTCGCTTCCCCCGGCACCATCGCCCGTACCGCCGGCGGGCTGATCTCCGACGGCACGCTGCCGTCCGCGATGGCGGTCTCGGTGCAACGCGTCGCCGTCGGACTGGTGCTGGGTGTGACGGCCGGGGGCGGGCTGGGGCTGCTGTCGGGGCTGCTGCGGATCGGCGAGGACCTGATCGACGCGGTGGTGCAGATGCTGCGCGCGGTGCCGTTCGCCGGGCTCATCCCGCTGCTGATCGTCTGGCTGGGTATCGACGAGACGGTCAAGGTGGCGCTGATCGCCCTCGCCACGGCCTTCCCCCTCTACATCAACACCCACGCCGGGATCCGGGGCGTGGACGAGCAACTGATCGAGGCCGGTGCCACGCTGGGCCTGGGCCGCTTCGGCCTGATCCGCCATGTCGTGCTGCCCGGAGCGCTGCCCGGAGCCCTGACCGGGCTGCGCTTCGCGCTGGGCTCGGCGTGGCTGGCCCTGGTCTTCGGCGAGACGGTCAACGCGGGCGACGGCATCGGCTTCCTGATGGACCAGGCCCGCGAGTACTACCGCACCGACGTCATCGTGGTCTGCCTGATCGTCTACGCCTTCCTCGGCCTGGCCGCCGATCTCGTCGTCCGTACGCTGGAAAGGCTGTTGCTGCAATGGCGACCCACGTTCACGGGGAACTGACCGCCGACCGGGCGGTCGTCGACATCACCGGTCTGACCCGGTCCTTCGACGGCCGGCCCGTCCTCGACAAGCTGGAACTCGCGGTACGGCCCGGCGAGTTCGTGGCTCTGCTCGGGCGCAGTGGCTGCGGCAAGAGCACACTGCTGCGGATACTCGCCGGACTCGACCGGGACATCGACGGCACCGTGCTCGTGCCCCGCCGCCGGGCGGTGGCCTTCCAGGCGCCCCGCCTGATGCCGTGGAAACGGGTGTGGCGCAACGTCGTGCTGGGCCTGCCCGGCCGCCCCGCCCGGGAGACCGCGGTACGGGCGCTGGCCGAGGTCGGCCTGGAGCACCGGGCCGATGCCTGGCCCAAGACGCTCTCCGGGGGTGAGGCCCAACGCGCTTCACTGGCACGGGCGCTGGTCCGCGAACCGGACCTCCTGCTGCTCGACGAACCGTTCGGCGCACTCGACGCACTCACCCGGATCAGAGCGCAGCAGCAGGTGGCCGAGGTGTGGCAGCGCAGGGGCTGCGCCGTGCTGCTCGTCACGCATGACGTGGAGGAAGCGCTGCTGCTGGCCGACCGGGTCCTGGTGATGCAGGACGGCGTCATCGCCCATGTGCAACCGGTGGCCCTTCCGCGCCCCCGCGACGTGGGAGCGCCTGAGTTCACCCTGCTGCGTGCCGGGCTGCTGACCGGGCTCGGCGTGGTGGCGACCCCGACCCCCTCCTGATTCCCCCCAACAGCCCCCCGGACACCTCCACTCGACCCGAAGAAGGACTCCCCGTGAAACGACGCTGCCTCGGCGCCCTGCTCATCCCGTTCGCTCTGCTGACCGCGGCGTGCGGAGGGAAGCCGGCACACACCGGGACCACGCTCAACGTCGGCGACCAGACCGGCGGCGACCGGGCCATGCTGGAAGCCTCCGGCGAACTGGACAACCTGCCGTACAAGATCCACTGGTCGAACTTCGCCTCCGGGCCGCTGCTCCTCGAAGCCGTCAACGCCAAGGCGGTCGACCTCGGCTGGACCGGCAACACACCGCCGGTGTTCGCCGCCGCGTCCAAATCGAAGATCACGGTCGTGGGCGCGATGCACAGCTCGGTCGCGGGTACGGCCATCCTGGTGCCGAAGAACTCGCCGCTGAAGAAGGTCCAGGACCTCAAGGGCAAGAAGATCGCGGTGATGCAGGGCACCACCGGGCACGACCTGCTGCTCTCCGTCCTCAAGAAGGCCGGAATGCCGGTCAAGGACGTGAAGGCCGACTACCTCCAGTCCGCAGAGGCGAAGACCGCCTTCAAGCGGGGAGACGTCGATGCCTGGGCGGCGGCCGACCCGACCACCACGCAGGCGCTGGACGGTGGGAACGCCCGGGTCCTGGTGAGCGGACAGGGCCTGGTCAACGGCCTCACCTTCGATGTCGCCGCCCCCTCGGCGCTGGCGGACAAGGGGAAGTCGGCGGCCATGAAGGACTACCTGCAGCGGCTGCAGCGCGCCCGGAAGTGGGTCTACCAGCACCCGCAGCAGTGGGCGAAGGTGTGGTCGAAGGACACGGGAGTGCCGTACAAGGTGGCGCTGGACGCGGTGCGCCGGACGTCGGGCACGACGGTACGGGTCGCCTTGGACCGGGCCGCCATCGCATCGGAGCAGCAGATCGCGGACGAGTTCGCTCGCCTGGAGCTGATACCGAAGCCGTTCAGGTTCTCCCAGTTCGTCGACACCCGGTTCAACGCCGGTGTACCGGCGTCCACCACCCCGCCCCACGTGTTCTGAACGGCGTTTCGACGACCGCCCCATCATGGTCGGTGACCGCGCCGCCCGACCCTTCGTACGACCGCGTGCGCAAAGGGATTCGGTCGGCTACAGTCCGCGCTCATGAACGAGCAGCCTGCCGCCAAGCCCCCCAGGGATTCCCACTGTTCGGCCTGTGGCGCCCCGTTCGCCACCGCCGGATGGCCCCGGACCTGCCCGTCCTGCGGGACCACCGCCTACCGCAACCCGCTGCCCGTCGCCGTGGCACTGCTGCCGGTACGGGACGCGCGGGGCGCCGGGCTCACCGTCATCACCCGGACCAACGAACCGCAGGCCGGCGGCATCGCCCTGCCCGGCGGCTTCGTCGACGGCACCGAGACATGGCAGCACGCCGTCGTACGCGAGCTGCGTGAGGAGACCGGCATCGCCGCCCGGCAGCAGGACGTACGGCTGGCCGACGCACGCAGCTCACCCGACGGGCATCTGCTGCTCTTCGGCCTGCTCCCGGAGTGCGCGGCGGACACACTCCCGCCGTCCGTTCCCACCGACGAGACAGCCGGCCGGCACATCCTGCGGGCCCCCACCGACCTCTGTTTCCCGCTGCACACCGCGGTCGTACGGCGCTGGTTCGCCGGGCAGTACGGCTGAGGCCCGGCCGGCCCCGGATCACCGCTGAACTCCACGGAACGGCCAGAAGCCGCTGCCGCGCCCCGCCCTACGCCCCCAGCCCCCGCACCCGCACCGGGCACCCCGGCTCCACCTCGCCCTCCGCCACCACGCGCCCGACCACGACCCGCCCGTCCTCCAGCGAGGCCGTGTAGCGCTCGACCTCCGGCTCCGCCCACCCGTCGCCGGTGTCCCGCACGACCACCCCGCCCCCGGTACGCCCGGCCGCCGGCGCCCAGACCTCCAGCCCGGTACCGCCGCCATCGACCCGTACCGGAATCACCGCACCGGCCCGCGCCAGCACCGGCACCCGTGACAGCGGCGCCTCCAGCACCACCTGCCCCGGCCCCTCGTACGCCGCACCGGTCGCCGTGTCGTACCAGCGCCCCCGCGGCAGCCGCACCGCCCGCCGGTCGCCGCCCCGGTCGAGCACCGGCGCCACCAGCAGACTGTCACCGAGCAGAAAGGCGTCGTCGCAGTCCCGCAGGGCGCGGTCCTCCGGCGCGCTCCACCAGACCGGCCGCACATACGGGGCGCCGGTCAGCCGGGAGACATGCGCCAGCGTCACGAAGTACGGATGCAGCCGCTCCCGTTCGATGAGCGCCGCCCTCGCGTGCTCCAGTGTCCGCGCGCCGAACTCCCACGGCTCCCTGCGCCCGGCCAGGATCGCCGAGTGCGTGCGCAGCAGCGGCAGGAAGGCGGCCAGCTGGAGCCAGCGCAGATACAGCTCGGGGGAGGGGCTGCCGTCGAAGCCGCCCACGTCGGGGCCCGAGTACGGCACCCCGCACAGACCGAGCCCCAGCACCAGCGAGAGCGAGGCACGCAGCCCCGCCCACCCGGTCGTCACATCGCCCGACCAGGTGCCGCCGTACCGCTGCATCCCCGCCCACCCGGAACGGGAGAAGAGAAAGGGCCGCTCGTCGGGGCGCAGCGCCCGCAGCCCCTCGTAACCGGCCCGCGCCATCGCCAGACCGTAGACGTTGTGGGCCTCCCGGTGGTCGCCGCCACGGCCCTCCAGATCGTGCCGCGACGAAAGCGGCAGCGTCGGATCCCCGAACGGCAGCATGGAGGCGGGCTCGTTCATGTCGTGCCAGAAACCGCTGAACCCCTGCGCGAGCCGCTCCGCGTACAGCCCGCCCCACCAGTCCCGCACCCACGGCGCCGTGAAATCGGGGTAGACGCACTCACCCGGCCACACGACCCCGCGCACCGCGGCGCCCCGGGCATCCCTGACGAAGGCGTCAGCGGCCAGCCCCTCCCCGTACACGCGGTTGCGCCGGTCGGCCTTCACCGCCGGATCGACGATCGAGACCAGCCGTACGCCGTCCCGCCGCAGCTCCTCGGCGAGTCCGGGCAGATCCGGGAACCGCCCGCTGTCGACCGTGAACACCTGGTGCCGGTCGTAGTGGTCGATGTCCAGATGCAGCGCCGTCAGCGGCAGCCCGTGCTCCCGGTATCCGGCGACGACCCTGCGCACCTCCCGGGCGCTGCCGAAACCCCACCGGGCGTGCTGCGGCCCCAGCGCCCAGGACGGCGGCAGCGCGGGCCGGCCGGTCAGCGCCGTCCAGCCCAGCAGGACCCGCGCCGGAGTGCCTGCCACCACCCAGCAGCGCAGCGGGCCGCCGGCCATCCGCACCTCACTGGAGCCCGGCCTGTCATGTCCCGATCCCGCCCCCTCCCGGCCCTCGGCCAGCACCACCAGGCCGTCCCGGGTGTTGTCGTGGAAGACCAGATGGGCCCCGGCGTCGGCCACCACCAGCTGGACCGGCATGGTGATGTACAGCGGATCGTCGCCCGGTCCGAAGCCACCGCGCGGATCGGTGTTCCACAGCCGGTACGTGCCGTCCCGCAGCCGGGGCCCCGACGCCCGCCCGCCGAGACCGAAGAAGCGCGCGTCGGCGGGCACCTCGGCCCGCTGCACCCAGCGGGCCGCGCCACCCGACACCGGCTCCCACCAGCGCGGCGGCAGCTCACGGCGGATCCGCACACCGCCCGGCGTGAGCAGCTCCACCGCGCCCTGCCGGGACACCACGACGGTCAGCCGCTCCGAGACCACCCGCCACCCGCCGGCCGTGTCCGGTTCGAGCACCGCCCGGGGATCCGCATCGGGACACCCGTCGGCCAGCGCGTACGACGGCTCCGGCTCAGCGCCGTCCCACCCCCAGAAGACCGCCCCGCCCACCGCGACCCGTACCAGCAGCTCGGAGCGGGTGAACCGGATGACACCGCCGCCCGGCCGGTGCTCCACACCGGTCACCGCACCGGGCACCCGCGCCCGCTCGCGGCCGCGCGGCGCGAGCTCAGCCGCGTCCGCGCGCCGTCCGCGCAGCGCGGTGCGCAGGGCGAGCCGCCCACGAGCCGAACCGAACGCCTTCACCGAGCGGACCAGGCCGCGACCGTCCATGACGATCACCCTGCCACCCCGGAACCGGCGGGCGAGGCTCGTTCAACCGTCGTTCACCTCGTCCTTGACCAGATGTTCACGATGCCGGCGCCGCAGGCCCGCCCTGGTGCGCGGGACGATCACATGGCATCGTCGCTGCCAGCCGTGTCACGCGCACACCCCTCGCACGTGCGCGCCCACACGCGACACCACGCGTACAGCCCGGGAGCCGCCCCATGAACCCATCGAACGCCGCGCCCCTCTGGCAGCCCAGCCAGGAACGGATCGACGGCGCCAGGATCACCCGCTTCCAGGCGTGGGCCGCCGAGCGGTACGGTGCACCCGCCGACGGTGGATACGAGGCCCTGCACCGCTGGTCGGTCGAGGAGCTCGCCACCTTCTGGCAGGCGGTCGCCGACTGGTTCGGCATCCGGTTCGACACCCCGTACGAGAGCGTGCTCGCCGACCGCTCCATGCCGGGCGCCCAGTGGTTCCCCGGAGCCACCGTCAACTACGCGGAGCACGCCCTGCGAACCGCCGCGGACCCGGCACGCGCACAGGAGCCCGCCCTGCTGTACGTCGACGAGCGCCAGGGTCCACAGCCCGTCAGCTGGTCCGAACTGCGCCGCCAGGTGGGAGCGCTCGCGGCCGAACTGCGAGCCCTGGGCGTACGCCCAGGCGACCGCGTCAGCGGCTATCTGCCCAACATCCCGCAGGCCGTCACCGCGCTGCTCGCCACCGCGGCGGTCGGCGCGGTCTGGACCTCCTGCGCCCCCGACTTCGGCGCCCGTGGTGTGCTGGACCGCTTCCAGCAGGTCGAGCCGGTCGTCCTGTTCGCCGTGGACGGCTACCGGTACGGCGGCAAGACCCATGACCGGCGCGACACCGTCGCCGAGGTCCGGGCCGAACTCCCCACCGTGCGCGCCGTGATCCACATCCCGCTGCTCGGTACCCCGGCCCCGGACGGCGCGCTCGACTGGTCGGCCGTCACATCCGGCGAAGCGGAGCCGGTGTTCGAACAGGTCCCCTTCGACCACCCGCTCTGGGTGCTCTACTCATCGGGCACCACCGGGCTCCCCAAGGCCATCGTGCAGTCCCAGGGCGGCATCCTGATCGAGCACCTCAAACAGCTCGGTCTGCACTGCGACCTCGGCCCGGGCGACCGCTTCTTCTGGTACACGTCGACCGGCTGGATGATGTGGAACTTCCTCGTCTCCGGCCTGCTCACCGGGACCACGATCGTCCTCTACGACGGCAGCCCCGGCTTCCCCGGCACCGACGCGCAGTGGCGCATCGCCGAACGCACCGGCACCACCCTCTTCGGCACCTCCGCCGCCTATGTCATGGCCTGCCGCAAGGCGGGCGTCCACCCCGCCCGCGACCACGACCTCTCCCGCGTCAAGTGCGTCGCCACCACCGGCTCCCCGCTTCCGCCCGACGGCTTCCGCTGGCTCCACGAGGCGGTCGGCGACGACCTCTGGATCGCCTCGGTCAGCGGCGGTACGGACGTCTGCAGCTGCTTCGCGGGGGCGGTCCCCACCCTCCCGGTCCACATCGGCGAACTCCAGGCCGCCTGCCTCGGCACCGACCTCCAGGCCTGGGACCCGCAGGGCAGACCGCTCATCGGCGAGGTCGGCGAGCTCGTCGTCACCAACCCCATGCCGTCCATGCCGATCCGCTTCTGGAACGACCCCGACGGCAGCCGCTACACGGGCAGTTACTTCGAGATGTACCCGGGAGTCTGGCGGCACGGCGACTGGATCACGATCACCGGCCACGGCTCCGTCATCATCCACGGACGCTCGGACTCCACCCTCAACCGGCAGGGCGTCCGGATGGGATCCGCCGACATCTACGAAGCGGTCGAGCGGCTCCCCGAGGTCCGCGAGTCGCTGGTCATCGGGGTCGAGGAGCCCGACGGCGGCTACTGGATGCCGCTCTTCGTCCAGCTCGCCCCCGGCACCCCGCTCGACGACGGGCTGCGCGGGCGCATCAAGCAGACCATCCGCGAGCAGCTCTCCCCGCGCCATGTCCCCGACGACATCATCGAAGTCCCGGGCGTCCCGCACACCCTCACCGGCAAACGCATCGAGGTCCCGGTGAAGCGGCTGCTCCAGGGTGCGGCGCTCGACAAGGCGGTCAACCCCGGCTCGGTCGACAACATCGAACTGCTGCACTTCTACGAGAAGCTGGCCCGCGACCGCGGCTGACCACCCACCCACGCCCGCACCGCCCTGGTGCGCTAACCCCCGTACATGGCCTCGGACTCACCCAGCACAGCCGCGAAGTCCGAGGCCAGCGCCGCCGCGTCCGGTCCGGCCAGGGCGGCCGTCGTGATCCGTACGGCCGGGGGAGAGGCGATACGGAACCGGGCCCCCGCCGCGATCCACCAGCCCCGCGAGCGCATCCCGTTGACCACAGCCGACTCGTCCCGCACCGGCACCCAGACACCGAGCCCGCTCGCCCCGTGCCCCGCGATCCCCAGCTCCCCGAGCCGGGCGAGCAGCGTCCGCCTGCGCTCCGTGTACGTCTCCGCGGCCCGCGCCACCAGTGCGCACACCGACCGGTCGGACATCGCCCGCGCGACCGTCTCCTGGAGGAGATGGCTGACCCAGCCGGAGGTCAGCAGCATCCGGCCGTCGTGACGGGCCAGCGTCGTCGCGTCGCAGGCCACCGCGGCCCAGCGCAGATCGATCCCCAGATGCTTGGAGACGGTCCGCACATGCGCCCACCGCTCCAGACCGCCCGCCGCCAGCGGGAACGCCGCCGCGTCCGCCACATCCGCGTTGTGGTCGTCCTCCACGACCAGCACATCGGGAAACCCCGCCAGCACGCCGAGGAGCGCCGCACGCCGCTCCGCCGAGAAGCAGCCCCCGACCGGACTCTGCCCCCGCGGGCTGCACACCACAGCGCGCGCACCGGCCCGCAGCGCGGCCCGCAGGGCCTCCGGCCGGATCCCCTCGTCGTCCACCGCGACCGGGGCCGTCCGCAGCCCCAACGCCGGTACGAGATCGAGGAGATGATGGAAGCCCGGATCCTCGACGGCGACGGTGTCACCCGGTCTCAGCTCCACCGAGAGCAGCCGGGCCATGCAGTCGAGCGCCCCGTGCGAGAACGTCACCCGCTCGTGCGGTACCCCGTCCCGCGCCAGCCACTCCCGCGCCAGCTCCTCCAGGGCGGGCAGCCGCGGCGACCCCCGGTACGAACCCCGCACGGGATCCACCGGGCCGGGCGGCAGCAGTACGGGGAGCAGCGCCGGGTCCGGATGGCCGCCGGCCAGATCACGCACCCCCGGCGGCACCTTCGGCGGCCGCCGCGAGCCCACCGCGGGCGCCTGCGCCACCACCGTGCCGCCGCGCCCGCGCGTGACCACGATGCCCCGCTGCCGCAGCTCCTTGTACGCCGTCGCCACCGTGCCGGGACTCACGCCGAGTCCCTCGGCCAGCCTGCGCACCGGAGGCAGCGCGGCCCCCGGCCCCAACAGGCCCTCGGCCACACCGTGTTCGACCGAAGCGGAAATCTCCCTGGCCGTCGTTCCACTGATCCCATATTGTGTTGCCACGTAGCAGAGTATGTATCAATACGTAAATTAGGTCAAGGGGGAACAGTGAGTCCGAGCAGGCGCCGAGCGGCACTGTACGCACGCATCCCGGGCGGCGATGACGGCCGCCGCATGCTCTGGATCAGCCTCATCAACAAGGTGGGCACCGGGCTCTGGATGGGCGCCGCCGCCCTCTACTTCACGCTCGTCGCCGGCCTCCCGGTCGCCGAGGTCGGCGTCCTCATGGGCGTCTCCGGAGCCGCCGGCATCGCGGGCGCACCACTCGCCGGCCATCTCGCCGACCGGTACCGCCTCACCCGCGTTCTGGTGGCCGCCCAGCTACTGCAGGCACTGGCCCTGCTCGCCCTGCTCACCACCCACGACTTCACGCTGATGCTCCTCTGCTCCGCGGCAGGCAGTCTCGGCGACCGAGGCTCCAACGTCCTCACCAAGCTCTACTCGGCCCGGGTCGGCGGCGCCGACCGCATCCGCTACCAGGCTGTCCAGCGCACGGTCTCCAACGCGGGCTGGGCCATCGGCGGCCTTGCCGCAGCCGTCACCCTCTCCATCGGGACCACCCACGCCTACGACAGCCTGCTCATCGGCAACGCCGTCTCCTACGCCGTGGTCGCCGCCCTCACCCTCCGCTGCGGTGAACCACCGGCCCCCACCCGGGTCGTCACGGGTTCCGGGGAGCGGGCGCCCCGGGCCCCGCAGCCCAACCCCTGGCGCGACCGCACGTACCTCCTCTTCACCGCGACCGAGACGATGCTCTTCCTCGACGACGCCGTGCTGCAGGTCGGCATGCCGCTGTGGATCGTCCACGCCACCGCCGCCCCGCACGGCCTGGCACCCCTGCTGATGGTCCTCAACTGCGTCATGGTCGTCTGCTGCCAGGTACCGCTCTCCCGCTTCGCCACCTCCCCGAGATCCGCCCGCGCCCTCCTGATGCCGCTGGCCGGCGCGTTCACCGTCGGCTGCCTCGCGATGACGGCGTCGTCGCACGGCGGCACCCGGGCGGCCGTCACCGCACTGCTCATCGCCGCGATCGCGCTGACTGTCGCGGAGATGCTGCACGCCACGGCTTCCTGGGAACTCTCCGTGACCCTCGCTGCCGACGGTGCGCAGGGCGCCTACCTCGGAGTGCACGGCCTCGCCCAGTCCGCCCAGCGCAGCGGCGGCCCGCTGCTCGTCACCGCGGTCATCGCCGCAGGCCCGCCAGGATGGCCCGTGCTCGCCGCAGGCGTTGTCGTGACCTGTGCGGCCCAGAGCCGTCTGGTGCGCTCCCGGCTGTCCGCAACGCCGTTGTCAGTGCCCACGGTTACTGTGAGTGAGCAATGATCGATCGCGCTCAGGGGGAGTCATGGCGCAGACACACCGGACCGGATCCATGCGGCGGGCACTGCGCCGCGAGGCACCCAGCACCGTCGGCCTGCTGGCCGACGAGCAGGACTTCGCGGCCATGCGGCGCTACCGCACCTTCACCTTCGACGACCACGCGGCCTATCTCCAGCAGGTGGAGGGCCTGCTGCGGTCCCTCACCGCCGAGGAGGTGCACACGACGGTCGCCCTCTTCGACCCCGAGGAGTACGAGGAGTTCTGCACGGCGGCCGGCCTCGACCCGGACTCGGCGGAGAGCCGGACACGCTTCACCGCGGGCATCGCGGCGGACGGGGCGACCGTCCCGTACACCGGCCAGCCCATCGACCGGCTGGTCCCGCTCCTGGTCAACGCCGCGGTGTGCCGGGCCACCCTGGAGTACGCGACGCTGGTGCTGGCCGATGCGGGGGAGTGCGCCGACTGCGGCCGGAACGTCGGCACGGCCTCCTTCGACCGGGCATCGCGCGCACTGAAGAGCCTGCTGGACGGCGCGGGGGCCGGAGTCCACCATCTCGTCTGCAGCATCCCCACCGAGGACGAACCGCTCATCGCCGTCCTGCACGCCGAGAGCGGCGAAGACCCCGGCATCCGGCTCGACCGCACCGAGGGCACCGCCTTCGTGACGGTCCTCGCCGCCGGCATGGCCCTGGAGAGCCCCGGCGGCACCGTCGTCCGTACGACGGCCCCCGGCCAGGACGACCGGGTCCGCGGCTGGCGGCTCCAGCGCGGCCGACTGCTGCCGCTCACCGCGGGAGAGGTGTTCAGCGCCTACTGCACGGACGCCGACACCGGCGACCCGGTCCCACCGGAGCCGGGCGTCGACTACTGCGCGGGATATCCGATCCCCGACGACGGCGCCCACCACTGACGGCAGAGCCCCACCGACCACCACCCGACCGACGGCCCACCGCACTGTCCGTCAACCACCGGGCCCATTGTCCCGGCAACAGCCGAGGGGCTCCCCGCCGACCACACGGCAGGAAGCCCCTCGGGCACCCCGGTACGGAATACCGCGGTGCGCAGCCCGGCTACTCGCCGGACAGCACCGCCTGAGCGGCCAGCCGTGCCTCGTCCGCCGAGTCCGCGGCGCGCGCCGCGGACGCCGCACGCTCGCACTGGGCGAGAGTGTGCTGCGCCAGCGTGGTGCGGACATAGGGGATGGCAGCCGCGCCCATGGAAAGGCTGGTCACCCCGAGACCGGCGAGCACACAGGCGAGGGTCGGATCGGACGCGGCCTCACCGCAGACACCACAGCTCTTGGCCTCGGCCTTCGCCGCCTCGGCGGCCATCGACACCAGGTCGAGCAGCGCGGGCTGCCAAGGATCCTGCAGCCGCGACACCGCACCGACCTGGCGGTCCGCCGCGAAGGTGTACTGCGCCAGGTCATTGGTGCCCAGCGACAGGAACTCGACCTCGCGCAGCAGGGAGCGCGCCCGCAGCGCGGCGGACGGAATCTCCACCATCGCACCGAACTTCGCATGCAGCCCCGCTTCCCGGCAGGCGTCGGCGAACGCCTTCGCATCGGCCCGGTCCGCCACCATCGGGGCCATGACCTCCAGATACACCGGAAGCCCCTCAACCGCCCTGGCCAGAGCCGCCAGTTGGGCGCGCAGCACATCCGGATGGTCGAGCAGCGACCGCAAACCCCGCACCCCGAGGGCGGGGTTCGGCTCGTCGGCCGGCGTCAGGAAGTCCAGCGGCTTGTCGGCCCCGGCGTCCAGCACCCGTACGACAACGCGGCTCTCCGGGAACGCTTCGAGCACCGAGCGGTACGCCTCGACCTGCTTCTCCTGCGACGGCGCGTTCGCGGAGTCGTCCAGGAACAGGAACTCGGTCCGGAAGAGCCCGACACCCTCGGCGCCCGCCTCCAGAGCGGCGGCGACATCACCGGGCCCGCCGATGTTCGCCAGCAGCGGCACCTTGTGACCGTCCGACGTGGCGCCAGGACCGGTGGCCGCGGAGAGCGCCGCCTTGCGGGCCGCAGCCGTGTCCACCAGCTCCGCGCGCTTCTCGTCGCTCGGCCGGACGAAGATCTCCCCGGTGCTGCCGTCGACAGCCACCACCGTGCCCTCGGCCAGCTCGCCCGCACCGGGCAGCGCCACGACCGCCGGCACACCGAGCGACCGCGCCAGGATCGCGCTGTGGCTGGTGGGCCCGCCCTCCTCGGTCACGAACCCGAGCACAAGCGTGGGGTCCAGCAGCGCCGTGTCGGCCGGGGCGAGATCCCGGGCGATCAGCACATACGGCTCGTCACTGTCGGGCACACCCGGCATCGGAACACCCAGCAACCGCGCGACGATACGGTTCCGCACATCGTCCAGGTCCGCGACCCGGCCCGCCAGATACTCACCGGCGCCGGCCAGCAGGGCGCGGTACGAGGCGAACGCGTCGTACACCGCGCGCTCGGCCGAACTCCCCACCGCGATACGCCGGTCAACATCAGCACTGAGCTCCGGGTCCTGCGCCATCATGGCCTGGGCCTCCAGCACATGCTGCGCCTCACCCCCGGCCAGGTTGCCGCGCGCGACGAGGTCGGCGGCCACAGCCTCCACGGCCTGCCGTGCGCGGCCCTGCTCGCGCTCCGCGTCCTCCGCCGGGATCTGCTTGGCAGGCGGTTCGAGAACGGCCGTACCCATGTGCCTGACCTCGCCGATGGCCACACCGTGGCTCACCCCGACGCCTCGCAGCGTTGTCTGCATGTCACCCGTCTCCGTCCGTAGCGGCGCACCCCGGCGCCGGGTGGTTGGCCGATGCACCGCTCTTCACGGCGCCGAAGTCACTGCCAGTTGAAGAGAGACCCGCCGACCGCGACATCGCCGCTCTCGGACAGGTCCGAGAGGGAGTCGGCAGTGGCTTCCAGCGCGACGACCGGGCAGATCGGGGACTTGCCTGCGGCCTCGACGCCTGCCGGGTCCCAGTGCACCAGGGCCTGTCCGCGCCGCACGGTGTCCCCCTTGTTGACGAGCAGTTCGAAACCCTCGCCGTTCAGCTGGACGGTGTCGATGCCGAGGTGGGTCAGTACTCCGTGGCCCTCTCCGTCGACGACGACGAAGGCGTGCGGGTGCAGGGAGACGACGATGCCGTCGACCGGCGACACCGCGTCGGCCGGCTCGCGTACGGGGTCGATGGCCGTGCCGGGCCCCACCATCGCGCCGGAGAACACGGGATCCGGCACCGCGGCCAGTCCAATCGCGCGTCCGGCGAGCGGGGATGTCACGCTGGTCATATGGGGCCTCTCAGAGGGCGGCGTACTCTTTCAGAAGGGTAAGTCATAGTAAGTCCCGGTTCCGCACGGGAGCGGCGGGTTGACAGACGCCGGTGGATACCGCAAGCGATTTGCTTCGCCCCTGGGCGAGCTGTACTGTCGAACCCCTGCCTGGCCCCGTCACGACATCAAGTCGGGGGCCGGTAGCCTCTCGAAACAGTCCAGGACTTCAGCTCCAGTCTATTTCTGCATGCCCGTAGGAATAGTGGTCGGAGCGAGGGAAAAGGACTGATAGAGTCGGAATCGCCGGAAAGGGAAACGCGAAAGCGTGGAACTGGAAAGCACCCGGCCGGCCGGGAATCGGACACGAAAGAGTCTGATAG
>NZ_JBSHBW010000041.1:0-58700 GCF_053612185.1 Streptomyces sp. NPDC054757
GTTGATAGGCCAGATGTGGAAGCCCGGTAACGGGTGGAGCTGACTGGTACTAATAGGCCGAGGGCTTGTCCTCAGTTGCTCGCGTCCACTGTGTTAGTTCTGAAATAACGAACGACCGTGTCAACACCGGTGTTGTTTATTTCATAGTGTTTCGGTGGTCATTGCGTTAGGGAAACGCCCGGTTACATTCCGAACCCGGAAGCTAAGCCTTTCAGCGCCGATGGTACTGCAGGGGGGACCCTGTGGGAGAGTAGGACGCCGCCGAACAATCTTTCAACGTCGGCCCCTGAACTTCGGTTCAGGGGCCGACGTTTTTTTATGCCCTGTCACTTGGTGTTCACGTGCGCCGAGCACCATGCAGCCATGAGTACCGCGAGGTTCCTGAAGTCCGCAGGCGTCGGAGTGGGCGATGAGGTCGTCGTGTCGGCCTACGGTGATGCCGAAGCGGCCGCTGCCGTGGTGATGGCCGGGGCCAGGCCGGTCTTCGCCGACATAGATTCCGGGAGTTACTGCCTCGACCCGGATGCGGTCGCCGCCGTTCTCACCCCCCGTACCACCGCCGTGGTGGCGCTCGCAGCCTTCGGGCACCCGCCGGACCTGGTGCGCATCGGTGAACTCGGGCGGGTGCACGGGCTCCTGGTCATCGGCCCCGGAGACACCGCCCCGGAGGTTGCCGCGGCGGACGAAGTCGAGCAGCGCCGTTCGCACGCTGCGTACCTGGGCGACCGGCTGACCGGTGTCCGGACACCGGTGCCGAACGCCGCCCACACGTACCGGAGTTACGTGGTCCGGGTGCCCGGCAACGGGCGTCCCGACCGTGATGCCTTCGCCCAGGCCCTGCGGCGCAGGGGAGTGGGGTGCGAAGTGCCCGTGGCGACACCCGTCCACCGGATGCCGGCCTTCCGGCGCGATGTCAGGCTGCCCGAGACCGAGCAGGCTGCCGACGAGACCCTCGCGCTTCCGGTGCACGGCGCGCTGCGCCGGCGTGAACTTCAGCGCATGGTCGCCTCGTGCAACGCGCTCGGAGGTCTGCTCCAGCCGGCTTTCTGAGCAACTCCTCTGCCAGGCAGGTGCGTTGGGCGCGGTGCGCGGCGATGTGCTCAGGCGGAGCCGTGAGGGTGTGGTGGCGGGAAGCACCTTCGACTTCGGGTATGATCTATCTCGTTGCTGCGCCCCAATAGCTCAGTCGGTAGAGCGTCTCCATGGTAAGGAGAAGGTCTACGGTTCGATTCCGTATTGGGGCTCTCACACCGAAAGGCCCCCGCCGGTTGGCGGGGGCCTTTCGCGTGCCGGTCGTACTGGCTACTGGTGCGGCTCGGGCACCCGCATGGCCAGGATCGCCATGTCGTCCGATGCCGGTTCGGCGGCGAACCGCTCCACCGCGCGCAGGATACGGCCGGCCACCGCGCCCGCCGTCAGACCGGTACAGGTGCTGAGCACGTCGGCCAGCCCGTCGTCGCCGAGCATCCGGGTGCCCTCGCGGCGTTCGGTGACCCCGTCCGTGACACAGAGCAGCACGTCGCCCGGTTCGAGGGTCACGGCCTGTTCGTACAGCTCCAGGTCCTCCATCACACCGAGGAGCGGCTGGGGCTCCGCCGCGGGCTCCACGGTGCCGTCCTGGCGGAGCCGCAGCGGGAGCGGGTGGCCGGCGCAGACGACCTTGAGGAGGGCGCTGCCGTCCTCCTGGGGCCACAGCTCCCCGTAGAGGAGCGTCAGGAAGCGGCTGCGGGCGCCCTCGTCGAGGATCGCCGCGTTGAGCCGCTCCAGGACGGCGGGACCCGAGAAGCCCTCACGGGCGAGCAGGCGCAGCGCGTGGCGGGCCAGGCCGGTGACGGCGGCCGCCTCGGGGCCCGTACCGCAGACGTCGCCGATGGCGAAGCCGTAGGCGCCGTCCCGGATGGGGAAGAGGTCGTAGAAGTCGCCGCCCACTTCGTTGCCCTCGCCTGCCGCGCGGTAGATGACCTCCACCTCGACATTGGGCACGTCCGGCAGGCCCGGCGGGAGCAGGCTGCGCTGCAGGGCCTGGCTGATGGCGGTGCGCTCCGAGTACAGGCGGGCGTTGTCGAGGGCGAGCGCCGCCCGGCGGGAGAGGTCTTCGGCCAGCTCCAGGATCTCCTGGCGGAAGTGGTCGTCGGACGGTTTGCCGAGCGTGAGCATGCCGATGACGCGGTTCCGGGCGACCAGGGGCAGTACGACGGTCTCGCCGCCGACCGCGGCCGCCGTGGCGAGCGTGGTGCCGATGCCCGAGCCGAGCGCCGGGCTCGATCCGAGACCGAGGCTGCGCATCGAGGAGGTCAGCGCCGCCTGGTGCGCGGCCTCACCGGGGGCGGCCCAGCTCCTGGCGCCCGGCGTCGGGACAGGCTCGGGCGGACTGATCCGGGAGAGCAGCGCCTTGAGGCCGTCGATGCGCTCCTCGTCCTCGTGCAGGACGTAGGAGAGGTACGGCTCCGACGACTGGTCGGCGATCGTGTAGACGGCGCACCAGGCGGCCAGGGTCGGCACGGTCATCTGTGCCATCAGGGCCAGGGTCTGATCGCGGTCGAGGGTCCCCGCCAGGAGGTCGGAGGCCTCGACGAGGAAGGAGAGCGAGCCGCGGCGCAGCTTCTCCAGCTCACCGAGGCGGGCCGACTCGACGGCGAGCGCGATGCGGTCGGCGGCGAACTGGAGGCGCAGCGCCTGCTCGTTGGAGTACCGGCCGGGGGCCTCGGTGGAAACGCCCAGAGAGCCGGTGAGGCGGCCCTCGACCTTGAGCGGGACGGTGACGACCGAGCGCATCCCCGTGCCGTTGAGCAGCGGCACGGCGCCGGGCACGGCGGCCAGGTCCTCGTGGACCGCGGGCATCCGCGCCGATCCGTACCGTCCGGTGCCGGCCTCGACGGGGACCCGGGCGAAGCGCTGCCGGGCGGAGGGCAGCCCGGTGGTGGCTCTCACCTCCAGCTCCGTCTCGTCGTCGGTCGCGAGGAGCAGGAAGGCAGCGTCGGCGTCGAGCATGTCGCGGGCGCGCTCGACGGTGCGCTGGAGCAGGCCGTCGAGGTCGTCGGGGGCGGGGGAGCCGATGAAGACTTCGAACGGGTCGGTGGTGCGGTGGTCGGAGAAGGAGTTCGAGTCGTTCTGCGGGGTGCGCGGCGGTGTCTGCAGCACCGCGCGTTCGTAGTCGTTCACCAGGAGGCAGACGGTGCTGGGCTCGCCCTGGGCGTCCCGTACGCGCAGATGTGACGCGTAGACGGGCACGACCCTGCCGTCGGCGGTCCGGATGCCGTAGCTGCCCTCCCAGCGGGAGAGCTGGAGGGCGTCGGCGATGCCGGTGCCGGTGCCGGGGGTGTGCGGCCAGGCGGCGAAGTCGGTGAGCTGCTTGCCGACGACCTGCTCGGCGGGGTGGCCGAAGAGCTCTGTCGCGTCCTCGTTCCAGGAGGAGACGGCGCCGTCCGCGTCGATCTGGACCACGGCCACGCGGACCCGCCCGTCGGCGACCGGGAGGAGCTCCGCCGGGAGCAGCGGGCCCGCCGAGCGGGCGCCCACCGGGCGCTGCGGAAGATCGAGTTGGAACCAGACCTGCTTCTGGGTGGGCGTGTAGTCGACGCCCCAGCGGGAGGCGAGCGCCGCGCAGAGCAGCAGTCCGCGGCCGCCCTCCCGGTCCGGGCTGCCGAAGGACTGGCCGCTGCCCTGGAGCGGGACCTCGCGCTCGGGGTAGTGGTCGGCGACCTCCACGCGGATGCCGTCGTCGGTCCGCAGGCACAGGACGTCGGCGTTGGTGCCCGCGTGGACCACCGCGTTGGTGACCAGCTCGCTGGTGAGGACGACGGCGTCGTCGACGACGTCGGAATATCCCCACCCCTGGAGGGTGTCACGTACAAAGGTACGGGCGGTCGCTACCGACCGTCCGACCGGTTCGAAACTGGCAGCCGCTCGCGCGGTGATCACAGAACTCCTCGTACGCGTCTCGACGCCCGGCTCTGCCATGTCGGCCCGCCCCTCGCTGCCCGGTGGTAGTACTGGTGCCTCCGCCCCCGCCGGGCGGACCGGGACGGTTGGACAGCCGGATGCCAGGTTACTTACCTTCGCTGTCCTTGCGGATGCCGGTTACAGGGTTTCCGCCCCGAGTGGGCGGGGACGGTATGCAAAGCTGCCGAACTGTTATGGCCTGGTCCTGCCATGGTGAAACACTGGGCACGCTTCTCGGTACAGCCCCGGGCAGTACGGCCAACCCCTGCGGGAGGGACACGGTGGAGTCTGGCACGGCGGCGCGTGACAAGAACACGCGCGCAAAAAGCGGACAGTCGCCCAAAAAGCGACACCACGGGACAACTGAAGTGGATACCGCTGCCCTGGGCAGACTGCTGACCGCTCTGGCCGCGATGCGCGACGGGAACTTCCGGCGGCGTCTGACGGTCTCGGGCGACGGCACGATGGCCGAGATCGCGGCCGTCTTCAACGAGGTCGCCGACCGCAATCTCCATCTGACGGGCGAGGTTGCCCGGGTGCGCAGGATGGTCGGCCGTGAGGGAAAACTCACGGAGAGGCTGGAGACGGGGGCCCTGGAGGGTTCCTGGGCGGTCGCGATCGACGCGGCGAACGAGCTGGTGGACGATCTGGCGCGGCCGGTCTCCGAGGTCGGCAGGGTGCTCTCGGCGGTGGCCGAGGGCGATCTGGAACAGCGGATGGATCTGCGCTCGCAGGCCATGGACGGTGTGGAACGGCCGCTGCGCGGTGAGTTCCTGAAGGTCGCGCGTACGGTCAACAACCTGGTCGACCAGTTGTCGGCGTTCACCGACGAGGTGACGCGGGTCGCGCTGGAGGTCGGCACCGAGGGCAAGCTCGGCGGTCAGGCCCAGGTGCGTGGTATGTCCGGTTCGTGGAAGGGCCTCACGGATTCGGTGAACACCATGGCGTACCGGCTGACCGCGCAGGTACGTGACATTGCTCTCGTGACGACCGCGGTCGCCCGGGGCGATCTGTCACGCAAGGTCACCGTCCATGTGGCCGGTGAGATGCTCCAGCTGAAGAACACCGTCAACACGATGGTCGACCAGCTGTCCTCGTTCTCCTCCGAGGTGACACGGGTCGCACGTGAGGTGGGGACCGAGGGGGAGCTGGGCGGTCAGGCGGCCGTGCCGGGTGTGGCCGGGGTGTGGAAGGACCTCACCGACTCGGTGAACACCATGGCCGGGAACCTGACGTCCCAGGTGCGCGGTATCGCGGAGGTCACCACGGCCGTCGCCAACGGTGATCTCTCGCAGAAGGTCACGGTGAGCGCACGCGGCGAGGTCGCCCAGCTCGCCGAGACCATCAACCAGATGACCGAGACGCTGCGTACCTTCGCGGACGAGGTGACCCGGGTGGCCAGCGAGGTCGGCGCCGAGGGGCTGCTGGGCGGCCAGGCGCAGGTGCCGGGCGCGGCGGGCACCTGGAAGGACCTCACCGACTCCGTCAACACCGTCTTCCGCAACCTCACGACACAGGTGCGGGACATCGCCCAGGTGACCACCGCGGTCGCCAACGGCGACATGTCGCAGAAGGTCACGGTGAACGTGGCCGGGGAGATGCTGGAGCTGAAGAACACCGTCAACACGATGGTGGACCAGCTGCAGTCGTTCGGTTCCGAAGTGACCCGGGTGGCACGGGAGGTCGGTGTCGAGGGCCGTCTCGGCGGGCAGGCCGAGGTGCCGGGCGCCGCGGGGACATGGAAGGACCTCACCGACTCGGTGAACACGGCCTTCCGTAACCTCACCGGCCAGGTACGGGACATCGCGCAGGTCACGACGGCGGTCGCCAACGGCGATCTGTCGCAGAAGGTCACCGTCGATGTGGCCGGCGAGATGCTGGAGCTGAAGAACACCGTCAACACCATGGTGGCGCAGCTCTCGTCCTTCGCCGACCAGGTGACGCGGATGGCGCGCGACGTGGGCACGGAGGGCCGCCTCGGAGGGCAGGCCCGGGTGGACGGTGTCAGCGGTACGTGGAAGGAGCTCACCGACTCCGTCAACTTCATGGCGGGCAACCTCACGTCGCAGGTGCGCCAGATCGCCCAGGTGACCACCGCGGTGGCGCGCGGTGACCTGTCGCAGAAGATCGACGTGGACGCGCGCGGCGAGATCCTGGAGCTCAAGAACACCATCAACACGATGGTCGATCAGCTGTCCGCCTTCGCGGAGCAGGTGACCAGGGTCGCCCGTGAAGTGGGTACGGACGGCAGGCTCGGCGGCCAGGCGCAGGTGCCGGGTGTGGCCGGGGTGTGGCGCGATCTGACCGACTCGGTGAACGGGATGGCGGGCAACCTCACCGCGCAGGTCCGCAACATCGCGCAGGTGGCGACGGCGGTGGCGCGTGGTGATCTGTCGCAGAAGATCGATGTGGACGCGCGTGGCGAGATCCTGGAGCTCAAGAACACCCTGAACACGATGGTCGATCAGCTGTCTTCGTTCGCGGAGCAGGTGACGCGGGTGGCCCGTGAGGTGGGCACCGAGGGGATCCTGGGCGGTCAGGCGGAGGTCCAGGGGGTCTCCGGCACCTGGAAGGACCTCACCCAGTCCGTCAACTTCATGGCGAACAACCTGACGTCGCAGGTGCGGAACATCGCCGAGGTGACCACCGCGGTCGCCAAGGGCGATCTCTCGAAGAAGATCACGGTCGACGCGAAGGGCGAGATCCTCGAACTGGTCACGACCGTCAACACGATGGTCGACCAGCTGTCGTCCTTCGCCGAGCAGGTGACACGGGTCGCGCGCGAGGTCGGCACCGAGGGAATCCTCGGCGGCCAGGCCCGGGTGCGCGGGGTCACCGGCATCTGGGAGGACCTCAGCGACAACGTGAACCTGATGGCCAACAACCTGACCATCCAGGTGCGGAACATCGCCCAGGTCGCCACGGCGGTCGCCAACGGCGACCTCACCAAGAAGGTGACGGTGGAGGCGCGCGGCGAGGTCGCGCAGCTCGCGGACACCGTCAACACGATGGTGACGACGCTCTCCTCGTTCGCCGACGAGGTGACGCGGGTGGCGCGTGAGGTGGGTACGGACGGCTCGCTCGGCGGTCAGGCACGGGTGCCGGGGGTCTCCGGTACGTGGAAGGACCTCACCGAGTCGGTGAACTCGATGGCCTCCAATCTGACCGGACAGGTGCGCCAGATCGCCACGGTCACCACCGCCATTGCCAAGGGCGACCTGACGAAGAAGATCGATATCGACGCCCAGGGCGAGATCCTGGAGCTGAAGACCACCATCAACACCATGGTCGACCAGTTGTCGAGCTTCGCCGAGCAGGTGACCAGGGTGGCCCGCGAGGTGGGCACCGAGGGTCAGCTGGGCGGTCAGGCGCGGGTGCGGGACGTGGACGGCACCTGGCGCGACCTGACCGAGTCGGTGAACGAGATGGCCGGGAACCTGACCCGTCAGGTGCGGGCCATCGCGGCCGTGGCCACGGCGGTGACCCGCGGCGATCTCAATCTCAAGATCGATGTGGACGCGGCCGGTGAGATCCAGGCGCTCCAGGACAACATCAACACGATGATCGCCAACCTGCGTGACACCACGGTCGCCAACAAGGAGCAGGACTGGCTGAAGGGCAACCTGGCCCGTATCTCCGGACTGATGCAGGGGCGCCGTGAACTGGTCGATGTGGCGTCGCTGATCATGAGCGAGCTCACGCCGGTCGTCTCGGCCCAGCACGGCGCGTTCTTCCTGGCCGTGCCGACCGGCTCGGCCGCGGAGAGCGGTGCGGACGCCGAGAACGCGTACGAGCTGCGGATGCACGGCAGTTACGGGTATTCGGCGGGCTCCATGCCGACGACGTTCCGGCCGGGTGAGACGCTCATCGGCACGGCGGCCGAGGAGAAGCGCACGATCCTGGTGGAGAACGTGCCGCCGGGGTACCTGAAGATCTCGTCCGGTCTCGGCGAGGCGCCGCCCGCCCATGTGATCGTGCTGCCGGTGCTCTTCGACGGGAAGGTACTCGGAGTCATCGAGCTGGCCTCCTTCCAGCCCTTCACACATATCCAGAAGGACTTCCTCAACCAGATCGCGGAAATGATCGCGACGAGCGTCAACACGATCAGCGTCAACTCGAAGACCGAGGTGCTGCTCAAGCAGTCGCAGGAGCTGACCGAGCAGCTGCGGGAGCGCTCCGCCGAACTGGAGAACCGGCAGAAGGCACTTCAGGCGTCCAATGCCGAACTGGAGGAGAAGGCCGAGCTGCTGGCCCGGCAGAACCGCGACATCGAGGTGAAGAACACCGAGATCGAGGAGGCCAGGCAGGTCCTCGAAGAGCGTGCCGAGCAGCTCGCGGTCTCGATGCGCTACAAGTCCGAATTCCTGGCGAACATGTCGCACGAGCTGCGTACGCCGCTCAATTCGCTGCTGATTCTCGCCAAGCTGCTCGCCGACAATGCCGAGGGGAATCTCTCCCCGAAGCAGGTGGAGTTCGCGGAGACGATTCACGGTGCGGGTTCGGATCTGCTCCAGCTGATCAACGACATCCTGGATCTGTCCAAGGTCGAGGCGGGCAAGATGGATGTCAGCCCGACCCGGATCGCGCTGGTCCAGCTCGTCGACTACGTCGAGGCGACCTTCCGGCCGCTCACGGCGGAGAAGGGCCTCGACTTCTCGGTACGGGTCTCGCCCGAACTGCCCGCCACGCTGCACACGGACGAGCAGCGGCTGCTGCAGGTGCTGCGCAACCTCCTCTCCAACGCGGTGAAGTTCACCGACTCCGGAGCGGTGGAACTGGTCATCAGGCCCGCCGGAGCCAATGTGCCGAACGCCATCCGTGAGCAGTTGCTCGAAGCCGGTTCGCTGCGCGACGCCGACGGGGATCTGATCGCGTTCTCGGTCACGGACACCGGGATCGGTATCGCGGCGAGCAAGATGCGGGTGATCTTCGAGGCCTTCAAGCAGGCGGACGGGACCACCAGCCGCAAGTACGGCGGCACCGGGCTCGGTCTGTCCATCAGCCGGGAGATCGCCCGGCTGCTCGGCGGTGAGATCCATGCGGCGAGTGAGCCGGGGCGCGGTTCGACGTTCACCCTGTATCTCCCGCTGCACGGCAGTGAGCTGCCTCCCCAGGGATATCCGCAGCTGGCTCCGGGTTCCGTGGAGCGGACGCCCGGCGGGTCCGACGACGGGACACGGACCGAGGCCGGCCAGACGCCCGGCATGACGCCCACGGACAGCCAGGGTGGTCCCGCGGAGCTGCTGCGCAGGCGCCGCAGGTCGCTGGGGCAGGCGAACGGACAGCCGGCGCTGCCCGCCAGTTCAGGGGTGCAGGCAGCTACGTCGGAACCAGGGACATGGGTGGAGGAGACCGAGGAGACGGCCGAGCCGCGCCGGGTCTTCCAGTTCGGCGGCGAGAAGGTGCTGATCGTCGACGACGACATCCGCAACGTCTTCGCGCTCACCAGCGTCCTGGAGCAGCACGGCCTCTCGGTGCTGTACGCGGAGAACGGCCGGGAGGGCATCGAAGTCCTCGAACAGCACGACGACGTGACGGTCGTTCTGATGGACATCATGATGCCGGAGATGGACGGTTACGCGACGACCACGGCCATCCGCAGGATGCCGCAGTTCGCCGGGCTGCCGATCATCGCGCTCACCGCGAAGGCGATGAAGGGCGACCGGGAGAAGGCCATCGAATCCGGTGCTTCCGACTATGTCACCAAGCCGGTGGATCCCGATCATTTGCTCACGGTAATGGAACAGTGGATGAGCGGTGAGTGATCGATTGAAGAGGAAATCTCCATGAGTTGCTGACTGGCCGTGGCCGGAGGCGTGTGAGGCGGGCGTATGCGGGGAACCTTCTGGGCTCCCGGCGCGTTTCTGCATACATGTGCCGTGACATGGCGGTGACATCGCGGTGACAGGGTGTGGCGACAGGCGGGGTGCGGTTACCATGACCGGCACAAGGACGGACGGCGTTACGGAGCTGTCCCCTGGGGCGGCGCCCGGTGCACTGCCGGGACGAGGAGGACGGGCCATGGTGCAGAAGGCCAAGATCCTCCTGGTCGATGACCGGCCGGAGAATCTGCTGGCGCTGGAGGCCATTCTCTCCGCGCTCGATCAGACACTGGTGCGGGCATCGTCCGGGGAGGAAGCGCTCAAGGCGCTGCTGACGGATGACTTCGCAGTGATTCTGCTGGACGTCCAGATGCCGGGCATGGACGGTTTCGAGACCGCCGCGCACATCAAGCGGCGGGAGCGGACCCGGGACATCCCGATCATCTTCCTCACCGCGATCAACCACGGGCCGCACCACACCTTCCGGGGCTATGCCGCGGGGGCCGTGGACTACATCTCCAAGCCTTTCGACCCGTGGGTGCTGCGCGCGAAGGTGTCGGTCTTCGTCGAGCTCTACATGAAGAACTGCCAGCTGCGGGAGCAGGCGGCGCTGCTCCGGCTCCAGCTCGACGGCAGCGCCCCCGCCGTCGGCGACGCCAAGGAGCCGGCCGGGCTGCTGGCCGAACTGTCCGCCCGTCTGGCGGCAGTTGAGGAGCAGGCGGAGGCGCTCTCCAAGCAGCTCGACGAGGAGTCGGCGGACGCGGCCGCGGTGGCCACCGCGGCCCATCTGGAGCGCAAACTCACCGGTCTCCGCAGGGCCCTGGACGCGCTGGAGCCGGGCACGGGCGGCCCGACCGCCGCGGTGCCGTCGCAGAATTGACGGCCCGTCCGGCCGCTGTTGCCGCTGAGGGGGCGTCATCACGCGTCACCGTGCGTCAAGAAGGCGTGCTCACCAGGGCGACACGAACGGGTGAAGCGGTAAGCACACGTGTCCGCCGCCGCGGACCCAGGTAACCTCGGCTCCATGGCCTCACGTACGTCCGGCAAGGGTTCCCCAGGTACGGCGGGCACCGCCAAGCCGCGTGCCGGCCGTACCGGCCCAGCCAAGAAGGCAGTTCCGGCGAAGAAGACGGCTGCGAAGAAGGCCGCCCCCGCGAGGCGGGCGCCCGCCAAGAAGGCGGCGGCGAAGCCCGCACCGAGACCGGCACCGTCCCCCACCGGGGGCGTCTACCGGCTCGTACGGGCCGTCTGGCTCGGCGCCGCGCACGGCGTCGGGGCGATGTTCCGCGGCATAGGACGCGGCGCGAAGGGGCTCGACCCGGCCCACCGCAAGGACGGGGTGGCCCTGCTGCTGCTCGGCCTGGCCCTCGTCACCGCGGCCGGCACCTGGTCGAATCTGCACGGGCCGGTCGGCGATCTCGTCGAGATGCTGATCACCGGCGCCTTCGGCCGGCTCGATCTGCTGGTCCCGATACTGCTGGGCGCCATCGCCGTACGGCTGATCCTCCACCCGGAGAAGCCGGAGGCGAACGGCCGGATCGTCATCGGACTCTCCGCGCTGGTGCTCGGGGTGCTCGGCCAGGTCCACATCGCCTGCGGAGCCCCCGGGCGCGGGGACGGCACATCGGCGCTGCAGGACGCCGGCGGCCTGATCGGCTGGGCCGCGTCCAAACCGCTGATCTTCCTGATGGGCGACGTCCTCGCCGTACCGCTGCTCCTGCTGCTGACCGTCTTCGGGCTGCTGGTCGTCACGGCCACCCCCGTCACCGCCATCCCGCACCGGCTCAGGGCGCTGGGGGCCCGTCTTGGCATCGTCGACCCGGAGCCCGCCGCCGAGCTGGACGAGGACGACGACGAGCGCTACGAGGACCAGTGGCGCGAGGCGCTGCCGGCCGGCCGGCGTACGAGCGGCGCGCGCGGGCGCACCCCCGAGCTCTACGACGCCGAGGCGGCCGAGGAGCAGGCCGTGGAGCAGGCCCTCACCAAGCGCCGCTCCAAGCCGCGCAGGCCCTCCGTGCAGCCCGCGCCGGGGCGGGGCATGGACCCCGTGGATGTCGCCGCCGCCGCTGCCGCAGCGCTGGACGGGGCCGTGCTGAACGGGCTGCCGCCCTCACCGCTCGTCGCCGATCTCACCCAGGGTGTCTCCGTGGAGCGCCCCGAGGCCACCCCGTCCGGTACGCCGGCCGCGGCGCCCGTGCCGTCCGCCCGTGAGTCGGCGGGGGCCGGGAAGTCGGGGGACGCGGACGCCGACGGGGCGAGCGGGGCCGTACCGGACCTGACGAAGAAGTCCCCGAAGCCGCCCGAGTCGCAGCCGCTGCCGTCCCGGGCCGAACAGCTCCAGCTCTCCGGCGACATCACCTACTCGCTGCCCTCACTGGACCTGCTGGTGCGCGGCGGCCCCGGCAAGACCCGCAGCGCCGCCAACGACGCGGTCGTCGCCTCGCTCTCGAACGTCTTCAGGGAGTTCAAGGTCGACGCGGCCGTCACCGGCTTCACCCGCGGCCCGACCGTCACCCGCTACGAGGTGGAGCTGGGCCCGGCCGTGAAGGTCGAGCGGATCACCGCGCTCACCAAGAACATCGCCTATGCGGTGGCCAGCCCGGACGTGCGGATCATCTCCCCGATCCCGGGGAAGTCCGCGGTCGGTATCGAAATCCCCAACACCGACCGGGAGATGGTCAACCTCGGCGATGTGCTGCGCCTCGCGGACGCGGCGGAGGACGACCACCCGATGCTGGTGGCGCTCGGCAAGGACGTCGAGGGCGGCTATGTGATGGCCAACCTGGCGAAGATGCCGCACGTCCTGGTCGCCGGTGCGACCGGTTCCGGAAAGTCCTCCTGCATCAACTGCCTGATCACCTCGATCATGGTGCGGGCGACCCCCGAGGACGTACGGATGGTGCTCGTCGACCCCAAGCGCGTCGAGCTGACCGCGTACGAGGGCATCCCGCATCTGATCACCCCGATCATCACCAACCCCAAACGCGCCGCCGAGGCGCTCCAGTGGGTCGTACGCGAGATGGACCTGCGGTACGACGACCTCGCCGCGTACGGCTACCGGCACATCGACGACTTCAACCAGGCGGTGCGCAGCGGCAAGGCCAAGGCGCCCGAGGGCAGCGAGCGCGAGCTCGCCCCGTACCCGTATCTGCTGGTCATCGTCGATGAGCTGGCCGACCTGATGATGGTCGCGCCGAGGGACGTCGAGGACTCCATCGTCCGGATCACCCAGCTGGCGCGCGCCGCCGGTATCCATCTGGTGCTGGCCACCCAGCGGCCATCGGTCGACGTGGTCACCGGTCTGATCAAGGCGAACGTGCCGTCACGGCTCGCCTTCGCCACCTCGTCGCTCGCCGACAGCCGGGTCATTCTCGACCAGCCGGGCGCCGAGAAGCTGATCGGCAAGGGCGACGGGCTCTTCCTTCCGATGGGGGCGAACAAACCGACCCGTATGCAGGGCGCCTTCGTCACCGAGGAGGAAGTCGGGGAGATCGTCCAGCACTGCAAGGACCAGATGGCGCCCGTCTTCCGCGACGACGTGGTGGTCGGCACGGCCAAGAAGAAGGAGATCGACGGCGATATCGGCGACGATCTCGATCTGCTGTGCCAGGCGGCCGAACTGGTCGTCTCCACGCAGTTCGGGTCGACATCGATGCTCCAGCGCAAGCTGCGGGTCGGCTTCGCCAAGGCCGGCCGGCTGATGGACCTCATGGAGTCGCGGAACATCGTCGGGCCCAGCGAGGGCTCGAAGGCCCGCGATGTGCTGGTGAAACCGGATGAACTGGACGGTGTGCTCGCGGTGATCCGCGGGGATACCGAGCCGTAGCCGGTCCGTGGCCCTCAGGGGCAACCCTTTCCCCCGGCCGTACGTCCAGTTGGGGAGAGACAGCAGAGAAATTGGGCCGGAGATGTACCGCAGTCGGGTTGTCATCCGGTCCTACCGGCGGGTCGCCCCGTGATCCGCCTATCTGATGGCGTACAAAGTGCGCGCTCAGGTTGCCCCACCCTTTCACCACCCCCCTAGACTGAACATCCAGCAGGTGGCTCACGCTCGAAAGGCGCCCCCGTGTCCATCGGCAACTCCCCCCAGGACGACCGGCCTTCGATCGGTCACACCCTCCAGCAGGCCCGGATCGCCGCGGGTCTCACGGTCGAGGAAGTCAGCTCCGCCACACGGGTGCGCATCCCCATCGTGCACGCGGTCGAGCAGGACGACTTCTCCCGGTGCGGCGGCGATGTGTACGCCCGCGGCCACATCCGTACGCTGGCGCGCGCCGTCTCGGTCGACCCGGCTCCGCTGGTCGACCGGTACGACGCGGACCACGGCGGCCGTCCCGAGCCGACCCCCGTCGCGCCGCTCTTCGAGGCGGAACGGATCAGGCCGGAGCGCCGCCGCCCGAACTGGACCGCGGCCATGGTCGCGGCGATCGTCGTCGTGGTCGGCTTCGTCGGGTTCACCATGTTCAGCGGCGGCGACAGCGGCAGCAAGGGCAACAAGCAGGTCGCCGAAGGCCCCACCACCGCCACCAAAGGGCCCGGCCCCAAGCCCAGAAAGCCGGCCGATCCCAAGCCCAGCACCCCCGCCGCGTCGGACAGCGCCATCGCGGCCGTGCCGAAGGACAAGGTGACGGTCAAGCTCTCCGCCGTCGACGACAAGAGCTGGATCTCCGCGAAGGCGCACAACGGAAAGCTGCTCTTCGACGGGGTGCTGGCCAAGGGCGAGTCCAAGACCTTCACCGACGCACAGCAGGTCGATCTGATCCTCGGGAACGCCGGCGCGATCCAGCTGTTCGTCAACGGCAAGGACGTCCACAACGACTTCCAGGCCGGTCAGGTCGAGCGCCTCTCGTACACCAAGGGCGACCCGGAGGCGGGCTGATCACCCTCGCGGGACGGGCGTGGGCCGGGACAAAGTAGTCTTGAGCCCATGCCCGAACGCCGTACCGTCGCCCTTGTCACTCTTGGCTGCGCCCGTAACGAGGTGGACTCGGAGGAGCTCGCAGGCCGCTTGGCAGCGGACGGCTGGGACCTCGTCGAGGACGCCGCCGCCGCGGATGTGGCCGTAGTCAACACCTGTGGATTCGTCGAAGCCGCCAAGAAGGACTCCGTCGACGCCCTGCTCGAAGCCAACGATCTCAAGGATCACGGCAAAACCCAGGCGGTCGTCGCCGTCGGCTGTATGGCCGAGCGGTACGGCAAGGATCTCGCGGAAGCGCTCCCCGAGGCCGACGGGATCCTCGGATTCGACGACTACGCCGACATCTCCGACCGCCTCCAGACCATTCTGAACGGCGGGATCCACGCCTCGCACACCCCGCGCGACCGCCGCAAGCTGCTGCCGATCAGCCCTGCCGAGCGCCAGGAGACGGCCGGGGTGGCACTTCCCGGCCACGCCCAGGACACCCCGCCCGACGATCTCCCGGACGGTGTCGCCCCGGCCTCCGGGCCACGGGCCCCGCTGCGCCGCAGACTCGGCAACAGCCCCGTGGCCTCCGTGAAGCTGGCATCCGGCTGTGACCGGCGGTGCTCCTTCTGCGCCATCCCGTCCTTCCGCGGCTCCTTCATCTCGCGGCGCCCCTCCGACGTGCTCGGTGAGACACGCTGGCTGGCCGGGCAGGGCGTCAAGGAGGTCATGCTGGTCTCCGAGAACAACACCTCGTACGGCAAGGACCTCGGCGACATCCGGCTCCTGGAGACACTGCTGCCCGAGCTCGCCGACGTCGAGGGCATCGAGCGGATCAGGGTCAGCTATCTGCAGCCCGCCGAGATGCGGCCCGGACTGATCGACGTGCTGACGTCGACACCGAAGGTCGCCCCGTACTTCGACCTCTCCTTCCAGCACTCGGCGCCCGGGGTGCTCCGCGCGATGCGCCGCTTCGGGGACACCGACCGGTTCCTGGAACTGCTCGCGACGATCCGTGGCAAGGCGCCGCAGGCCGGCGCGCGCTCCAACTTCATCGTCGGATTCCCGGGCGAGAGCGAGAGCGACCTGGCCGAGCTGGAACGCTTCCTGACCGGTGCGCGGCTCGACGCCATCGGCGTCTTCGGCTACTCCGACGAGGACGGCACCGAGGCGGTCGGCTACGAGAACAAGCTGGACGCCGAAGTCATCGCCGAACGGCTTGAGCACATCTCGCGGCTCGCCGACGAGCTGACCGCGCAGCGGGCCGAGGAGCGGCTGGGTGAGACGCTCTCGGTGCTCGTGGAGTCGGTGGACGACGAGGACGGCGCCGTGGGGCGGGCCGCCCACCAGGCGCCCGAGACGGACGGGCAGGTGGTGTTCACGACAAGCGAGGGCCTGGTCCCCGGCCGTATGGTCGTGGCGAAGGTGGTCGGCACCGAAGGTGTCGACCTGGTGGCCGAGTGTCTCGGTGAGGAGGCAGCCAGATGACCGGAGTCCCGGCATCCGCCACAGGCGGTACCGGTGCCAAGCCGGCGCCCGCCGGCAAGCTGGGTGCTGCGGCGGTCAATCAGGCGAGCCTGTGGAATGTCGCCAATCTGCTGACCATGGTGCGGCTGGTGCTCGTGCCCGGGTTCGTGCTGCTGCTGCTCCACGGCGGCGGCTACGACCCGGTCTGGCGTGCCTGGGCCTGGGCCGCCTTCGCCGTCGCGATGATCACGGATGTCTTCGACGGCCATCTGGCACGGACGTACAACCTGGTCACCGACTTCGGGAAGATCGCCGACCCCATCGCCGACAAGGCGATCATGGGGGCGGCCCTGGTCTGTCTCTCGTACCTCGGTGATCTGCCCTGGTGGGTCACGGGTGTGATTCTCTTCCGGGAGCTCGGGATCACCCTGATGCGGTTCTGGGTGATCAGGCACGCGGTCATTCCGGCCAGCCGCGGAGGCAAGATCAAGACGCTCGCCCAGGGCACGGCCGCCGGGATGTACGTCCTGGCTCTGACCGGTCCGCTGGCGACACTGCGCTTCTGGGTGATGGCGGTCGCCGTGGTGCTGACCGTGCTGACCGGGCTCGACTACGTACAGCAGGCCGTGACCGCGCGCCGCAGGGGACTCGCGGCCGAGCGGGCCGCCCGGTGAGTTCGGCGGCCGTGGTGCTGGAGCTGCTGGCTGACCGGGGGGAGACCCTCGCCGTGGCGGAATCGCTCACCGGCGGTCTGCTGGCCGCGGAGCTCACTTCCGTCCCAGGGGCCTCCCGGGTCTTCCGCGGCTCTCTCACGGCGTACGCGACGGCCGTCAAGCAGGAAGTCCTCGGCGTCGACGGGGGGCTGCTCGCGGAGCGCGGTGCGGTGGACCCCGGGGTTGCCCGGCAGATGGCGGCCGGCGTGCGGCGGCTGCTGGGCGCGGACTGGGGGATGGCGACCACCGGGGTGGCCGGCCCCGGCACGCAGGACGGGCAGGCGGTCGGCACGGTGTATGTGGCGGTTTCCGGACCGGGCGGGGCAGAGAATATGGCCTCACTGCGGTTGAACGGGGACCGGGCGGAAATCCGTAGGGAGAGCGTGCTGGGCGTTCTCGGACTGCTCTGCGATGAACTCCGCAGGAATGCGCGGACACAGGATACGGAAGAGAACGGGGGGAATTGATGTTTGCAGCCCTGAGTGAACACGACATCGCTCCCCGCACGGCCGCGGCGCAAGGCGGTACGGTGGGGCGTGAAGGATGCGGCTACGCGGTCCGAGGAGGGAGCCACCGATGATTCTGCTCCGTCGCCTGTTGGGTGACGTGCTGCGTCGGCAGCGCCAGCGCCAGGGCCGTACTCTGCGCGAAGTCTCCTCGTCCGCCCGAGTTTCTCTCGGTTATCTGTCCGAGGTGGAGCGGGGGCAGAAGGAGGCATCCTCCGAGCTGCTCTCCGCGATCTGCGACGCGCTTGACGTACGGATGTCCGAGCTCATGCGGGAGGTGAGCGACGAGCTGTCGCTCGCGGAGCTGGCCGAGTCGGCGGCGTCGACCGAGCCCGTACCCGTGCCGGTACGCTCGATGCTCAATTCCGTCTCCGTGACGTCGGTCACGGGCGTGCCCGAGCGCGTGACGATCAAGGCGCCTGCCGAAGCCGTGAATGTAGTAGCGGCGTAGTACGGCTTTCCGGCTCCGGCTGGTCCTCAGGGACCGGTCGGAGCCATTTTTTTGCCCTGAATGTCCGGTGTGAGGATATTTGTGCCATGGTGGTGGGAACGTACGAACATATGGGAGGCCCCGCATGTCTGGCGTGAAGAGCTCTCTGCCCGAAGCCGATCTGAAAGTGGTCGGAGAGGCACTTCAGGGTGCGCTCGCGGATCTGGTCGATCTCTCGCTGGTCGCCAAGCAGGTGCACTGGAATGTGGTCGGGCCGCGCTTCCGGTCGGTGCACCTCCAGCTCGACGAGGTGGTCGACACCGCGAGGCAGTACATGGACGCGGTCGCGGAGCGGGCCTCCGCGGTCGGGGTGACACCGGACGGACGGGCCGCGACGGTCTCCAGGACCAGTGCGATCAGTGAAGCCCCCGCAGGGTGGATCAAGGACACCGACGCCATCAGGACGCTGGTGGACGCGCTCGGGGCCGTCATCAGCCGGATGCGGGAGCGGATCGCGGCCACCGATGCCCCGGACCCGGTGACACAGGATCTGCTCATCGGGGCCACCGCGGCCCTGGAGAAGCACGCCTGGATGTACCAGGCGGAGAACAACGCGTAACGGCGTGCGCATATGCGCCGGGCGGGCGTCTCGTGCGCCCTCCCGCCGGGTGGCGGTGACCGGCCCCAGGCGGCGCCCCGGCCGGAACGTTTACCGGGCTCCCCGCTCCGGTGCGACCTCTGCGACGGCCTGCTCTGCCTTCTCGTCGTTCCCCGCGCCTTTTCCGGCGCGGTTCCGGCGGTGCGGGCGGCTCGGTTTTCGGGCTGATGGGGCTGACTGCAAGGGAGTGGCGCGGCGGTGGGTGCCGGCGGGGGCGCTGGCGCTGCTGCTCGGCGGGCTGTGGTGGTGGGCCGTGCTGCGGCTGGTGCTGACACCTTCCGGGTCCGGGCCGCTGGAGAGCGCTGTCGCGGTCGGGGGATGGGGGCTGAGCCTCCTGCCGATACATGTGGTGGCGTTTCCGGCCGGGCGGGCGGGGGGCCGTTCGCGGTGGGCGGGTCCGCGCTCTGCCTCGGCGCGGCGGCGGGGGTCCGGACGGTGCCGGTTCACCAGGGCATCGCGACGCCGCCGTTGGGGCGCAGGATCTGACCGGTGGTGAAAGCGGCGGCGTCGGATGCCAGATGGAGTACGGCGTGCGCGATCTCCTCCGGGGCGCCCACGCGGCCCAGCGGTGACATCCGGGACATCAGGGCGGCGGTGTGCGCCTGGGCCTCGCTGTTGTTGTGCCGCTCCGTCATGGGGGTGCGGATCCAGCCGGGCGCGACCGCATTGACCCGGATCCCGTGCGGGCCCACCTCGGTCGCGAGTGTTTTCGTGAGCTGGAAGACGGCGGCTTTCGTCACGCCGTAGCAGAGCAGGCCCGGCCCGCCGGTGTCCACGGCGCCCGATGCCATCGTGACGATGCTCCCCGCAGTGCCCGTCGCGATCATGGCGCGGGCCGTGGCCTGGCAGGCGTAGAGCACGCCCTTGAAGTTGACGGCGAGAACGCGGTCCAGATCCTCGTCCCGCGTCTCCAGGACGGGACTGCTGTGCATGATTCCCGCGACTGCGGCGAGGATGTCCAGCCGGCCGGCGGCTGTGACGGCCGACTCGACGGCCGCCTCCACACCGGCGCGGTCGGAGACGTCCAGCGGATGGGGGTGCGCGGCGCCGCCCGCATTCGTGATCGTGGCGACGGTCTCGCGCAGCCCCGCATCGTCGCGGTCCGCGCAGTGGACGGCGGCGCCCGCCTCCGCGAGGAGTACGGCACTGGCGCGGCCGATGCCGCTCGCCGCGCCGGTGACGAATGCGGTGCGGCCGGTGAGGTCGTACGCCGTGACGGGCATGACGGGACCGTACGACCGGAACTGACGGGTCGTCAACTGTGTTGCGGGCGGGGGCTAGGAGGCGGTGGGATCAGTGGGGCTGGTGGGTTCTGTGGGACTGGTGGGTTCGGTGGGTCCGGTCTGGCAGGTGGGGCACCAGTACGTCGGACGCTCACGGCTGCCGTTGCCCTGGCCGCTGTCGGTGCGGATGGCCCGGCGTACGGAGGTGCCGCAGCGCAGGCAGGGGCGGGGTGCGCGTCCGTAAACGTACAGACGCTGGTCCGGCCGGCCCGTGGTGCTGCGGACCGGGCGGTCGCGGTTGGCCTCCAGTAGCTTCTTCGCCACGGTGACCGCCCTTTCGGGGCGGGGGAGCTGCCCGACCGGCAGCCAGGGGGTGGCGCGCAGCAGGAAGCAGATCTCCGCTGCGAAGACATTTCCGATTCCTGCGAGGTTGCGCTGGTCGAGCAGGGCCTCGACGAGCGGCCGGCCGGGGTCGGCCAGCAGGTTGGTGAGTGCTCTGCCGGGGTCCCAGTCGGGGCCCAGGAGGTCCGGGCCGAGATGGCCCACCACCGTGCTCTCGTCGGTGGTCCGCAGCAGTTCGAGTACGGGGAGGCGGTAGCCGACGGCGGTGTGGCCGGACGTCCCGAGGACGGCACGGATCTCGTACGTGGGGCCGCCGCGCCAGCGTTCACCCGGGACGTAGACCTTCCAGGCGCCTTCCATCCGCAGATGGCTGTGCAGAGTGAGGCCGCCTTCGACACGTGTCAGCAGGTGTTTGCCGCGCGGGATGACGCCGAGGACGGTGCGCCCGGTGAGATCTGCGGTGGCGAACCGGGGGACGCGCAGGTCGAACCGGGTGAGAACGTGGCCGGCGAGCGCCGTGTGCAGTCGCGTGGCCGCCTGGTGGACGCTGTCTCCTTCGGGCATGTCTCCATGATGCGGGCTGCACGGCGGGACCCGCAGACCCGCGCTGTTCAGGCCCGCAGCCGCAGCCCCCTGGGGGTGGCGACGAATCCGGCCGCCTCCAGGGTGCGGCCCAGGTCGGAGGTGAGGGCGGACGCACCATTGGTGCGCTCCACGGTCACGGTGCCGAGAGCCCCCGAAGCCGCCGCTGCGGCGAGGGCCTGCCCCGCGGCGAGCAGCCCGGGGTGGTCGGGCTCGGTGGGCCAGGACAGCAGGCTCTTGCCGCCGCGCTCCATATAGAGGACGAGCTCTCCGTCGACCAGGACGACGAGGGAGCCCGCCTTGCGGCCTGGCTTGTGGCCCACCCCGCCCGGGGACTCCGGCCAGGGCAGCGCCGCTCCATAGGCGTTGGCCGGATCCGCCGCGGCCAGCACCACCGCCCGGCCCGGCGCGCCCGCTTCCGCGCGGTCCCGTGCGGTGGACGCGGCACGCAGCCGGTCCACCGCGCCGTCCATCGCGAACTGCGCCGCGCCCAGGCCCTCCACGACATAGCCCCGTCTGGCCTGCCCGGTGTCCTCGAACGCGGAGAGGATGCGGTAGACCGCGGAGAAGCCGCCCTCGACACCCTCGGCCGAGACCGCGCCGCGGGTGACGACACCATGCCGGTCCAGGAGCGTACGGGCCAGGGCGTGCGCCCGGCGGGTCGCGTCGGGCTCGGCGGCCGGCAGCACGGACCAGCGGCCGGCCACGGTCGGTGGCCCGGTCCGTGAGCCGGGGCGTGCCGCCCCGGTGAGGGAGCCGTACCGCCCGCGCGGGACCGTACGGCGGGCCCGGTGGGCGGTGGAGCCCGCCGTACGGCCGGAGCCCAGCAGGGAGCGGAGCGGGGCCAGTGTGTCGTTGGTCAGCCGGCCCGACCAGGCCAGGTCCCAGATGGCGTCGGCCAGTTGGGGATCGGTGCAGTCCGGGTGGGTGGTGGCGCGGACATGATCCTTGAGCTGGCGGAAGAACAGGCCGTAGCCGGGGGCGAGGGCCTGGAGCACGGACTCGTGCAGCGCGCTCAGCTCCAGAGGGTGCGGGGGTGGGACGAGCAGTGGCGCGCTGTCCGCGAGGAAGAGGGAGATCCAGCCGTCCTTGCCCGGGAGCGCGCCCGCTCCCGCCCAGACGACCTCACCCGTCGTGGTGAGTTCGTCGAGGAGCGCCGGGGTGTAGCCGGCCACCCGGGACGGCAGGATCAGTCTCTCCAGTGCGGAGGCGGGGACAGGCGCTCCCTGGAGCTGCTCGACGGCGCGTGCCAGTCCGTCGATGCCCCGCAGGCTGCCGTCGCCGAGGTGCTGCCACTGGGGCAGGAACGAGGCCAGCGCCTCGGGCGGCACCGGTTCCAGCTCCTCGCGCAGAGCTGCCAGAGAACGGCGGCGGAGCCTGCGCAGCACCGTGGCGTCGCACCACTCCTGGCCGATGCCCGAGGGGTGGAACTCGCCCTGGACCACCCGGCCCGCCGCGGCGAGCCGCTGCAGCGCGCCGTCCGTGACCGCGCTGCCCAGACCGAAGCGCGCCGCTGCCGCGGACGAGGTGAACGGGCCGTGCGTCCGGGCGAAGCGGGAGAGCAGATCGCCCAGCGGGTCCTTGACCGGCTCCGTGAAGGCCTCGGGCACCCCCACCGGGAGCGCGGTGCCGAGCGCGTCCCGGAGCCTGCCCGCGTCCTCGATCGCCGCCCAGTGGTCGGTCCCCGCGATACGGACCCGGATGGCGCGCCGGGCGGCTGCCAGGTCGGGTGCCCACTGCGGCTCCGCCCCGCGGCCGGCCAGCTCGGCGTCGGTCAGCGGGCCCAGCAGCCGCAGCCGGTCCGCGACCCCCTCGGCGTCCTTGATCCGCCGGTCCTCCGTCAGCCACTGGAGCTCTCTCTCCAACTCGTCCAGCACATCGGCGTCCAGCAGCTCGCGCAGCTCGGCCCGGCCGAGCAGCTCGGCGAGGAGCCGGGAGTCCAGCGAGAGGGCCGCCGCCCTCCGCTCGGCGAGCGGTGAGTCGCCCTCGTAGAGGAACTGGGCGACATAGCCGAAGAGGAGCGAGCGGGCGAAGGGTGAAGGCTCGGCCGTGGTGACTTCGACGAGCCGGACACGGCGCGACTCGATGTCGCCCATCAGCTCGGTGAGACCGGGTACGTCGAACACGTCCTGCAGGCACTCGCGAACGGCTTCGAGAACGATCGGGAACGAGCCGAACTCGCTCGCGACCTGAAGCAGCTGGGAGGCTCGCTGGCGCTGCTGCCACAGCGGCGTCCGCTTTCCGGGGCTGCGGCGCGGCAGGAGGAGCGCTCGGGCCGCGCACTCGCGGAAACGGGAGGCGAACAGGGCCGAGCTGCCGACCTGGTCGGTGACGATCTGGTTGATCTCGCCCTTGTCGAAGGCCACATCGGCCGCCCCGAGCGGGGCCTGTTCCGTGTCGTACTCGATGCCCGGCGCGGCCGGATCGGCGTCCAGCAGGTCGAGGCCCATCAGATCCGCGTCGGGGAGCCGCAGCACGATCCCGTCGTCGGCGTGCATGACCTGGGCGTCCATCCCGTACCGCTCGGAGAGCTTGGCGCCCAGCGCGAGCGCCCAGGGCGCGTGCACCTGGGCGCCGAACGGGGAGTGGACCACCACCCGCCAGTCGCCCAGCTCGTCGCGGAACCGCTCGACGACGATGGTCCGGTCGTCCGGCACATGGCCGCAGGCGCGGCGCTGCTCGTCCAGATAGCCGAGGACATTGTCGGCCGCCCAGGCGTCCAGCCCGGCGGCGAGCAGCCGCAGCCGCGCGTCGTCCGGTGCGAGCCCGCCCACCTCACGGAGGAACGCGCCCACGGCACGGCCCAGTTCGAGCGGGCGGCCCAGCTGGTCGCCCTTCCAGAACGGCAGCCGGCCCGGCACCCCCGGCGCCGGGGTGACCAGCACCCGGTCACGGGTGATGTCCTCGATGCGCCAGGAGGTGGTGCCGAGGGTGAAGACGTCACCCACCCGGGACTCGTAGACCATCTCCTCGTCCAGCTCGCCGACCCGGCCCCCGCCCTTCTTGGGGTCGGCCCCGGCGAGGAAGACCCCGAAGAGTCCGCGGTCGGGGATGGTGCCGCCGGATGTGACGGCGAGACGCTGCGCCCCGGGGCGGCCGGTGACTGTACCGGCGATGCGGTCCCACACCACACGCGGGCGCAGCTCCGCGAAGGCGTCCGACGGATAGCGTCCGGCGAGCATGTCCAGGACCGCTGTGAAAGCGGATTCGGGGAGTGCGGCGAACGGTGCGGCGCGGCGGACCACCGCCAGCAGGTCGTCTGCCTGCCAGCTGTCGAGCGCCACCATGGCGACCAGCTGCTGGGCGAGCACGTCCAGCGGGTTCGCCGGGACGCGCAGCGCCTCGATCGAGCCGGTCCGCATCCGCTCGGTCACCACGGCGGCCTGCACCAGGTCCCCCCGGTACTTGGGGAAGACGACACCGGTGGAGACGGCGCCGACTTGATGTCCGGCGCGGCCCACCCGCTGGAGGCCGGAGGCCACCGACGGCGGTGACTCGACCTGGATGACCAGATCGACAGCCCCCATGTCGATCCCCAGCTCAAGGCTGGACGTGGCCACGACCGCGGGCAGCCGGCCCGCCTTGAGGTCCTCCTCGACCTGGGCGCGCTGCTCCTTGGAGACCGAGCCGTGGTGCGCACGGGCCAGCAGCGGGGGCGCACCCTTGGCGGCGCCCGACTCGGCCATCACTTCGGCGGGGGAGTGGGCCTCGGGCATGACCTCCCCGGTGGCCCGCTCGTACGCGATCTCGTTCAGCCTGTTGCACAGGCGCTCCGCCAGGCGGCGGGAGTTGGCGAAGACGATCGTCGAGCGGTGCGCCTGCACCAGATCCGCGATGCGCTCCTCGACATGCGGCCAGATGGAGGGCTTCTCCGCCTTGTCCGGATCGGTGTCGGAGGCCGGAGAACCACTCAGCTCGCCCAGGTCCTCGACGGGGACGACCACCGAGAGGTCGAACTCCTTGCCCGACGCGGGCTGCACGATCACGGCCTTGCGCTGCGGCGAGAGATAGCGGGCGATCTCGTCGACCGGCCTGACCGTCGCCGACAGCCCGATACGGCGGGCCGGGCGTGGCAGCAGCTCGTCCAGCCGCTCCAGGGAGACGGCGAGGTGGGCACCGCGCTTCGTGCCCGCGACGGCGTGGACCTCGTCCAGGATCACCGTCTCGACGCCCGTCAGCGCTTCCCGCGCGGACGAGGTGAGCATCAGAAAGAGCGATTCGGGGGTGGTGATCAGGATGTCCGGCGGGCGGAGCGCCATCGACCGCCGCTCGGTGGCGGGGGTGTCGCCCGAGCGGATACCGACCCGGACATCGGGCTCCTGGAGCCCGAGCCGCACCGACTCCTGACGGATACCGGTCAGCGGGCTGCGGAGGTTGCGCTCGACATCGACCGCGAGCGCCTTGAGCGGGGAGACATACAGCACCCGGCAGCGCTTCCTGGCTTCGGCGGGCGGGGGCGCCGAAGCCAGCTGGTCGAGGGCGGCGAGGAACGCGGCGAGCGTCTTGCCGGAACCGGTCGGCGCCACGACCAGCACATCGGACCCGGCACCGATCGCCCGCCACGCACCGTCCTGGGCCGGGGTGGGCGCGGTGAAGGCGCCCGTGAACCAGCCGCGGGTCGCGGGGGAGAAGGAGTCGAGCGCTGACGTCACCATGTCCCCATCGTGCACCGCACCACTGACAACCGCCCGGACCTGGGGAAACAATGGAGGCATGGAGGTATCGGGAACAGCAGGACCGGGCGACCGGGAGCAGGCACGGCACTGGCAGCTCGACGCGCTGCCGGGCGTCGATCTGCTGCACGCCCGCTACATCCGCAAATCGTTCCCGAGGCACACGCACGAGTCGTTCGTCATGGCCGCGATCACCTATGGCGTCGAGGCCTTCCACTACCGCGACGAGCTGGTCAGGGCGGGGCCGGGGCAGCTCGCCCTGGTGAACCCCGACACCGCGCACACCGGATTCGCCGGCGTACCCGAGGGCTGGGTCTACCGGACGCTCTACCCGGCCGCAGGACTGATCGCCGAAGTCGCCTCCGACATCAGCACCCTCAGCGGCCCGGTCGGCTTCACCTCACCGGTCGTCGACGACGCGGAGGCCGCGCGCCTCGTCGTCGGGGTGCACCGCGCGGCCGAGCAGGGCAACGCGCTGGCCGCCGACAGTCTGCTACGGCTCGCCGTCGCCCGGCTGCTGCGCGCCCACGGGGGCCGGCTCCCCGAACGGGTGCCGCGCACGGCGGGCGCCGGGAACGCGGCCCGCGCGCGTGCGGTGCTGGAGGAGCGGATGGTGCGGCCGCCGTCTCTCGAACAGCTCGCCACCGGCCTCGGTACGAGCCCCTTCGCCCTGCTGCGTGCCTTCCGGACGGCGTACGGCATGCCGCCGCACAGCTGGCTCACCGATGCCCGGGTGCGGCGGGCCAGGCACCTCCTGGAGGCGGGCGCCACCCCCGCGGCGACCGCGGCCGCCGTCGGGTTCGCCGACCAGCCCCATCTGAACCGGCATTTCACCCGGATCGTGGGGGTGCCGCCGGGTGCCTACCAGCGGGAACGCGCAAGAACGTACAAGACCGGGCCGGGCCGTTCCTCGTAGCGTCTGCCCGGTGGCAACGGATCGGACAATATTCACGGACCCCGGCACCGGACCGGGCCGGCCAGGCGCGAGACCGGAACAGACCGGCACCGGACCGGAACAGCCCCGTACGGGACCGGAAGACCCCGGCACAGGACCGGACCGGCCAGGCACAGGGCCGGAGCAGCGGGCGGACGCGGCCGTCGTCCGGGACGCGCTGGGTGTCGGCGTCGCGGTCGGCCTCTCCGGGTTCGCATTCGGCGTGACCTCGGCGGGCTCCGGTCTCAGCCTGCTGCAGACCTGCCTGCTCAGCCTGCTGGTCTTCACCGGCGCCTCGCAGTTCGCGCTGGTCGGTGCGCTCGCGGCAGGCGGCAGCCCGTTCGCCGCCGCAGCGGGCGCCTTCTTCCTCGGAGTCCGCAACACCTTCTACGGGCTGCGGCTGTCCCAGCTGCTGGCCCTGCCGCGCGCCGTACGGCCTCTCGCCGCGCACTGGGTGATCGACGAGACGACCGCCGTCACCCTCGCCCAGGCGACCCGGCGTGCTGCCCGGATCGGCTTCACCGCCACGGGCCTGACGCTGTACGTGCTGTGGAACCTCACGACGCTGCTCGGGGCGCTGGGTGCGCGGGCGCTCGGCGACACCGGGGCCTGGGGCCTCGACGCCGCCGGCCCCGCGGTCTTCCTGGCGCTCCTCGCCCCCATGCTGCGGACGGCGACAGAACGGGCGGTCGCCGGGCTCGCCGTCGTACTGGGGCTCGGACTGCTGCCGCTGCTGCCCGGCGGGGCGCCGGTGCTGGTCGCCGCACTCGCGGCTCCGGCCGTCCTGCTCTTCAAGGGGCGCGAAGTAAGCCGTGCGCCGGGGGCGGACAAGCGCTCCTGCCCGGAGCGGGGCGCCGGGCAGGAGAAGAAGGAGGGACCGGAGCGATGAACGGCGTCTGGATCGCGATCGGGGTGACGGCCATCGGCTGCTACCTGGCCAAACTGCTGGGTCTGCTGATCCCCGCGGGCATGCTTGAGCGGCCGGTCGTCAAGCGGCTGTCCGCGCTGCTCCCGGTCGCGCTGCTGGCGGCCCTCACCGCCCAGCAGACCTTCGGAAGCGGCCACCACCTCACGGTGGACGCACGGGTCGCCGGGGTCGCAGCGGCGGCGCTCGCGCTGGCCCTGCGCGCTCCCTTCCTGGTCATCGTCGGGGCAGCGGTGGTGGTCACCGCGGGGGTGCGCGCACTGGGCTGAACCCCACGCGTGGGTACACCCCCGCGCTCCGTTAGACCCCGCGCTCCGTTGGACCCCGCGCGCCCCGCAGCGCCGCGCACGCTGGGCTACGCGGCCACGGCACCGTCAGGCGATGCCGCGGCCGTGTGCGCGCAGCGTCAGCAGCGCCTGGACCGTCACCATGGGCCTTGCCTCCATCAGGGGGGCCGGCGCCCAGGAACGCCAGTTGACCGGCCAGCCGCCGTCCTGGCCCTGCTCGTCCGCCAGGAAGTCCAGTGACCGGTCCATCTCCTCGTCGGTGAACCAGCCGCGCGCCAGGGAACCGGGCACGCGCGCGTAGTCGTACGGAAAGTGCAGTTCCCCCGGCGCGTACCCCGGCGCGACCGGATACGACGCGCGGTCCGCCGGGTCCAGCACGGCCAGCCGCTGTTCCCGCACCCGCCGGCCCAGCCGGTCGGCAGCCGCCTCCGCCCGGGACCGGTCGGGGACCCCGTCCAGGAAGGCGACCGCCGCCTGGATCTCGTACGGGTGGGAGTGTTCCAGCGCGTCGACGGCCCTCCAGCAGAACTCGGTGGCCCGGAAGAGCCAGGCGTGCCAGACCTCATTGCGGTGCAGCACACCCACCACGGGCCCGGTGGCCAGCAGTTCGCTCGGCGGGTCGTCGACCACCGGGACGAACGGCGCGCAGGGGTAGCCGCGCTGCGAGGGGTGGACTGCGGGCAGTGCGCCGTCCCTGGTGGAGACCCCGGTCAGATAGCGGCACACCCGCTCCACCCGCATCCCGCCGCAGCGCCCCACGGAGTCGAGTACATGCAGCGCGTGCGCCGTGTGCAGGGGCTGGCTCACCGGTCCGCGCAGATCGGGTTCGAGCCCGTGCCCGTACCCGCCGTCCGGATTGAGGTGGGCGGCGAGTGCCGCTTCCACCGCGTCGGCGCGTCCGTCGAGGAAGTGGTACGCGAACCTCCGCTGTTCCAGCACCCGGGCCGTCAGCCAGATGAAGTGCTCGGCGCGTGCGAGAGGAGATGCTCCGGTTCCAGCCATGCTCCGAAGGTAGAGCGGAAAGAGCCGGGGGCAAGGGAGACGGGCTGGGCTGCACTCCCAGGGGCTGGATACTGAAGTCATGCGGTTGACGATTTTCTGGGAACGGATGGCGGAGCACTTCGGCGAGGCGTACGCCGACTCGTTCGCGCGTGACCATGTGATGGCGGAGCTGGGCGGTCGTACGGTGCACGAGGCACTGGCCGCCGGCTGGGAGACGAAGGACGTCTGGCGGGGCGTCTGCGCCGCGGCCGGCATCCCCGAGGAACGGCGCTGAGCGCCGCCCGGGCCCGGGCCGTGCGGCCGGTTGTCACAGGGGTGCGCAAGACTGGGCCCGTGCCATCGCATGCCTGTGCCACCGATCGACGACCGAAGAGACTGCCGAGGACCAGATGACCCCGGACGACACCGCCGCGGACCGGACGACCGGTGACCGGACCACCGCGGACCGGGCCGCGCCGGGCAGTGCCACGCCCCCGCCCGCCACCGGGCGCGGTGTGCCTGCGGGCCGCGCATCCATGCCCCGCTGGCTGCCGAAGGCGATGGTGCTCGCCCTCGCCCTCGTCGCCTGCTTCGAGCTGGGCAGCTGGGCGTTCTACCAGCTCATCGGGTTGCTGACGAACATCCTCATCGCGTTCTTCCTGGCGCTGGCCGTGGAGCCCGCGGTGGGGCGGATGGCGGCGCGCGGCATGCGCCGCGGCCTCGCCACCTTCCTGGTCTTCTTCGCGGTGGCGCTCGCGGCGGCCGGATTCGTCTTCCTGCTCGGCTCGATGCTCGCCGGACAGATCGTGGACATGGTCGAGGAGTTCCCCAAGTACCTGGACGTGGTGATCAACTGGACCAACCACACCTTCCACAGCGAGCTGTCCCGGGTGCAGGTCCAGGACAGCGTGCTGCACTCGGACTGGCTGCAGAAGTACGTCCAGAACAGTGCGAGCGGTGTCCTCGACGTGTCGACCACCGTGCTGGGCGGCCTCTTCCGGCTGCTGACGATCTTCCTGTTCGCCTTCTACTTCGCGGCCGACGGCCCACGCCTGCGACGCGCCCTGTGCTCCGTACTGCCGCCGTCGAAGCAGACCGAGGTGCTGCGGGCCTGGGAGATCGCGGTCGACAAGACCGGCGGCTATCTCTACTCGCGCGGTGTGATGGCACTGATCTCCGGCGTGGCGCACTACATCGTGCTCGTCGTGCTGAACGTGCCGTACGCCCCCGCGCTCGCGGTCTGGGTCGGTCTGGTCTCCCAGTTCATCCCGACCATCGGCACCTATCTGGCGGGCGCGCTGCCCATGCTGCTCGCCTTCACGGTGAACCCCTGGTACGCGGTGTGGGTGCTGGTCTTCGTGGTGATCTACCAGCAGTTCGAGAACTACGGGCTGCAGCCGAAGCTCACGGCGAAGGCCGTCGACATCCATCCCGCGGTGGCCTTCGGCTCGGTCATCGCGGGTACCGCGCTGCTGGGTGCGGTGGGCGCGCTGATCGCCATTCCGGCGGTGGCCACCCTCCAGGCGTTCCTGGGCGTTTATGTGAAGCGCTACGACGTCACGGACGATCCGCGCGTCCACGGGAGGCGCGGGATACGTGACGTACGCGGGCTCCGGGACGCGGCCTCGGTGCCCGCGCGGATCAGGGGCTCCCTGTTCCAGGGCCGGGTCCCGAGGCCGGGGAACGGCGGCGACGACACATCAGCCCCTTGAGACGGCCCCCCTTGCGACGGCCTCCTCGGACCGCCCCCTGAGGAGACCGCGAGACCGCGGCGCCGCCCTCATGATTCCGCGGTCATATGGCGCGGAGGACGCCGGTGCCGGCCCTCCGGCTCCGGCGCGAGGGCAATCCGTACGCGGGGAACGCGCCGAGCGACCAGCGACACCGACATGGCGCGGAACACCGTCATCACCAGCACGATCGCCATGACGGCCAGGGTCACCGCCGCCCCGCCCCACGCGATCGCCGGGCGGGGGCCCCACATCTGCGCCGCCCAGCTCGCGAGCAGGGTGCCGAGGAACCAGCCCCCGCGGTAGACCAGCTGGAAGATCGCCATCACCCGGCCCCGGAACTCCGGCAGCGTCTGGAGCTGCGCCAGGCTGAGCAGGCCTGCCCGCAGGATGAGCGAGACCATTCCGACCGGCAGCAGCACCAGGCCGAGGGTCAGCAGGGACGGCATGGCCGCGGTGACGAGTTCCAGGATCCCGAGCAGGATGCTGCCCACCAGCACCGTGCCCAGCACGATCTTGGTGCTCCAGGTCAGCCAGGCCCCGATGAGGGAGCCGACGGAGATGACGGCGAGCAGGATGCCGTATGCCCCGGCCTGCTCCGTGAGTTCGCTGGACGTCAGCAGGAGCAGCAGCGAGGGCAGACTCGTGCCGAAGAGGCCGACCGTGCCGATGACGAGCAGCAGGAGCGTGAGGCCGGGGCTGTGCCGTACGTACCCCCAGGCGCCGCGCACCCGGGGGCGCCCTCCCGTCCGCCGGGGGCGGGCATGGAGTTGCGCCGGGCGGACGAGGAGGAGCGCGGTGAGCATCGTCAGATAGGAGAGCCCGTTCAGCAGGGCCACCCCGCCCAGCCCCACCGCACCCATGAGAGGCCCCGCCAGGGAGGAGCCCACGACCAACGACAGGTTGAGAATGACGTTGTTGAGCGTGACCGCCCGCCTGAGCAGGGCATCGCCCGCGACTTCCGCTACGAAGACCTGCTCCGTCGGCAGACCGATCGCGTTGATGCCGCCGACACAGAGCGCGCTGACCACGAGATGCCACACCGCGAGCGAGCCGCTGCGCGCCAACAGGCCCAGCAGCAGAGCCAGTACGGCGAGCAGGGAGTGGGTGCACAGCAGCACCCGGCGCGGTGGGAAGCGGTCGGCGGCCAGCCCGCCCACCTGGCTGAACAGCAGCATCGTGAAGATCGGTGCGGCGGTGACGATTCCCAGCACGACCGCGTTGTGGCTGAGCTGGTAGGTGAACCAGCCCAGGGCCACGAGCTGTGTGTTGGTGCCGACCTGAGAGACGACCAGCCCGGTGTAGTAGAGCCGTGCGTTGCGGGACGCGAGAAGTCCCGGCGCGCGTACGCCCGATGTCGCGCCGGCCGCCCCGCCGGCCGCACTGTCCTGTGCGGTGTCGGCCGGCCCGTCCCGGGGTGCGCCGGTCACCCCGCCCGGTGTCGTGTCGGGCGCCCCGTGCGGCGCCGCGTCGCCGGTGCTGTGCGCCGTCCCACCCGTTGCTCCGCCCGTTGCCCCGTCCGTCATCCGGCGAGCTGCGCGTACAGATCGGAGACGCTCTCCATGAACGCGTCGGCCGACAGCCGTTCCTCCGCCAGGGCCCGGACGGCCCGGCGGTCGGAGTGCAGTGCCTCGCGGATGTCCGTCATGACCAGGGCCGGATCGCGGTCGCTGTCGGCGCCGGTGAGGTTGTACCGCAGCAGGGAGCCGATGTTGTCCGCCGTGACGGGCCCGGCGTAGTGGTGGCCCGCGCAGAGAGTCGGGATCCCCGTCGCCATGGCCTCCATCGCACCGCGCCCGAGCGAGATGACCACGTCCATCTCCGCGAGGAGGTTGGGTATCGACTGGCACGGCACATGGTTGATGAGAACGATGTCGCTGCCGAAGCGGTCGCTGGTGTCCCAGAACCCCGGGCCGTCGCCCGCCACGTACACGAGGAGTTCCTCGCGGTCGATGTTCTCGATGATCCGGCCGAGGAGCGCCTCGCGCCCGGAGTCCATCCGGCAGTAGACCAGGACCCGTGGCCGCCGCCCGCCGCTCCTGGTGAGGACCGCGGGGAAGCGTTCCAGGTCGACGCCCTGGTGGACGAGGACCGCACGGTCCGGAGGGAGGTACTTCTGCTGCAGCGACAGCGCGTTCTCGGTCATGCACAGGAAGCGCGCGCAGCGCGAGACGAGGTAGTCGGACGAGCGCCGGCCCGCGTGGTGGACGATCCTGAACGCCGGTATGTGCGCGTCGAAGTGCATCAGCATCTCATCGGGCACCTCGTCGACCAGGATCAGATCGGTCTTGCCCGAAGGGTCGATCTCCTCCGTCACGGTGACGGCGTCCATACCGTTGAACGTCGAGGTCAGGGCGAAGCTGGCAGGCGTGTCGACGATGAGCCGCACGCTGTGGCCCGCCCGGCTCATGGTCCTGATCAGGTCGAGGACGAAGCTTTGCTGGCCGTAGGTGTGGAAGCGCCCGCGCTGGCTGTACTTTCCGTCGTAGATCGCGTTGCTGCCGGTGGCGAGCAGATAGGTGATGTGCACGCTTCCTCATCGGGTCGCTGAGTGGGGGTGTTGACAGGGGCCCTGCGCCGGACACGCCCCAGGGGCGGCGGCTCCGCACGGAACCGCCGCCTGTTCAAGGTTCAAGGGAGAGTGGCGAAGGGGCTTCTGCCGGTGGATCGGGCGCCCGGCCGCGCGGTCGGCGGCGCGTGGACGCAGTGCGCGGTCAGGCGCCCTTCGGGTACTGCTCGAAGCCGAAGCGCCGGTCGAACTCGGCCTGGCGGTCCTTGTCGAAGAAGCGCACCATCTTGACCATCGGTCCCCAGCGCTCGTCCAGGCTCATGCCCTCGATGCTGAATCCGTGCTTGAGCTGGAAGATCATCGCGGTGCGGTTGCCCGGGTGGTGCTCGGAGGTCACCCGCTCGTAGCCGAGCGCCCGCAGATACTCCAGCAGCTTGACGTAGCAGAGAGCGGCGACGCGCTGCGCGCGGTATTCCGGCAGCATTCCGCTCGTGCCCAGATAGAACGTGTCGGGGTCCGCCATGCGGCCCTTCAGCCACCCCATCACCTTGCCGTCGCCGTCCTCCATGAGGATCCGCTCCTGGTGGAGCGCCCGGTATTCCGCGGCCAGCTCCTCGGACTTGGGGCGGTACGGGTAGGCGTCCCGGTCCGGGAAGACATCCGCGTAGATCGCTCCGACCGCTTCCCGGAATGTCGCCTCGTCGACGCAGCGGCCGACTCCGCTGCTCGCGCCGGGGAGCCGTACGGGAAAGAAGCGGCTGCGTACGGCGTCGATGGTTTCGGCAGTTCCGGTGGTTCCGGAGGTGCTGGTGGTCTCGGTGGAGGCCAGGGTGTCGGCAGAAGGCATGAGGTTCACCTGAGTCTGATCTGTGGCATGGACGGGCGGTGCTGCGGTCGCGACGGGCAGCGCAGGACCGCGTGGCGCGGGCCCGTACGGTCGGAAGGGCGGCGCTGAGGCGCCTCCGGCACCTGGGGAGGGCGCCGGGTCGGTGGCGTGGGAGTGCCGGAGCGGAAGTGTGTGGGGGGAGTGGGGGCGGGGGAGACCCGGCTGCCCGAGCGCTGGAGGACCGGCACGCAAGCTGGGGATGCCGGAAGACGGACACGCCGGTCGGGAAACCGGGGTTACCGGGTTCTCTCCCAGAAGGACGGCGGCCCGGTGGCAATGGTTCCATGATCGGCAGGGTTCAACCGGCCGATCGGTCAACCGGTCGTTCCGTCAACTGGTCGGCGTGCGGCGGCCCATGGGCCGGTGCTCGCCACCGGTCGCGTTCCATTCCGGCGCTTCCTCCCCGCCCCGTCTCCTCCCGTTGCAGAGCAAGCAGGGCAGAGCGGTCAGGGATCTTCGCGGCGCATACCTTCGGCGTGCAACAAGTCCACGTCGGTTTTTTCGCATCACAAGATCCGATGCCGACCGGGACGGAAAAGTTCACCGCTCGGGGCCTGCGGTCTCGTTCCGTCCGGTCCGCCGGCCTCGACCGGCCCGGCCGCCGACCGGTCCGGCACCCGCGTGGCGCGCTTGACAGCAAAATCGAACAGCCGTTCTTATGGGGGTCTGGCCCGGTACTCGGACGAGTTCTCGACTGCGTTGCCCACTGCGTTGTCCACCGAGTTGTCCACAGGCGGGACGGGCTTCGGAGCCCATTGTCAGTGGCAGGGGTTAGCGTCATTGACGTGAAGCGATCGACTCAAGCAAATCGGGTGGAACCCATGGCAGCAGGCAACGACCGCGAGAAGGCGCTGGACGCCGCTCTCGCCCAGATTGAACGGCAATTCGGCAAGGGCGCGGTGATGCGTCTGGGCGAGCGGCCCAACGAGCCCATCGAGGTCATCCCCACCGGGTCGACCGCTCTCGATGTCGCGCTCGGCGTCGGCGGTCTGCCGCGCGGCCGGGTGGTCGAGGTGTACGGTCCTGAGTCCTCCGGCAAGACGACGCTGACGCTGCACGCGGTGGCGAATGCCCAGCGGCTCGGCGGCCAGGTGGCCTTCATCGACGCGGAGCACGCTCTCGACCCCGAGTACGCGAGGAAGCTCGGCGTCGACATCGACAACCTCATCCTGTCCCAGCCGGACAACGGCGAGCAGGCCCTGGAAATCGTCGACATGCTGATCCGTTCCGGCGCACTCGACCTGGTCGTCGTCGACTCCGTCGCGGCTCTGGTGCCGCGTGCGGAGATCGAGGGCGAGATGGGCGATTCGCACGTGGGTCTGCAGGCCCGGCTGATGAGCCAGGCGCTCCGCAAGATCACCGGTGCGATGAACCAGTCGAAGACCACCGCGATCTTCATCAACCAGCTCCGCGAGAAGATCGGCGTCATGTTCGGCTCTCCCGAGACCACCACCGGTGGCCGGGCGCTGAAGTTCTACGCCTCGGTACGCCTCGACATCCGCCGGATCGAGACGCTGAAGGACGGCACGGAAGCGGTCGGCAACCGCACCCGGGTCAAGGTCGTCAAGAACAAGGTCTCGCCGCCCTTCAAGCAGGCCGAGTTCGACATCCTCTACGGCCAGGGCATCAGCCGCGAGGGCGGCCTGATCGACATGGGCGTGGAGAACGGCTTCGTGCGCAAGGCGGGCGCCTGGTACACGTACGAGGGTGACCAGCTCGGGCAGGGCAAGGAGAACGCCCGGAACTTCCTGAAGGACAACCCCGATCTCGCCAACGAGATCGAGAAGAAGATCCTGGAGAAGCTGGGTATCGGCGTCAGGCGGGAGGCCGAGCTCGGAGACGAGGCGGGCGCTGCAGGCACCCCCGCGGCCGATGAGGCGGCGAAGACGGTTCCCGCTCCGGCGGCCGGCGGCAAGGCCAAGACGGCCAAGACCGCCGTGGCCAAGAGCTGATCCGTGGTCCGGAGAACCGAGTGGCCGGATGCCACGGACTCCGGTGGCGAGGGTGAGAGCGAGGACGGACAGGGGGCTGGAGCAGCGGGACCGCGACGGCAGCGGTCCCGGCAAGAGTGGTCGCAGCAGAAGCGGTCCCAGGACCAGGGCCCGCAGAAGCCCCAGGATCCGGCGGAGCAGGCACGGGCCATCTGCCTGCGCCTGCTCACCGGGACCGCACGCACCCGTAAGCAACTGGCCGAAGCCCTGGAGAAGCGGGACATCCCCGACGAGGTGTCCGAGGAGGTGCTGTCCCGCTTCGAAGAGGTGGGGCTCATCAACGACGCGGCTTTCGCGGATGCCTGGGTGGAGTCCCGCCACCATGGGCGGGGGCTCGCCAAGCGGGCGCTCGCCCGGGAGCTCCGTACGAAGGGGGTGGGCTCCGAGCTCATCGAAGAGGCTGTCGGGCAGCTGGACTCCGAGCGGGAGGAGGAGACCGCCCGGGAGCTGGTCACCCGCAGGCTTCGCACGACACGGGGGCTGGACCGCGACAAACGGCTGCGGCGCCTCGCGGGCATGCTCGCCCGCAAGGGATACCCGGAGGGCATGGCCCTGCGGGTGGTGCGGCGGGCGTTGGAGGAGGAGGGCGAGGACCTGGCCGACCTGGAGCGCGGGGGGCTCCAGGACGACGGGTAGTGGGGTGGGGGCGGCTCACTGGGCTACGGGGCGCTGGGCTACGGGGGTGTCCAGGCATGCCGGGTGTCCGGACACCTCCCGAGGTGCAAGGACACCCGCCCCGGCCGGCCGCCCGGACTTTCAGCCTTCAGCGGCTGTCCGGGCACTCCCGCCGTTCCTGGCCCTGCAAGGTCGGGGACCGGCTTGTTCAGGGCCTGGCACGGCCAGGGCCCGGCCTGTTCGGGGGAGTCCACCGGTTCGGGGCTCAGCAGTTCACGATGGATCAGTCCGGAGTTCAGGGCTCACCGATCCGGGGCTCCCAGTTCATGGCCCGTCGACCGGGAGGCCCGCCGCGCGCCAGGCCTGGAAGCCGCCTATGAGGTCGGTCGCCCGGTAGAGGCCCAGCTGTTGCAGGGAGGCTGCGGCGAGGGACGACGCGTACCCCTCGTTGCAGATCACCACGGTCCGCAGACCGTGGCCGGTGGCCTCCGGTGCGCGGTGGCTGCCCTGCGGGTCGAGCCGCCACTCCAGCTCGTTGCGCTCGACCACCAGAGCCCCGGGGATCAGTCCGTCGCGCTCTCGCAGCTCCGCGTACCGGATGTCCACCAGCAGCGCCCCTCGCGCGGCGGCGTCGAAAGCCTCCCGGGGCCCGATCCGGTCGAGCTGCGACCGGACCCGCTCCAGCAGCTCGTCCACCGAGACCGGGCCCGGTGCGGGAAGCGGGTCCGGTGCAGGAAGCAGGCCGGGTACGGGGAGCGGCTCCCCCGCCGGTACCGGCCCGGGCGGGGGCGACGGCTCGGAGGGCTCGCTCACTCCCACTCCCCGGGGTGCTCGACCTGCTCCAGGCGGAGGAGCGGGCCGCTGCGGCTGTAGCGGCGCATCAGCGGCAGCGGCGGATAGTAGGCGTGCACGGAGACCGCGTGCTCGGCGGCGGACTCGTTGAGCACCTGGTGGACATGGTGGGCGCCGAAGGCCCGTCCGTCACCGGATGACAGCTGCCGGGTGCGGTCCACCCCGTCGGCCAGTTCGAGGGTCTTCCACCCTTCGGTGGGCAGCCGAGCGGCAAGGGAGTCCTCCGTGAGCACGCCGGCCGCCGTGGCGAACGCGCCCCGGGAGCCCCCGTGGTCGTGCCAGCCGGTGCCGGTGCCCGGCGGCCAGCCGATCAGCCATGCCTCGCTCCCGCCGGGACCGTCCAGCCGGATCCAGGTACGGCCCCCGGGATCGAGGGGGAGCGAGCGGATGAGTTCGGAGTCGGCCGCGGTGCGGGTGACGAAGTCGAGGAGGCGGCTCGCGGTGGGCGCGGTGGAGCGTGCGGGCGCGGGGGCAGGCAGGGGTGCGGAGAGAGACATGGTGACCGTCCGGAGTGGTTCGCGGAGACGTGCGGCGCGGCAGCCCGGAAAAGAACAGCACGGTGCGGCGCAGGCACGCGGGGGAGAGGCGAATCAGCGGGATGGGCGACACGTGCAGCCCGCATAGCGGACGAGGTCCATATGGACCCTCCGCCACAGGCGCACATCGGTGTCGGTCACGCTCCGCAGTACACCATGTGCGCCCACGACGGTCAATTGACGTCCGCGGTGCTCTCCTCCCGGACCGTCGTCGGCGCCCCGCCCCGGACCGCGTCGGCCGCTTCGTACAGTTCGGCGGGGCGCACTCCGCTGAACGCGGTGACCAGATGTCCGTCCGGGCGCACCAGCAGCACGGTGTGCGCCGAAGCGCCCGGATAGGCCTCGGCGACCAGGAGTTCGCCCCTGACCGGCAGTGCGCTCACCGCGGCGGCCAGCCTCGGCATCACTCCCGCCTTCATCCAGTGCCGCCGGTCCCACACCCCGGTGCCCGGTGCGACCAGCACCACAAGGAGCTGCCCGCGCCCGAGCCGTTCGCGCAGTCGTACGGCCGTACCGTCCGGCGCCGTGACCCGTACGTCGGCGACCGGGGCGCCCGCGGCCGTACCCACCGCGGTCTGCGAGGGCGTGCGCGGCGGTGCCAGCGGTGAGTGGGCGTACCCGGGGGGCGCGCCGAGTGCGCCGCTGCCCAGATGGCCGTCCGCGAGCAGCGCGTCGTGCCCGCGCGCCCGGCCGGGGAGGTAGGCCCGCAGTCCACCGCGGCCGCGCAGTATCGGAAGGGACTGGTCAGCGGCGCGCAGCCGGGCCGCGACCGCCGTACGGCGCTCCGCCTGGTAGCTGTCGAGCAGCAGCTCGGACGCCCCGTGGTGCCAGGTCTGGGCCAGTTTCCAGGCGAGGTTGCCGGCGTCCAGCAGCCCCTCGTCCAGTTCCTGGGTGCCGAGCGCGCCCAGCAGATGCGCGGCGTCCCCGGCGAGGAAGGCCCGGCCCACCCGCCAGCGCCTGGCCAGCCGGTGGTGCAGGGTGTAGACGCCGGTGTCGATCAGTTCGTACGGGGGTGTCTCACCGCCGCACCAGCCGGCCAGCGCCGCCCGGACCCGCGCCACCAGCGCCTCGGGGGTGACCAGTTCGGCGCGCGGCGGAAGCAGCCAGTCGATCCGCCAGACGTCGTCCGGCAGCGGACGGGCCGTCACCTCTTCGCCGCCGGTGCGCCAGGGCGGCAGCCGGTGCAGCAACGCCTCGCCCGGCCAGGGCAGTTCGGTGCGGAGCGCGGCCACCGCGTGGCGCTCCACCGCCGTACGGCCGGGGAAGCGGATACCGAGCAGTTTGCGGACGGTGGACCGGGCCCCGTCGCAGCCGACCAGATGGCTGCCGCGCCACCAGGTCCCCTGGGGTCCCGCCGTGTGCACGGTCACGCCGGTGTGGTCCTGTTCCACGGTGTCCACCCGGCTGCCGGTGACCAGTTTCACCTGCTCGCGCTTGGCGATCGCCGCCCGCAGCCCGCGGGTCAGCGCGTGCTGGGGCAGATGGAGCGGCGAGGGTCCGCCAGGTCCGGACCCGCCGGTCGCACCCAGCCCGCCGGTCGTATCGGCCCCGTCCGGTCCACCGGAGCCACTGACCCCACTGACGGTGAGTGACTGCCCGCTGGTCCCCAGCGGTCTGGCGGAGCCCCGGCCGGGCTCGTCGAAGACGACCCGCTGCATCTGCTGGCTCCGCCTGAGGGACCGCCAGGCCACCCAGCGCGCGGTCTCACCCGGCGCCGTCGCACAGCCGAGCCCGCCCAGGAAGTCAGCGGATTCCGGGCGCAGTACGACCGTGCGGGCGGGCCGCGGTCCGTCCTCGCCTGTCCCTTCCTCGAGCACGACGGACGGGACGTCCTGGGCGGCGAGCGCCAGAGCCAGCGCGAGCCCGACCGGGCCCGCGCCGACGATGATCACCGGGTCCACGGTGCGGCTCCTCGAACCCGTGCGGAGAAGTGGCTGATGGCAGGTAGAGCCCGGTGCGCGATCACAGAACGTATGCAACCCACTGCGGGTGCTTGCGTCAAGTGACGGCGGTATGCGGCGGGGTGGGCTCACCCCTGGCCCGGACTCACCTCACCCGCGCGGCGCTCACTTCCCGGATACGGTGCCGTCCGTGGTCGGTACGGCCGTTCCCGGAGCCTGGTCGGCGCCGGGCGCGACCGCCCCGACCGGGTCCAGCGCTCCCGGGGCCCCGGTGGGCCCGGCCGTGGCCACGGCGATCCCGGTCTTCGCCCGCCGCCCGCGCTTCTCGATCCAGGTGGCGAGCGCCGAGAGGAGCAGGCACATCGCCAGATAGATCGAGCCGATGACGACGATCGTCGAGACGTACGGGTACTGGCCGTTGACCGGGGTGTTGCTGGCGATCAGCCGTGCGGTCGCCAGCAGCTCCGGATAGAGAATGATGTAGCCGAGCGAGGTGTCCTTCAGCGTGACGACCAGCTGGCTGATGATCGTCGGCAGCATGGCACGGACGGCCTGCGGCATCAGCACGGTCGCCACGACCTGCGACTTGCGCATGCCCAGGGCGTACGCGGCCTCCCGCTGTCCCTTCGGGACGGAGTTGATACCGGCCCTGAGCACCTCGGCCTGCACACAGCCGTTGTAGATCGCCAGGCCCAGTGCCAGCGCCCACATCGAGTAGTCGGTGAGGAACCCGACCCAGATCGCGTAGATGGTGATCAGCAGCGGGATGGAACGGAACAGTTCGATGAAGGCGGTCGCCAGCCACCGCACCGGGCGGTGGTCGGAGAGCCGGCCCACGACCAGCACCACACCCAGGACCAGCGAACCCGCCGCGCCGATGGCGAACGCCTTCAGCGTGGCGACGACGGCGTCGGCGATGTTCGTGCGGATACCGCTGTAGTTGAAGATGTCCCACATGCCACCGTCGAGGTCCCCCTTGCTGGAGAGACGGACGACGGCGACGACGATCAGCGCGACGATGGCCGCACTGCCGAGGACCGAGTAGATCCGGTTGCGTACGACGGCCTTGGGGCCGGGTGCGTCGTAGAGCACGCTGGCACTCATCGGGCGACCTCCATACGGCTCTCGACGAGGCGGAAGATGCCGCTGATCGCGAAGGTGATGACCAGGTAGCCGATGGCGACCCAGATGAAGATGGGAACGATGCCGTAGCCGAGGTCGCTCATCGCCTTCTGCCAGCCGAAGAGTTCGGTGACGCTGAAGGCGCCCGCGATGGCCGAGTTCTTGGTCAGCGCGATGATGAGGCTGCTCAGCGGGGCGATGACGGTCCGGGTGGCCTGCGGCAGGACGATCATCCGCAGGGTCTGGGAGAAGCTCAGACCGAGCGAGCGGGCCGCCTCGGCCTGGCCCAGCGGAACCGTGCCGATACCGGATCTGATCGCTTCACAGACGAACGACGAGGTGTAGAAGCCGAGCGCCAGCGACGCCAGCAGGAAGGGGCTCATCCCCGGGAAGAAGATCTCGGGGACCACGAAGGTGGCGACGAGGAAGAGCAGGGTCAGCGGGGTGTTCCGCAGAATGGTGACCCAGGCCGTCCCGAAGAACCGCAGCGGCGGCACGGGCGAGACCCGGAAGCCGGCGATGACGATGCCGAGGACACAGGCGATCACCGCGCTGATGACGGTGATCTCCAGGGTTCCTATGAAACCGTCGCGGAACGCCGAAAAGTGGTCGAAAAGTACGTTCATGAGGTCTCCGCGTCGGCGGGCAGCAGCTGGAAGACAGGGGGCGCGGCGCCCCGTACCCGGGTACGGGGCGCTTCAGCGCTTACGGACAGGCGGCGACGGGCCGGCCGTTGGGGCAGCCGGTCCGCTGTGCCGGGTGGATCAGTAGCGCTCGACGGCCGGCGGTGCGACGTACGAGGAGCCGGAGAGGCCGAGGGTGGCGTCGTAGATCTTCTTGTACGTGCCGTCCTTGACGTGCTTCTCCAGGGCCGAGTCCATGAAGTCGCGCAGTGCCTTGTCGCTCTTGCCCATGCCGACGCCATAGGGCTCCTCGGTGAACGGCTTGCCGACCACCTTGAGCTTCTTCGGGTTCTGGGCCGCGTACCCCTTGAGGATCGCGTCGTCGGTGGTGACCGCGTCGACCTGCTTGGTCAGCAGCTCCTGGACGCAGTCGGAGTACTTGGCGAGCTCGGTGGTCTTCGCGCCGTACTTCGGCTTCTCGATCTCCGCGAGCGGGGTGGAGCCCTTGATCGAGCAGACCTTCTTGCCCTTCAGGGTCTCCGGACCCGTGATGGCCTTCTCGTCCTTGCGGACGAGGAGCGCGGCACCCGCCTTGTAGTAGGGCCCGGCGAATCCGACGAGCTTCTTGCGCTCGTCGTTGATCGTGTACGTACCGACGAAGTAGTCGACCTGGCCCTTGGAGATGGCGGTCTCACGGATACCGGAGTCCACCGTCTTCCACTCGATCTGGTCCTTCGAGAAGCCCAGGTCGGCAGCGATCATCCGGGCGATCTCGACATCGAAGCCGGAGCGCTCCTTGGTCGACTGGTCCTCGAAGCCGAGGTAGGGCTGGTCGGCCTTCGCGCCGATCACCAGCTTCCCGCGCTTCTTGGCCCGCTTGAAGGCGGGGGAGTCGAGGGAGACGTTCTTGGCGACGGTGTACGCGGGGAGCTTGGGAGCGTCGGCGCCACCGGGCTTCGCCGCACCGTTGTCGCCGGCCGAGCCGGACTTGCCACCGCAGGCGGTGCCGGTGAGAGCGAGCACGGCGATCGTCGCGAAGGCGGCGGACTTACGGAACTTCATGCTGAACATCCTCTATTTCGGCGCACGTCGGACGTCTGTCTCATCAGTGGTGAAGGATCTTCGACAGGAAGTCCTTGGCGCGGTCACTGCGGGGGTTGCTGAAGAACTGCTCCGGGGCGGCCTCTTCGACGATCTTCCCGTCGGCCATGAAGACGACCCGGTTGGCCGCGGAACGCGCGAAACCCATCTCGTGGGTGACGACGATCATCGTCATGCCGTCACGGGCCAGCTGCTGCATGACCTCAAGGACTTCGTTGATCATCTCGGGGTCGAGCGCGGAGGTCGGCTCGTCGAAGAGCATGACCTTGGGGTCCATCGCCAGCGCCCGCGCGATCGCGACGCGCTGCTGCTGACCGCCGGAGAGCTGCGCGGGGAACTTGTCGGCCTGGGCACCGACACCCACCCGGTCGAGCAGCGCACGCGCCTTGTCCTCGGCGGTCTTCTTCTCGGTCTTGCGCACCTTGAGCTGGCCGAGCATCACGTTCTGCAGAACGGTCTTGTGCGCGAAGAGGTTGAACGACTGGAAGACCATGCCGACATCGGCGCGCAGCCTGGCCAGCTCCCGGCCCTCGGCGGGCAGGGGCTTTCCGTCGATCGTTATCGCGCCGGTGTCGACCGTCTCCAGGCGGTTGATGGTGCGGCACAGCGTGGACTTGCCGGACCCCGAGGGCCCGATGACGACCACGACCTCGCCGCGGGCGATGGTCAGGTCGATGTCCTGGAGCACATGCAGCGCGCCGAAGTGCTTATTGACGCTGCTCAGTACGACCAGGTCGTCCGAGACCGGCAATGAGTCCTCGGCGGATTCGGCGGACTTGGTCACTGGCACTCCGCTCATCGGCTGTTCGCTCCGTCCTCCTCAACCGCAAGTGCGGTCGTGGTTGAGGAGGACAGTAATGAGACGCCCCTACCAGCGTCATCACATCTGAGCGGAAATTGAGCATCACGATCCGGTTGCAGGCGGGCACGGCCCGGACACTCCTGGTGAAGCAGACCGCGGGCGGAGTACCGGGTGCGTAACGGATCACCCGCGGGATCCGGAACCCCTTGACTGGTGCGGCAGCCATCAGCGTGGATGCCTCAGTACGGCTGGAATCCGACCCGGCGGGGAACCGGCGAGGACGGCCGGGCGTATCGAGGACGAGACCCCCGGCCGAGGAGGCCCGGGGCCGGCGGGCCCCGCGGCCGGCGAGACGTACGGATGACAGAAGCGCGCACCACAGAAGGGGCCCATGAGACTGCTGCTCGTCGAGGACGACAACCACGTGGCCGCCGCCCTGTCCGCCGTACTGGCCAGGCACGGATTCCGGGTCGTGCACGCCCGCAACGGCGAGGAGGCACTCCGTTGCCTGCTGCCCGACGAGCAGGAGCCCTTCGGGGTCATACTGCTCGACCTCGGCCTGCCCGACCTGGACGGCTACGAGGTCTGCGGCAAGATCCGCAAACGCACCGCAACGCCGGTGATCATGGTGACGGCACGGGCCGATGTGCGGTCCCGTATCCACGGACTGAACCTCGGCGCCGACGACTACGTCGTCAAGCCCTATGACACGGGTGAGCTGCTCGCCCGGATCCACGCCGTCAGCCGCCGCAAGAGCGCGGGCGAGGACACCGGACCGGTCCCCGCGGCGGCGCTGCGTATGGGCCCCGTCGAGATCCAGCTTCCCACCCGGCGCGTCAGCGTGGAAGGCAGCGAAATCCAGCTGACCCGCAAGGAGTTCGACCTGCTGGCGCTGCTCGCCCAGCGCCCCGGGGTCGTCTTCCGCCGGGAGCAGATCATCAGCGAGGTCTGGCAGACCAGCTGGGAGGGGACCGGCCGCACCCTTGAGGTGCATGTCGCCTCGCTCCGCTCCAAGCTGCATCTGCCCGCCCTGATCGAGACCGTGCGCGGCGTCGGCTACCGCCTCGTCGTCCCGGCCTGAGGCGCGTCCCCTCCCGTGCGCGCCCGACTGCTTCCGCTGCTCATCGTCCTCATGGCCGGCGTGCTGCTCGCGCTCGGCTTCCCGCTCGCGCTGAGCGTGGCATCCGCCGCGCAGCAGAACGTGGTGGTCGACCGGATCGACGACACCGCGCGGATGGCCGAGGAGGCGCAGTTCGTCACGGAGATACCGGCGAGCGAACAGGAGCGGCACGACACCCTCCAGGAGGAACTCGCCCGCTACGAGACGGTGTACGGCATCCGGGCCGGCGTCTTCTACCGGGACCGCGTCGCCATGGCCGCGGCCCCGCAGTCCTGGACGGTGCCGGTCAGCGGCGAGGGCCGGATCGCCTTCGATGACGCGCTCGCGGGGCGGCGCAGCCGGGACCCCGGCCAGATCTGGCCCTGGCAGCACGGGCGGCTGATCGTCGCGTCGCCGGTCGTCAGGAACGGCGATGTGATCGCGGTGGTGGTCACCGACTCGCCCACCGACCAGATGCGTTCCCGTACCCTGCGCGGCTGGCTGCTGACCGCCGCGGGTGAGGCGGGGGCGATGCTGCTCGCGGTGGGCGCGGCCTTCCGGCTCGCCGGCTGGGTGCTGCTTCCGGTGCGGACCCTGGACGCCGCCACCCACGGCATCGCGACCGGGCTGATGAAGTCGCGGGTCGCGTCCGGCAGCGGGCCTCCCGAACTGCGGCGTCTGGCACGGTCGTTCAACGAGATGGCCGACAACGTGGAGGACGTGCTGGAGCAGCAGCGCGCCTTCGTGGCCGACGCCTCCCACCAGTTGCGCAATCCGCTCGCCGCCCTGCTGCTGCGGATCGAGCTGCTCGCCTTCGAACTCCCCGAGGGCAACGAGGAGATCGCCTCCGTGCGGACCGAGGGCAAGCGCCTGGGCCAGGTCCTCGACGATCTGCTCGACCTCGCGCTGGCCGAGCACACCGCGGCGGAGCTGCGGGTCACCGACATCGCCGAGCTGGCGGCCGAGCGGATCTCGGCCTGGCGGCCGGTCGCGGAGGGCAAGGGCGTCCGGCTCGTCGCGGGCGGCGCCGCGGCGGTCACCGCCTGGGCCGACCCCGTCGCGCTCTCCAGCGCCCTGGACGCCGTGATCGACAACGCCCTGAAGTTCACCCCCGAAGGGGAGGAGGTCCGGGTCGAGACCTCCTCGCACGGCCCCTCGTCCCGGATCACGGTCGCCGACGGCGGACCGGGCCTCAGCCAGGAGGAACTCGCCCGCATCGGCGACCGCTTCTGGCGCAGCGGCCGCCATCAGAACATCAAGGGCTCGGGCCTGGGCCTCTCCATCTCGCGCGCCCTGCTGACAGCGGGCCGCGGCACGATCGCGTACGAGCAGAACGAACCGCACGGGCTCCGGGTGACCGTGACGGTGCCCCGCACCCCGCCCGAACCGTAGACCCGGCGGCCCGGGGCCGGTCTGCGGCCGGTCAGTGTGCGGCGCCGTACGGGGTCAGGGCTTGACCGACCGGTAGTAGCGACGGGCGCCCTCGTCCAGCTTCAGCGGGTCCGTGTAGATCGCGGTCCGTACGTCGACCAGCTGCGCCGCGTGCACCTGCCGTCCGATACGGTCCCGGCTGCGGATCACGCTGCGGGTGAAGCCCTCGGTCAGCTTCGGGTCCTCACGGTCGGTGGTGACCAGGACGTTCGCAACCGCGATCGTGGGCACCGCGGCACCGTTGCGGGCCTGACGGTAGGCGTCGGCCGGCATGACGGCCGAGCGGTAGTAGCGGGTGGTGCCGCCCGCCGCGTGCAGCCGGGTCACCAGGTCGTCGAGAGGTATCAGCCGGATCGGATGGTGCGCCGCCAGATCCCGTACCGCGTCGGTCGGCAGGCCGCCGGACCAGAAGAACGCGTCGATGCTGCCCGCCTTGAGCAGGGCGGGGCTGGTGTCGATCCCCGCGGGCACGGCGGTGATGTCCTTGGCCGGATCGATCCCGGCGGCCCGCAGCACCCGGTCGGCTATCAGCCGCACACCGGATCCCGGCTGGCCCACGGCGACCCGCTTGTGCCGCAGGTCGGCGGCGCGCCTGATGGTGGATCCGTCCTCGACGGCGAGCTGCACATAGTCGTCGTACAGCCGCGCGCAGCCGCGCAGCCGGTCCGCGCCCGGCTTGCCGTCCTCGCGGTACTTCGCGATCGCGTCGGCGGTCGCGATGGTGAAGTCGGCCTGGCCGGTCGCCACCCTGGCGAGGTTCTGCTGGGAGCCCTCGCTCGGCTGGAGGTGAATGTCCACACCGGGCAGGTCATGGGCCAGTGTGGGTTTCAGCAGCTTCCCGTAGAGCTGGTAGACGCCGGTCCGCACCCCCGTACTGAAGGTGACCGTCCCGTGCGGCGAGGGCGAGCCGAAGGGCAGCAGCCACCACATCAGCAGTCCCGAGACCACCAGGACGGCCGCCGTCCCCTGGAGGGCGCGGCGGCGGCTGATACGGGACAGGGCGTTGGGCATGCGCGCGATCCTGCCAGTTCACGCCCCTGGCGAACAGGGGAGCGGGGCCGCGCCCCGCGACCGCTCTGCGTCCGGAATTATTCAGTCCGGTTCATGGCTGTCACTATTGATCCTTGATCACCCGCATTGATCCCTGATCACCAGCAGGCAGCCGGTTGCCGCTGGACCCGCCCCGGAGGACCGCAGTGACGTCGAGCCGAACCGTCGGACAGATGATGTCGACCAATGTCGTACGGGTGCAGCGGGGGACGTTCCTCAAGGAGATCGCCCGGCTGCTCACCGAACACCGTATTTCGGCCGTTCCCGTCGTGGACGAGGACGACCGTCCGGTGGGCGTGGTCTCCGAGGCGGATCTGCTCCGCAAGCAGCTGGGCCTGACCGCACTGCTGCCCGCCGTCCGGCAGGCGGCCGACCACCGCTCCAAGACCGAGGCGACCACGGCGGAAGGCCTGATGACCAGCCCGGCGGTGGTCGCGCACCCGGACTGGACGATCGTCGAGGCGGGCTGGCTGATGCAGGCCCGGAGCGTCAAACGGCTGCCGGTCGTCGACGACACCGGCAGGCTGGCCGGGGTGATCAGCCGCAGCGATCTCCTCCAGGTCTTCCTCCGCCGCGACCGCGCCATCCAGGAGGAGGTGCTCGAAGGCGTCCTGACGCGGACCCTGGGCCTCTCACCCTCCGCGATCACGGTGGACGTCAGCGACGGCCATGTCATGCTCAGCGGCCTGGTCGAGCGGCGGAGCGTGATCCCGGCCGCGGTGCGGCTGTGCCGCGGGGTGGACGGGGTGGTCGATGTCGCGGAACGCCTGCAGTACGACGTGGACGACAGCGCGGGCGGGCGCTGAGGTCTCCCGGCGGACCGGGCACGCGGCCGGGGGCGGGAGCTCCGCCCCGTACCGCCTACCCTGGTGACATGACCGCGCAGGACGCCCTGAACCGAAGTTACGAGATCCGCACCTACGGCTGCCAGATGAACGTCCACGACAGCGAACGGCTGTCGGGGCTTCTGGAGGACGCCGGATACGTCCGCGCGCCGGAGGGCGCCGACGGGGACGCCGATGTCGTCGTCTTCAACACCTGCGCGGTGCGCGAGAACGCCGACAACAAGCTGTACGGCAACCTCGGCAGGCTCGCCCCCATGAAGACCACGCGCCCCGGTATGCAGATCGCCGTCGGCGGCTGCCTGGCCCAGAAGGACCGGGACACCATCGTCCGCCGCGCCCCGTGGGTGGACGTCGTCTTCGGCACGCACAACATCGGCAAGCTGCCCGTACTCCTGGAACGCTCCCGTATCGAGGGCGAGGCCCAGGTCGAGATCGCCGAGTCGCTGGAGGCGTTCCCCTCGACGCTGCCGACCCGGCGCGAGAGCGCGTACGCCGCATGGGTCTCGATCTCCGTCGGCTGCAACAACACCTGCACCTTCTGCATCGTCCCCGCACTGCGCGGCAAGGAGAAGGACCGCAGGCCCGGCGACATCCTCGCCGAGATCGAGGCGCTGGTGGACGAGGGCGTATCGGAGATCACGCTGCTCGGCCAGAACGTCAACGCCTACGGCTCGGACATCGGCGACCGTGAGGCGTTCTCCAAGCTGCTGAGGGCCTGCGGGAAGATCGACGGGCTGGAGCGGGTCCGCTTCACCTCGCCGCATCCCCGGGACTTCACGGACGACGTGATCGCGGCGATGGCCGAGACGCCGAACGTCATGCCGCAGCTGCACATGCCGATGCAGTCGGGTTCGGACACCGTCCTCAAGGCGATGCGCCGTTCCTACCGGCAGGAGCGTTTCCTCGGAATCATCGGCAAGGTGCGGGCCGCGATCCCGCACGCCGCGATCTCCACCGACATCATCGTGGGCTTCCCCGGCGAGACCGAGGAGGACTTCCAGCAGACGATGCACGCGGTCCGGGAGGCCCGCTTCGCGCAGGCCTTCACCTTCCAGTACTCCAAGCGTCCGGGAACCCCCGCCGCGACCATGGACGGCCAGATCCCCAAGGAAGTCGTCCAGGAGCGCTACATGCGGCTCTCGGCGCTCCAGGAGGAGATCTCCTGGGAGGAGAACAAGAAGCAGGTCGGCCGCACGGTCGACGTCATGGTCGCCGAGGGCGAGGGCCGCAAGGACGGCGCGACCCACCGGCTCTCCGGGCGTGCACCCGACAGCAGGCTGGTGCACTTCACCAAGCCGGAGACCGAGGTGCGCCCCGGCGATGTGGTGACCGTCGAGATCACTTACGCGGCGCCGCACCACCTGCTCGCGGAGGGCCCGGTCGGCGCCGTACGGCGCACCCGCTCCGGGGACGCCTGGGAGAGGCGCAGCACCGCGGCCGCCGCCAAACCGGCCGGTGTGATGCTCGGGCTCCCGGGCATCGGCGCCCCGGCGCCGCAGCCCGCAGCGGCCGGAGGCTGCGGCTGCGACTAGGCAGCCCCGGGGGCTGTGGCGGCGACTGGGCCGTTCTCCATGGACGGGCGCCGTCGCCCGCCGGTCTCTGCGTGCACCGGGCAGGACTAGGCTGCGGATCATGCTCGTAGCCGCCGCCGTATGTCCCTGTCCGCCGCTGCTCGTGCCCGAGGTGGCCGCGGGGGCGGCGCCGGAACTCGACGCGGCCAGGGCCGCCTGCCTCGACGCCGTCGGGGTGCTGGCGGCGGCCCGGCCCGGTCTGCTGGTCGTCGTGGGACCTGCCGATGCCGGGGCCCGGGGGACGCACCCCGAGGGCGCCACCGGCTCGTTCGCCGGTTTCGGCGTGGACCTCCGGGTACGGCTGGGGACATCGGTCACCGAGGCCGGACGGGAACTCCCGCCGTCCCTGTCGGTGGCCGCCTGGCTGCTGGGCCGCGCGGAGTGGGCCGACGCACCGGTCGAGGGCCTTGGCGTGGGCGAACCGCTGGAGCCGGAACACTGTCTGGCGGCCGGACGCGAGCTCTCGGCCCGCGCCGACCGGGTCGCGCTGCTGGTCATGGGCGACGGCAGCGCCTGCCGCACGCTGAAGGCGCCGGGCTACCTCGACGAACGTGCCGCCGCCTTCGACGCGGCCGCCGCCCGCGCACTGGGCACGGCGGACCTGGTCGCGCTGAAGGCGCTGGACGCCCCGCTGGCGTACGAACTGAAGGCCGCCGGCCGTGCGCCCTGGCAGGTACTCGCGGGCGCGGCCGAGGGCACGGAGCCGGGCGGCCGGCTGCTCTACGACGACGCCCCGTACGGCGTCGGGTACCTCGTGGCCACCTGGTCCTGACGGCGGCCGAAAAGCAGCGGGCGGCCCTGGAGCGAGGTGCTCCAGGGCCGCCCGCCGTGCCGTGCCGGATCAGGAAGCGGTGGGTGGCTTGGTCGTACCGCCGTCGTTCTTGCCGTCGTCCTTGTGCGAGAGGCGCTCCAGGGCTTCCTTGGCCTTGCCGGTACCCGTCTCGATCTTGTCGGTGTACTTGCCGTTGGTCCGGGCGTCGACGGTGTGAGCGGCCTTGTCCAGACCCTCCCCGATCTTGTCCCCGTGCTGCTGCGCGAGGTCGGAGACCTTGTCCTTGGCCGGTTCGAGCTTGGCTTTCACATTGTCCAGGAATCCCATGGCATACCTACTTCCCTCCAGGAGGGCGTTCTACTTGCGAACGCCCTCTCCGGCTTCATTGTCCGCGGCCGCGGCGGCAGACTGCTGACGCGGGATCTCCACGGCCTCGGCGGGACCGGCCGAGGCGTCCCCGGCCGGCGCGTCCGTCCCGGACTCGCCGACCGGCTCCACGGCGGCAGACCCCGGGGCCTGCCCCTCGGCGGACCCTTCGGCAGGCTCACCGCCCGTCTCCTGCTCCGGGGCTTCGGCCGGGGCGCCGACGGCCGGTTCTTCGACGGCATCCTTCGTCTTCCGGCGAAACACGGCAAAAATACCCATATGCACTCCTCAACGTACTCGTGTGAGCGAAATTCCTCGCCGCCCGGAGCGCCTGATTGCGCCGACCGGGGCCACCGGTCGAAAGCCGTGGGCCGGAACCTCGGAAAAGAAACGAATCCCGGCACCCGGCCGTCACGTAACTCATTCGGGGACAGGCCCCCGGGTTTGCGAGACTGGGACGGTGAGTAGTGCAGCTCCCGCAGCGCGGGTCATCGCCGTCGTCGGCCCCACCGCGGCCGGAAAGTCCGATCTGGGTGTCGCTATCGCCCGCCACCTCGGCGGCGAGGTGGTCAACGCCGACTCCATGCAGCTCTACGAAGGCATGGACATCGGGACCGCCAAGCTGGCGCCCGAGGAGCGCGGCGGCGTTCCGCACCACCTCCTCGACATCTGGAGCGTGACCGAGGCGGCCAGCGTCGCCGAGTACCAGCGGCTCGCCCGCGCGGAGATCGACCGGCTGCTCGCCGCAGGCCGTACGCCGGTCCTGGTGGGGGGCTCCGGGCTCTACGTGCGCGGGGCCATCGACGCGCTGGAATTCCCCGGCACCGACCCCGGCGTACGGGCGCGGCTTGAGGAAGAGCTGGAGCGGCACGGGCCCGGAGCCCTCCACGAGCGGCTGGCCGCAGCCGACCCGGAAGCCGCCGTGGCGATCCTGCCCAGCAACGGCCGCCGGATCGTCCGGGCCCTGGAGGTCATCGAGATCACCGGAAAGCCCTTCACGGCCAATCTGCCGGGCCCCGACCCGGTGTACGACACCGTGCAGATCGGCGTCGACGTCGCCCGCCCGGAGCTGGACGAGCGCATCGCCCTGCGCGTCGACCGGATGTGGGAGGCCGGACTGGTGGACGAGGTCCGCGCCCTGGAGGCACGCGGGCTGCGCGAGGGCCGCACCGCGTCGCGCGCCCTCGGCTATCTGCAGGTGCTGGCAGCGCTCGCCGGGGAGTGCACCGAGGACGAGGCACGGGCCGAGACCGTTCGCGCCACGAAACGCTTCGCGCGCCGCCAGGACTCCTGGTTCCGCCGTGATCCGCGGGTGCACTGGCTGAGCGGCGCGGCCGCGGACCGGACGGAACTCACCGGGCAGGCGCTGACCCTGGTCGAACGGGCGGTCACAGCCTGATCACGTGATGGCATCGGGACGCTCAGCCCGGCAGTTCGCGCCCTGGGGGCGTGCCATCATCGATCTGCGATCGACAGTGGAGTCCGAGTGGGGAGGGCGTGTGGCGATGGAGGCCGGCCCTCGCGACAGCGAACGCGGCGCGGAGCGCGGCAGCGGCCCGGAACACCACGACGACGCCCCGCGGCTCAGCCCCGACGGGCCCGACGCGCTCGACGCCCCCGAAGTGGCCCCCGAAGTCGAGGTAGAACTGCGGCCGCAGCGTCGACTGCGTATCTGGCAGCTCGCCCCGATCGTGGTGCTGGCCGCCGTCGGATCGCTGATGTTCGCGTTCCCGCTCGCCTTCGAGTTCGGTGACGGCGGGCCCGTGGTCGCCATGCTCGGGCTGCTGATCAGCTGCTGCGCCGCGGGCTGGGGCATGATGGCCGCCCGCCGCGTCGGCTACACCTGGCCCGGTCTGCCCGCCAGAGGTTCCGGGGCGCGCCCGGACTGGCGGATGGCAGCCCTCTACGTCCTCGCCTTCTGCGTGGTCGTGGCGCTCGCCGTGGGGCGCGTGGCGCGGCTGCGCTGAGCCGCACCCGTCCGCCCGTACCGCCGCCCACCTCGTACGATGGCAGGGTGACCACCTCGCAGATCGACTTCCTCAAGGGCCACGGGACCGAGAACGACTTCGTGATCGTCCCCGACCCGGACAACGCCATCGACCTGCCCGCCTCCGCCGTCGCCGCGCTCTGCGACCGCCGGGCGGGCATCGGCGGCGACGGTCTGCTGCATGTCGTGCGGTCCGCCGCGCACCCGGAGGCCCGGGGGATGGCGGGTGCGGCGGAGTGGTTCATGGACTACCGCAACGGCGACGGTTCCACCGCCGAGATGTGCGGGAACGGCGTCCGCGTCTTCGCCCGTCACCTCCAGCGCGCCGGGCTGGTGGAGGACGGTGACCTGGCCATCGCGACACGTGGCGGAGTGAAGCGGGCCCACCTGGCCAAGAACGGTGACGTCACCGTCTCCATGGGCCGGGCCGTGCTGCCCCCGGACGGGGTGCGGGTGACGGTCGGCGACCGGTCCTGGCCCGCGCTGAACGTGAACATGGGCAATCCGCACGCCGTCGCCTTCGTCGACGACCTCGCGGACGCCGGAGCGCTGCTCTCCGTACCGGAGTTCGCTCCGGCATCCGTCTACCCGGACGGTGTCAACGTCGAGTTCGTCGTGGACCGGGGCGAACGCCATGTCGCCATGCGGGTGCACGAGCGCGGCTCGGGCGAGACCCGCTCCTGCGGTACGGGCGCCTGCGCGGTGGCCGTCGCGGCGGCCCGCAGGGACGGCATCGACCCCGCCATCACCGGTGAGCCCGTGACGTACACCGTGGACCTTCCCGGCGGGCGTCTGGTCATCACCGAGCTGCCCGACGGCGAGATCGAGATGACGGGCCCCGCGGTGATCGTCGCCGAGGGCACGATCGATGCCGCGTTCCGCGAAACGGCGCTCTCCGCCATGGAAACGGCCCTCTCCTAGACTTCGCTCGAATGGGTGATCCGTTTCACGCTGGGCGGGAGGGGGCGGGTACCGCGTGGTGGGCTCGGTAGCATCAAGCACCGGCCCGGACCGCCCCGTCGCAGCCAGTCCACCGCCGGTCGACACTGCCGGAGGTGCCATGAGTGCAGAGGCCGCCAGCCCCAACGGTGCGTCCCCGGAGACCCGTCCGGTGGACAGCCCGGTCCGCAGACGCGGTCGCGCCAGGATCGATCTGCGCAGACTCGGCCGCGCCGCGCTGTTCGGCCCCGCCTCGCGCAGTGGTCTGCCCGATGCCATCGGCCATGTCGCCGAGGCCCACCGCGCACACTTCCCCGACGCCGATCTCGCCGTCCTGCGGCGGGCGTACGTCCTTGCTGAAACGTCCCACCGCGGTCAGACCCGCAAGAGCGGCGAGCCCTACATCACGCACCCGCTCGCGGTGACGCTGATCCTCGCCGAACTGGGGGCCGAGACCACGACGTTGACCGCCTCGCTCCTCCACGACACGGTCGAGGACACCGAGGTGACGCTCGAACAGGTACGGGAGGGGTTCGGCGACGAGGTCTGCTATCTGGTCGACGGCGTGACCAAACTGGAGAAGGTCGACTACGGTGCCGCCGCCGAGCCCGAGACCTTCCGCAAGATGCTCGTGGCCACCGGTGACGACGTCCGGGTCATGTCGATCAAACTCGCCGACCGGCTGCACAACATGCGCACCCTCGGTGTGATGCGCCCCGAGAAACAGGCGAGAATCGCCAGGGTCACCCGGGATGTGCTGATCCCGCTGGCCGAACGGCTCGGTGTGCAGGCGCTCAAGACCGAGCTGGAGGATCTGGTCTTCGCGATCCTCGACCCGGCGGAGTACGAGATCACCCGTGCCCTCATCGCGGCCCAGGACGCCGCAGCCGACCCGCTCGTCACCATCGCCGAGGACGTCAGAAGGGTCCTGAGGGATGCGGGGATCACCGCTGAAGTCCTCATCAGGCCCCGGCACTTCGTCTCGGTCCACCGCGTCAGAACGAAACGCGGCGAGCTGTGTCCCACCGACTTCGGCCGGCTCCTGGTGCTCGTCGGCGAGGACGCCGACTGCTACGGCGTACTGGGGGAGCTGCACACCTGCTTCACACCGGTGATCTCCGAGTTCAAGGACTTCATCGCCTCACCCAAGTTCAACCTCTACCAGTCGCTGCACACGGCCGTCGCCGGCGCCGGCGGCGATGTCGCCGAAGTCCTCATCCGTACCCATCTGATGCACAAGGTCGCCGAGGCGGGGGTCGTCGCCCTCGGCAACCCGTACGTACCGCTCGACGGGCCGCACTCCGCCGCCACCATCGCCCGCGCGGCGGCCGGTGCCACGGACCGCGGACGTGTCGACCCCACCCGTCCCGGCTGGCTCTCCAGGCTCCTCGAATGGCAGGAGTCGGCGCCCGACCCCGACACGTTCTGGTCCACACTCCGCGCCGACCTCGCACAGGACCGGGAGATCACTGTCTTCCGCGCCGACGGCGGCACCCTCGGCCTGCCCGCGGGGGCCAGCTGTGTGGACGCGGCCTACGCGCAGCACGGCGAGAAGGCGCACTCCTGCATCGGCGCACGGGTCAACGGGCGGCTGGCGACACTCAGTACGGTGCTCAGCGACGGCGACACCGTCCAGCTGCTGCTCGCCGAGGACACCGCGTCAGGGCCTTCGCCCGACTGGCTCGGCCATGTGCGCACCCCGGGCGCGCGGATCGCGATCACGGGCTGGCTCGACGCCCATCCGGAAGGGGCGGCCGTACCGGCAGCGGCACCCCGGCCGAGCGCATCGGTGACCGGCGGTGCGATGCGCAGAGCCGCCGCCGGAGCCGTCGTGGGCGTGCCGAACGCGACCGTACGGCTGGCCGGCTGCTGCACACCGGTGCCGCCGGACGCCGTCACCGGATTCACGGTGCGCGGCGGCGCCGTCACCGTCCACCGCGAAGGGTGCCCGTCGGTGAGCCGGATGCTGTCGCTCGGGCGGCCACCCGTCGAGGTGAACTGGGGCGCCGCGGGGGACTGCAGGGTCACCCTGGTCGCCGAGGCGTTCGGGCGGCCGCAGCTCTTCGCCGACCTCACCGAGGCCATCGCCGCCGCCGGTGTCGCGGTCGTCTCGGCCACCGTCGAACCGCCGTCCGAGCAGCGCGTACGCCACACCTACACGCTGCAACTCCCCGACGCCGCCGGGCTGCCCGCGCTGATGCGCACCATGCGGGACGTGCCGGGCGTCTACGACGTGAGCCGCGCCCAGCACCCGGCCACGGCCTGACCGCAGGGCCGGCCGGCCGCACGACCGCCCGACACGACAGCCTGACCGCAGGACCGGCTGAGCACACGTTCGGGTGGCCCGGGACGCTCTGCCGGGGCGCGCACGGCAGGGGCTGGTAGCCGTAGTCCATGCTGTTCATCTCCCGGCGCCTGCGAGCTGTTCTGCTCGCTACCGCATCGGCGGCCGCCATCGCCGCCACCCTGCCCGCACCCGGCCCCCTCGGCATCGGTGATCCGCTCTTCCCGCACCTGGGCAACCCCGGGTACGACGTCCTCTCGTACGACATCGGCCTCAGCTACCCCGGAAGCAACACCAAGCCGCTGGAGGCCGTGACCAGGATCGACGCCCGCACCACGGCGTCACTGCGCCGCATCAATCTCGACTTCGCCCGCGGCACCGTGCACTCGGTGGAGGTGAACGGCGAGCCCGCCCGGTTCGCCCCGGCCGACGAGGACCTGGTGGTGACCCCGCGGCGGGCGGTCCGCGCCGGAAGCCCGCTGCGGATCACCGTGCGCCACACCAGCGACCCGCGGGGCGCGGCGGACGGCGGCTGGATCAGGACCCCCGACGGGCTGGCCATGGCCAACCAGGCGGACGCCGCCCACCGGGTCTTCCCCTGCAACGACCACCCGTCCGACAAGGCCCTCTTCACCTTCCGGATCACCGCACCCCGGAAGCTGACCGTCGTGGCCAACGGCTCGCCCGGCCCCCGGACGACCCGCGCCGGCCGCACCACCTGGACCTACCGGACCCGCCACCCGATGGCCACCGAACTGGCGCAGGTATCCATCGGCGACTCGGCCGTGATCCACCGCACCGGGCCGCACGGGCTGCCGGTCCGCGACGTCGTACCGGCGGCCGACCGGAAGAAGCTGGAGCCCTGGCTGCGGAAGACACCCGCCCAGCTGGCCTGGATGGAGTCGAAGGCCGGACCCTTCCCGTTCGAGACGTACGGTGTCCTGATCGCCGACACGGACACCGGCTTCGAGCTGGAGACCCAGACCCTGTCCCTCTTCGAACGGCGGCTCTTCACCGGGGGTTCCTTCCCCGAGTGGTACATCGACTCGGTCATGGTCCATGAACTCGCCCACCAGTGGTTCGGCGACAGCGTCTCACCGCACCGCTGGTCCGATCTCTGGCTGAACGAGGGCCACGCCACCTGGTACGAGGCGCTCTACGCGGCCGAACACGGCGGGAAACCCCTGGAGACCCGGATGCGTGACGCCTACCGCAGCTCCGACGGCTGGCGGGCGAGCGACGGAGCCCCGGCCGCCCCCAGGCCCCCCGTCAGCGGGCAGAAGATCAGCATCTTCCGGCCGGTCGTCTACGACGGCAGCGCGCTCGTGCTCTACGCACTGCGCCAGGAGATCGGGGCCGCCGCCTTCTCGGCGGTGGAGCGCGGCTGGGTCAGCCGCTACCGCGACGCGTCGGCCACCAGCGCCGACTTCACCGCGCTGGCCTCACGGGTCGCCGGGAGGGACCTCTCGGGGTTCTTCCGGGGCTGGCTGTACGGAAAGAAGACCCCGCCGATGCCCGGCCACCCCGACTGGCGGAGCGCCCGGCCGGCGAAGGCGCACAAGAATTGAAACCCGGGTGACGGCGGTGAGCGCACCGTGTCACTATCGACGCGTCGACGGCGCTGCCGGAGCCGGTGGGCCTCAGGGAATCATCGGCGGCCGCTACGCGTTGTGCCTGACGAACGGAACTCTCTACCGCCTCGACGTAAGGATCCAATGACCTCCTCTTCTTCCACTTCCCAGGACGCGCACGAGCATGAAGCGCACGAGCACGAAGCCCAGAGCTTCCACGAGAGCCTTCGGGCCGATGCCCTGATGGAAGAGGACGTCGCCTGGAGCCACTCGGTCGACGGTGAGCGGGACGGCGATCAGTACGACCGCTCGGAGCGTGCGGCGCTCCGGCGAGTGGCAGGCCTCTCCACCGAGCTCGAAGACGTCACCGAGGTCGAGTACCGGCAGCTGCGCCTGGAGCGGGTGGTGCTGGTCGGTGTCTGGACCTCGGGCACCGCACAGGACGCGGAGAACTCCCTCGCGGAGCTGGCGGCTCTCGCCGAGACGGCGGGCGCGCTGGTGCTCGACGGTGTGGTGCAGCGCCGCGACAAGCCGGACCCGGCCACCTATATCGGCTCGGGCAAGGCGCAGGAGCTGCGGGACGTCGTACTGGAGACAGGCGCCGACACCGTGGTCTGCGACGGTGAACTCAGCCCGGGCCAGCTGATCCACCTGGAAGACGTCGTCAAGGTCAAGGTCGTGGACCGTACGGCGCTGATCCTCGACATCTTCGCCCAGCACGCCAAGTCCCGGGAGGGCAAGGCACAGGTCGCGCTCGCGCAGATGCAGTACATGCTGCCGAGGCTGCGCGGCTGGGGCCAGTCGCTCTCCCGGCAGATGGGCGGCGCCGGTGCGGGGGGCGGGGGCGGTATGGCCACCCGTGGTCCCGGTGAGACCAAGATCGAGACGGACCGGCGCCGGATCCGCGAGAAGATGGCGAAGATGCGCCGGGAGATCGCGGAGATGAAGACCGGGCGCGACATCAAGCGCCAGGAGCGCAAGCGCCACAAGGTGCCGTCGGTCGCCATCGCCGGCTACACCAACGCGGGCAAGTCCTCGCTGCTGAACAGGCTGACGGGCGCGGGGGTGCTGGTGGAGAACGCCCTGTTCGCCACCCTCGACCCGACCGTGCGCAAGGCCGAGACACCGAGCGGACGGCTCTACACCCTCGCGGACACCGTCGGCTTCGTCCGGCATCTGCCGCACCACCTGGTCGAGGCATTCCGCTCCACCATGGAGGAGGTTGGCGAGTCCGATCTGATCCTGCATGTCGTGGACGGATCGCACCCCGCTCCGGAGGAGCAGCTCGCAGCCGTACGCGAGGTGATCCGGGAGGTCGGAGCCGTTGACGTCCCGGAGATCGTCGTGGTCAACAAGGCGGACGCGGCGGACCCGCTGGTTCTGCAGCGGCTGCTGCGTATCGAGCGCCATGCCATCGCAGTGTCGGCCCGCTCGGGTCAGGGCATCGTCGAACTGCTCGCGCTGATCGATGAACAGCTGCCCAGGCCGCAGGTGGCGCTGGAGGTGCTCGTGCCGTACACGCACGGACAGCTCGTGGCCCGCGCGCACTCCGACGGCGAAGTGATCTCCGAGGAGCACACCCCGGAGGGCACCCTGCTCAAGGCACTGGTGCACGAGGAACTGGCTGCCGAGCTGGCGCCCTACGTACCTGTGGCGCCCTGACACACGGAGCGCGCGGCACCAACCCAGAGGCCGAGGGCCTGTCCTCTCTCCGCAGAGAGGACAGGCC
>NZ_JBSHBW010000042.1:0-55267 GCF_053612185.1 Streptomyces sp. NPDC054757
GAGCTGTCGAAGGTGGGACTGGCGATTGGGACGAAGTCGTAACAAGGTAGCCGTACCGGAAGGTGCGGCTGGATCACCTCCTTTCTAAGGAGCACAGTACCGATTGCAGACAAACGTTCTGCACGGTCAGCTCATGGGTGGAACGTTGATTAGTTGGCACGGTTTCCCAAACCCTCTGTAAGTACTGCTTCGGCGTGGAACACAGCATCTGATGGGTCGGGCCGGGCACGCTGTTGGGTATCTGAGGGTGCGGACTTACGGTCTGCTCCTTCGCGATGCCGGCCCCGGTCGGTTCAGCGCCGGCTCGATCGGGGCGGTCGGTTCAGTGCCGGACGGTACGGTACGGCTGGCTCACCGTCGGCCGGTTCGGTACGACCGGGTCAACCTCCGGGTTCAGCGTCGGCGGCGACGGTGCCGACGGCAGGGGTGGGGCGGCTGGTCCGACGCCGGGTGCGGCAGACGGCGCCTGACCTCCGCCATGCCCTCACCGAGATCCGAGAGCCTGATACTCATGGCGCCCACGACCCGGTTCGTGGCGTCGAGCCGTCGGTCCAGGTCGTCCAGCCGACGCGACATCCGCGCCAGTACGGGACCCAGTTCCCGCAGCGCGGGACCGACCTCGCTCATCGCGGATTCGAGCTGAGTGAGGCGGTGGCCGAGCCCGCCGTCGTCCGAGCGGGGGGCCGGTACGGATGCCGTGTGCTGCTCCTCGGTGTCGAGGAGGTAGCTCCGCACCCGGCGGGCAACTTCGCTGTCGCGCAGCAGCATGGCGATGTTGAGGACGGTGCGGCGCGTGTGAACCGTGAGGCCCGAACGGGGCTGTGGATAACTCAGTCCGTGCGAGTGAAAGGGGGACAGGTTGTCCCCCTTGAATCCTTCGAGGTCAGAGCCGTGCAGGACGCGCAGTCCGTTTGATGTGAGCTCCTCTCGGTGGCGTTGGGCCAACTTCTTGATGACCTCTGTGGATACTTCGAAGTACCGCGCCACGTCTTGTGTGCGGAGGTGAATTCCGTCCGGCAACAGTGCGAGCGCCTTGACCTTGTCCAGGACGTCGACACGCCCCAGATGGTCCGCGCGTAGCGCTCGCGATTCGAGCAGGGCGATTTCGGTTGGCATGGATGAGCCTGCCGTTCATGGTCGATGAGTGCATGACAGAAACGGCCCTCTCCCCGGGCTTCAGGGGTGGAGATCCGCTCATCTACGTCACGTACTCAATGACCGGCCCGGCTTCCGCCCCCGGCACCGGCACTCCCCGACTTCACGCGCTCTCGTCGCCTCGAACCCCAGTTGCCTCCACGCTCCCTGACCAACGACCCGACTGTCGTACAAGTCACGCACGCCAGGCACACCGCGCAGGCACACCGCGCAGGCCCCCGCGTGCCGGACCGTTCGGCGGCTGCTCTAGACCCGGCGGTCCCGGGCCGCGAACAGGCCCACCACCAGCGCCACCGCACACACCCCGAGGACCAGGGCGATCGGCAGGGTCCAACTGCCCGTCGCCTGGTACACGGCGCCTGCCGTCAGCGGGCCGACCGCGGCCAGGAGGTAGCCGACCGTCTGTGCCATCCCGGACAGCCGCGCCGCGGTCTGCGCGTCGCCCGACCGCAGCACGATCAGGGTCAGGGCCAGCCCCACCGCGCCGCCCTGTCCGACACCCAGCACCGCCGACCAGAGCCAGGCACCCGATACCGGGGCGACCATCAGGCCCGCGTAGCCGACCGCGACCATCGAGGTGACCAGCACGATCAGCGGACGCTGACTGCGCATCCGGCCGGCGAGCAGCGGCACCCCGAAGGCCCCGGCGACCTGGATCAGGTTGTTGAACGCGAAGATCACGCCCGCTGCCGACCGGCTCATCCCGTGATCCGTGAAGATGGTCGGCATCCAGGCGATCAGCACGTACGACCAGAGCGACTGGAGACCCATGAAGAGCGTGACCTGCCAGGCCAGCGCCGAGCGCCAGATGCTCCTGGCCGGTCCGGTGCCGGCGGGTGCGACACGCACCTCGTGGCCGGTACGTCCGCGGGCGATCAGTACCTGGGGCAGCCATGCCACGGCGGCGACCGCGGCGAGCAGCGACCAGAAGGCCAGCGACGCCTGCCAGCTGTTCCCGAACGCCTTCTCCAGCGGGACCGAGGCCGCGGCGCACAGCGTGGCACCGCCGATCATCGCGCCCGTGTAGACGGAGGTCATCGACGCGGCCCGGTCGGGGAAGTCCCGCTTGATGAGCCCCGGCATCAGGACGTTCAGCAGCGCTATCGCGGTGCCGGCCAGCACTCCGCCGCCGTACAGGGCGAACACCGACGGCAGGACCCGGACCAGGATGCCGACGCCGAGCAGGACGAGCGCACACAGCAGGACCACTTCGGTACCGAACCGGCGGGCCAGCCAGGGCGCGATCACGGCCCCGACCCCGAGGAACAGCACCGGGACGGATGTGACCAGGCTCGACGCCGTCGACGAGAGCCCGAACGTGTCGCTGATCTCCCCGATCAACGGTGACACGCTCGCCAGCGCCGCCCGCATGTTGAGCGAGGCCAGCACGATGCCGACGAGCAGCACCACGGGGTGCGCGATCAGGGCGCGCCGTGCGGCGACACCTTCGGGGGATTGCCGGACGTCGGCCTCCGCGTCGGGAAGCATGTGGCCCAGGTCGAGCTGGTTCAGATCGAGCTGGTTCAGGTCGAGCTGGTCCGGGTCGAGCTGGTCCGGGTCGGGGCGGGACACGTCAGGTACCTCTCAGTGTTTCTGCGCGGTGCTGCTGCTGTGCAGCGGTTCTGTTCGTACGCCGACCAGCCGGCGGACAACGTCCATCGGCACCTGGAGCAGTGCGCGGGCCGCCTGCTCGGCCGCCGCCGGGTCGCCGCTCTCGACGGCGTCGACCAGGGCTTCATGAGCGGCGAAGTCGATCGGCGGCATCTCCCGGTCGCCAAGGGCGGCGACCAGGGACTCATGCATCTGGGTCGAGAAGAAGCGGTACACCTCGGCGAACGTGGCGTTGTGCGTGGCCTCGACCACCCCGAGGTGGAAGGCGAGATCGGCGTCGGCCGCACGGTCGCCCTGCTCGTGGAGGGTGGCGAGGGCTTCCCGTAGCCCTTCGAGGTCCGCCGCCTCCCTGCGGACGGCCGCCAGCCTGGCGGCCTCCGTCTCCAGGGCGACCCGCAGCTCCAGGATGTCCAGCACCCCCGCATGGCTCATCGTGCGGAGCACGGCGGAGGGGTCGGCGGTGGAGCGTACGAAGGTGCCGTTGCCCTGGCGGGACTCCAGGAGTCCGGCGTGTACCAGGACCCGCACCGCCTCGCGGACGGTGTTGCGCCCCACGCCGAGCTGTTCGGCGAGGTCGTGCTCGGTGGGGATGCGGTCGCCCACGGACCACTCCCCGCCGGCCAGCTGGTCCCGTAGCTGCTGGACGACGGTGTCCACGAGGGAGTGCCGTCCTGCCGTACGCAGTGCCATGTCGTCGCCCCGTGTTCGTCCTCACGATGGTGTCCGCGATATCCGGTCACCCGGTTGCCCAGTCATCCTACAACTACCTGCCTGCGGCCATCACTCACCCAGCCGACCAGGACCGGTCACCCCGCCCCGGTCAGCCCCGCAGCAGCCGCTCCAGCGTCACGGCGATGCCATCGTCCTCGTTGGACAGGGTGACCTCGTCGGCCACGGCCTTCAGGGAGTCGTGGGCGTTGGCCATCGCCACCCCGTGCGCCGCCCAGCCGAACATCGGGATGTCATTGGGCATGTCCCCGAAGGCGATCGTGTCCGCGGCCGTGAGCTTCAGCCGCCGGGCGGCCAGCGACAGACCCGTCGCCTTGCTCAGCCCCAGCGGCAGGATCTCCACGACGCCCTCGCCCGCCATGACCACGTCCACCAGATTCCCGACGCACTGCCGTGCGGTGTCCGCCAGCGCGTCGTCGCTCAGCTCCGGGTGCTGTATGTAGACCTTGTTGACCGGGTCGGACCACAGGTCGTCCCGGCTGTCGAAGCCGGCCACCGGGAGCGTGCCCTCGTTCAGCCGGTAGTCGGCGCTCACCAGCACCTCGCCGTCGAGCCCGTCCCGGCTTGCCGCCACCGCCAGCGGTCCGGTCTCCGTCTCGATCTTGGCGAGCGCGACAGCGGCCAGCCGGCGGTCCAGCGTGACGGAGGTGAGCAGCCGGTGCTCCCCCGCGTGGTACAGCTGCGCCCCCTGCGCGCACACCGCGAGGCCCTCGTAACCGAGGCCGTCGAGGATGGGCCGGGTCCATGGCACCGCGCGCCCCGTGACGACGATGTGCGCGGCCCCCGCCGCGGTCGCCTCGGCGAGTGCGGCGCGGGTGCGCTCCGAGACCGAACCGTCGTCGTGCAGCAGCGTGCCGTCGAGGTCGGTCGCGATCAGCCGGTAGGGGTGAGCGGGATTCGTCACTTCGACGCGGGCTCCAGAGTCTCTCGTCCGCCGAGGTAGGGCCGCAGTACCGGCGGGACCCGGACCGAGCCGTCGGCGAGCTGGTGGTTCTCCAGGATCGCCACGATGGTGCGCGGTACGGCGCAGAGCGTGCCGTTGAGGGTGGCCAGCGGCTGGACCTTCTTGCCGTCACGCATCCGGACCGACAGGCGCCGCGCCTGGAAACCGTCGCAGTTGGACGCCGACGTCAGCTCGCGGTACTTGCCCTGCGTCGGGATCCACGCCTCGCAGTCGAACTTCCTGGAGGCCGATGCCCCGAGGTCGCCGGTGGCCACGTCGATCACCTGGAAGGGCAGTTCGAGGCTGGTCAGCCACTGCTTCTCCCATGCCAGGAGCCGCTGGTGCTCGGCCGCCGCGTCGTCGGGGTGGACGTACGAGAACATCTCGACCTTGTTGAACTGGTGCACCCGGAAGATTCCCCGGGTGTCCTTCCCGTAGGTGCCGGCCTCGCGGCGGTAGCAGGGCGAGTACCCCGCGTAGCGCAGCGGCAGTTCGCCGGCGTCGATGATCTCGTCCATGTGGTACGCGGCGAGCGGGACCTCGGAGGTGCCGACCAGGTAGTAGTCGTCCTTCTCCAGGTGGTAGACGTTCTCGGCGGCCTGGCCGAGGAAGCCGGTGCCCTCCATGGCGCGCGGACGGACCAGCGCGGGCGTCAGCATGGGGATGAACCCGGCCTCGGTGGCCTGGGCGACCGCCGCGTTGACCAGGGCCAGTTCGAGCAGCGCGCCGATGCCGGTCATGTAGTAGAAGCGCGAACCCGAGACCTTCGCACCGCGCTCCGTGTCGATGGCCCGCAGGGCCTCGCCGAGCTCCAGATGGTCCTTGGGCTCGAAGCCCTCGGCCGCGAAATCACGGATGGTGCCGTGCGTCTCCAGGACGGTGAAGTCCTCCTCGCCGCCGACCGGGACGTCGGGGTGTACGAGATTGCCGAGCTGGAGGAGCAGGCGCTTGGTCTCCTCGTCGGCCTCGTTCTGCTCGGCGTCGGCCGCTTTGACAGCGGCTGCGAGCTGCCCCGTCTTCTTCAGCAGCTCGGCCTTCTCGTCGCCCGAGGCTTTGGGGATCAGTTTGCCGAGCGTCTTCTGCTCGGAGCGGAGTTCGTCGAACCGGAGTCCGGACGACCTTCGCCGCTCGTCGGCGGAGAGCAGGGCGTCGACGAGCGCGACGTCCTCTCCACGGGCGCGCTGGGAGGCGCGAACACGGTCGGGGTCCTCACGGAGCAGGCGAAGGTCAATCACCCCACCAGGTTACCGGTGCCCGCTTCCGCCACTCGACCTGATATTGGCTGTCCCGTTTGCGGCCCGTATCCAGGCGGCGCTTTGTCCGGATTGGTGCAATATCTATGGAATGGTGCATGGAGTGTCGGTGGGGATATCCGGATGCGGATGCCGGCCCGCTCCTCGCGGGCCCCGGTTCGCGGGCCCCGGTGGTCAATATAAGGTGACCGATTCCCTGGAACGAAGCATTCCGGACGAAATCGTTGACTCATTTCCCTTGCGCCGAGCGGGACTTGGCTTCACTTGTCCACAGGAATCCACAGCCCGGATTAGTTATCCACAGGCTGTGTGGGAAATCTGTGGATGGCGAAGGAGATGGTTCCGAAAGCCTCACAGGTAACCGGCCGTTCGCTGGAACTTCCCCTTCAAACCCCTTGCGTGCACTCATTCAGGTGGGAATTGTTCCCTCTGGAGGGTTGATCGGGAGAATTGGGGTGACAGGCACCCGCCTGTCAGCCTGTGGATGGAAGTGTCGTCACTAGGGCGATTTGTCGACCATGTCGTCTTGGGGTGTCGACTTGTCCCCAGGTCGAAATCCGCCCTGTGGATAACTTTTCCGCAGCGCGGAAATCAGCCAGTACGACGATCGCGGACCAAGCCTGCGCACACCAGAGCACGGTGGTGGGGGCTGAGCCCAGCCCCCACCACCGTGCTCTGGCAGTCCTTCAGACCCGGCCGTCCTGGCTGCGCGCCAGCCAGTCCGAAGCCGCCACGAACCCCGGGTCCGAGGTACCGGACCGCAGCGCCCGTACGTCCTGCGCCGTCACCCCGGCCCGCGGATAGGAACCGAGGAACCGCACCTCGGGGCAGCTCCGCTTGAGCCCCATCAGCGCCTCGCCCACCCTGCGGTCCGAGATATGGCCCTCCGCGTCGATGGCGAAGCAGTAGTTGCCGATGCCCTCACCGGTCGGCCGCGACTGGAGCAGCATCAGGTTGACCCCCCGCACCGCGAACTCCTGCAGGATTTCGAGGAGCGCGCCGGGGTGGTCCTCGCGCTGCCAGACGACCACCGATGTCTTGTCCGCGCCGGTCGGCGCCGCGGGCCTGGCGGGGCGGCCCACCAGGACGAAGCGGGTCTCCGCGTTCTGCGCGTCGTGGATCTCGGTGATCAGCGGTTCGAGCCCGTACGTGGCGGCGGCGAACTCTCCGGCGAAGGCCGCGTCGTACCGGCCCTCCTGGACGAGCCGTGCGCCGTCGGCGTTGGACGCGGACGACTCCCACACCGCTTCGGGGAGGTTCGCCCGCAGCCAGTTCCGTACCTGGGGCTGGGCGACGGGGTGCCCGGTCACCGTCTTCACATCGGTCAGCTTCGTGCCCGGACGCACCAGCAGCGCGAAGGCGATCGGCAGCAGCACCTCGCGGTAGATCATCAGCGGCTCGCCGCCCGACAGCTCGTCGAGGGTCGCCGTGACACCGCCCTCGACGGAGTTCTCGATCGGTACGAGCGCCGCGGCGGCCTCCCCCGTCCGTACCGCGTCGAGCGCGGCCGGCACGGACACCATCGGAACGAGTTCGCGGGTGGCGGCCTCGGGGAGCGTACGCAGAGCCGCCTCGGTGAAGGTGCCTTCGGGGCCCAGATAGGTGAAGCGAGTGGCTGACATACGGTCACCCTAATGGCCCGTACGCCCCGGGTCCCGAGGTCCCGGGGCCCCGGACCGGAGCCTCAGTGGCCTTCGAGCAGGCGCTGGCCCACGTACTCGCCGCGGCCGGGTGCCCCGGGCACCGCGAAGAGTCCGCTGGCCTCGTGCCGGATGAAGTCCGACAGCGCGTCTCCGCGGTCCAGTTTCCGCTGCACCGGCACGAAGCCCCGGTTCGGATCGGCCTGCCAGCAGACGAAGAGCAGCCCCGCGTCCGGTGTGCCGTCCCCGCCGATTCCGTCGTGGTACGAGAAGGTGCGGCGCAGCAGAGCGGCACCGCCGTTCTGTTCGGGGGCCGAGATCCGCGCATGCGCGTTGTCGGGGATGACGAACTTGCCGTCGGGGCCGACCTTGGTCAGGTTCATGGCGGTCGTCTCGGTGCCCCCGGTCAGCGGGGCGCCGTCCTTCTTCCGCCGCCCGATGACCTGCTCCTGCTTCCCCAGCGGGAGCTTCTCCCAGTCGTCGAGGAGCATCCTGATCCGGCGTACGACGGCGTACGAGCCGCCCGCCATCCACTCCGGCTGCGCCTCCGCGCCTTTGCCGCCGCCCGCCGGCACGAAGATCCGCCGCTCGAAGTCGCTCTCCGAGGGCTTGGGGTTCCCCGTCCCGTCGATCTGGCCCATCAGATTGCGGGTGGTCATCGGCTTCGCGGTCGCACCGGGCGAGCGGTTGAAACCGTTCATCTGCCAGCGGACCCGGGCCGCCGAACCCGCCTCGTTCTGGAGTGCGCGCAGGGCGTGGAAGGCGACGAGCGGGTCGTTCGCGCCGATCTGCACCCACAGATCGCCGTTGCTGCGTTTGGCGTCGAGGTGGTCGGACGAGAAGTCCGGCAGCGGGTCGAGCTGGCTTGGGCGCTGCGCGGTCAGTCCGGTACGGGTGAAGAAGGAGCGTCCGAAACCGAAGGTGACCGTGAGGGACGAGGGTCCCGCGTCGAGTGCGATCCCGGTGTCGTCGCCGAGCGGCTCGCCCGCCATCATCCGTTGGGTACTCGCCGACCAGCGGCGCAGCAGCGCCGCGGCCTGGCTGCGGCCGGCGCCGGCTGCCAGGTCGAAGGCGATCAGATACCCGGTGGACTGGGCGGGCGTGGTGATGCCCGCCTGGTGCGCCGCGTGCGCGGATCCGCCGGAATCGCCGCCTCCGGCGGTGTTCGGCGCCGGGTGGAAGGCCACCTCGGTCGACCCGACGGTCGTCAGCGCGGCCGCCGGGTCGGACTCGGTCGCCGCGTGCGCTGCGGCTCCGCCGGCGGCGCCCACGACGAGGCCGCCCGCCCCCACCGCGCCCGCGGTCCCGAGCAGCCGCCTCCTGGAGATGTCGTTCATTGCTGGTCAGCCGATCTCCACCGTCTTGTTCACGGTGGTCTCGTCGATGTCGGACGTCCGTACGGTCACCGCGACGTCCCAGGCGCCCGCCATCGGGATCTGGACGTTGTCCGCGCTCCAATGTCCGGTGAACAGGTGGTCGGGCGCGACGGGCAGCGGCCCGATCCTCTTCGCCTTGAGGGTGAGGGCGACCCGCACCTCGGGGACGTCGTACGGCTTGCCCGCCGGGTCGTTCACGAAGAGGTGCAGCTGGTTCTTTCCGCTGCGGCCCGGGGTGAGTTCGAGCGCCGCTGTCCCCTTGCCCCTGGGGCCGCCGGTGTCGAACGGGAGCGTGGCATTGACCGGTCCCGAAGGCACCGCGGCGGTGGACGACGAGGTGCTCCGTCCGGCCTCCTCCTCGGTCCTGCCCGGCTCGGTGGTGGTCAGGACCGTCGTCACGGCCAGCAGCGCCACGGCGACCACGGTCTCGGCGAGCACCGATTTCCGGAGCCCGGTGCGGTGCGGGTCGGCGTCCCGTACCCGCCGCTCGCGCACCACGTCCCTGGCGGCCCGCTGCCGGGCGAGCTGGGCGGCGCGTCGCGGATCGGCGGGGGGATCGGCCGGCGGGCCACCGGGGGCGGTGGCGCTCTCACCGCCCTCTGCCTCTCCCGTCACAGCGGTCTCAGGGACAACAGCGGTCCCGGAAGAAGCGACGGCCTCCGGGACGGCCGCGCTCCCGGAAGCAACAGCCGGCGGCTGCGTGGCGACAGCCGCTTGCGCGGTGACGGCCGGCTGCGCGGCGACAGCCGTCTCGGAGAGCCGCGCCGTCCAGCGCCGGGAGAAGTACGCGATGCAGACGACCACCGCGACGAGCCCCACCTTGACCATGAGCAGCTGCCCGTATCCCGTACCGAAGAGCGCGGACCAGGAGCCGACCTGCCGCCAGGACTGGTAGAGGCCGGTCGCCGCCAGGGTGCAGACGGCTGCGAAGGCGATACGGGAGAACCGGCGCACAGCGGCGCGTTCGATGGACGGCGTACGGAACAGGGCGACGAGCAGCGCGGCCAGTCCGCCGAGCCAGACGGCGACCGCGAGCAGATGCACGATGTCGACCGGCATCGCGATCCCGGGCTGGAGGCCGACCGACGCGTGCTCGGTGAGCGCCCAGGTCGCGGCGATCCCGGCGGCGACGACGGTCCCGCCGACGGCCAGGCCGAAGGTGAGGTCCTTCCGCTCCTTCGCCGCCTCCGGCTCCGTGGCCGCCGCGCGCCGGGCGTACGCCCCGAAGAGCACGGCGACGAAGAGCGCGGATGCGCCGAGCAGCAGCAGTCTGGAGACGAGCGCGGCGCCGGGTTTGGTCTGGAGCACACCCTTGAGCGCGCTCAGGTCGAAGACGTCCGCCAGGTGCCCCGATCCCGTGTAGGGCGCTCTGAGCAGCAGAAGAACGAGGGTGGCCGCGGTCAGGGTCAGCCAGCCGCGTACGACGAGGCGCTGCAGCGCCCGTTCGTTCGCCCCGCGCTGCCAGCAGGCGATGACGAAGGCGGCGCCGCCGACCAGGATGATGAATCCGGCGTACGCGGCGTAGCGCGCGGCGCCGTAGAGGACGCCGACGAGCCCGCCGCCCACGTTCTCGCCGGTCGCGGAGACGGTGGTCTTCGACGGCGCGCCGATGGAGAAGGTGAAGGCGCCCGATACGGGGTGGCTGTCGGCGGAGATGGCCTGCCAGGCCACGGTGTAGGTGCCGTTGGCGAGGCCGGGGCGCAGGTCGACACCGTAGGTGACCTTGCTGCCCTTGGAGAGGTTGCGGAGTTTCGCGGTGTCGGAGCGCTTGCCCTTCGGGTCGAGGACGCGGATGGACTTGTTGTCCATGGCGACCTGTTCGGAGAAGGTGAGCGCGACATCAGAGGGAGCCTTGGCGACCACCGCTCCGGCCTTCGGATCGCTTCCGAGCAGGGCCGCGTGCGCGGAGGCGGGGGCGGCCGCGGCGAACAGTGCGCCGAGGACCGCCGCCGCGACGAGCAGCAGCCATGCGAGCGGAGGCCCGGAGCGCGGTGGGGCGGTGGTCGCCGTCATGGTGTCAGCTCCTCAACTGTGCTGCGGGTTGTAAGTGGGCTGCTTGACGGGAAGTTCGGCCTTGAGCACGCCGCCCTTCTCGAAGTGCAGTTCCACGGCGACCTTCTGGCCGCGCTTGGGCTGCTTCTTGAGGTGCATGAACATGAGGTGGTTTCCGCCGCGCTCCAGGTCCAGTTCGCCGTGGGCGGGGACCGGGAGGGACTTCACCGCGAGCATCTGCTGGTTCTTGGTCGTGTGCATGGTGACGTCGTCGGAGAGATCACTGGTGACGGAGGTGAGCCGGTCGGCCGTGCCGCCGCTGTTGGTGACGGTTACGAAGCCGGCGGCCATCCCGCTGCCCCCGACCGGCTCGGGCATGAAGGACTCGGTGACCTTCAGCTCGGGCCTGCCACCGGAGCGGCTGTCGGCCGAACCCGAACCCGAACCCGAACCCGATCCCGATCCGGAGCCCGAACCGGACCCCGATCCCGATCCGGACGAGGAACAGCCGGCCAGCGCCACGGCCGCCGCGGCGGCTATGGCGCAGACGGAGGCCGCCCGCCTGCCCCGGTTCACGGCTTCTCACCCCTGACGATCTTCGGGAGGTCCTTCGTGTAGTCCTTGACCGTGGTGTCCTCGCCGTACAGGAGGTAGCCCTTGTCCGTCTTCGGTGAGAAGGCGACGACCTGAGCCCCGTGCATCGAGACGATCGTGCCGTCCTTCTCCTTCTTGGTCGGGGAGATGCCGATGCCGATCTGGCGGGCCCCCGCCTGGATCTTCTTGAAGTCGCCGGTGAGCCCGATGAACGACGGGTCCTGCGCCTTCAGCCACTTGCCCAGCTCGGACGGGGTGTCCCGGCCCGGGTCGGTGGTGACGAAGACGACCTGGAGCTTCTTCTGCTCGTCCTTGGGCAGCGCCTTCTTCGCCACGGCGAGATTGCCCATGGTCAGCGGGCAGATGTCGGGGCAGTGCGTGTAGCCGAAGTAGATCAGCGTCGGCTTGCCCCTGGTCTCCTTGCGGAAGTCGAACTTCTTGCCGTGGGTGTCCGTGAGGACGAAGTCCGGCTTGGTGAACGGGGTGTCGAGCACCGTCGCCGCCTGCGTCTTGTTCTGGCCGGACACATCGGCCACCGCGCTCTTGCCGGAGCTGCTGCCGCTGTCGCTGCCGCAGGCCGCGAGGGAGAAGGCGGCCGCCACCGCGAGGGCGGCGGCCGTGAGCGACTTCATGTACGTGCTGCGTGTCGTGCTGTGCATGGAAGAACGTCCCAAGTGCTGTGGGTGGTGTGGGCCCGTCAGGCGGTACGGCGGCGGCCGGCGAGGACACCGAAGGCGACGCCCGCGATGCCGATGACGATGCCGATGACCCCGAGGATCCTGGCGGTGTTGTCACTGCTGTCCGAGGACGAGGCGGTGGCAGTCTTGGCGGGCGCGCCGCTGTCGCCCGATGATGTCTTGCCGGACGCGCTGCCCGGTGTGGCGCCGGCCGTGTCGGCGGCCGGGGTCAGCTTGAGTACGGGCGCCGGGTTCTGCGGCTCGTCGGCGCCGGGCTTCTGCTCCTCGATCCAGCGCACGACCTCCTTGTTCGAGTACGTCTGCAGAGCCTTGAAGGTCAGCTGGTCGGTGTTGGTGGGCAGCTGGCCCACGGACACCGGGAACTGCTGGAACTGTCCGGGCTCGATCTTCCCGCCGGTCCAGGTGACCTTGGTGACGGCCTTGTCGATCTGCTTGCCCTCGATGGTCAGCGGCTTGGGCAGCTTCGATGTGGTGACGTCGACCTTCCAGCCCGGCACGGGCTCCGGCATCACCGAGGCGAGCGGGTGGTCGGCCGGGAAGTTGACCTCGATCTTGGTGGTCGACGCGTTGTCGCGCTCGTTGGGGACCTTGAACGCGATCGTCGCGTAGCCGCCCTTGGCCGCGTCGCCCTGCGGCTGGACGGTGACGTGCGCGAACGCGGTACCCGCGAGCAGCAGGACGGAGGTGGCGGCGACACCGCCGACCACGGCGATACGGCGGGTGAGCCGGGGGCGCCCGTTCCTGAGGGAGCCGGCGTTCGGCGAGTCGGTGCTCGGCGAGTCGGTGCTCGACGGGCCGGCGTTCAGCGGGTTGATGCTCATACGGAACACACTCCACGGTGCGAAAAGGAAGGTGGCGACCCGCGCGCCGGTGCGCGCGGACAGCACGGCACCCGCTCCCGTCGCTTCTCGCGTGGGGAGGTGCCGCGTCAGGCTGCGAACGCGTAGACCGCGGGCGGCCCGCGCCTGATCACCGTGTGCTGGAGTGCTTCGCCCGCTCTCCACAGGGGCGCGGGGAGAGGCGCGTACCCGGCGCGCGGCCCCTGGGCGGGTGCTCCCGGAAGCCCGGAACGCAGGGCGCGTACCAGCGCGAGCGCGCCGCGCAGATTACGTACGAGCGCCCCCTCGGCAACACCGTGCGACTGCCGGGTCAGACGGAACAGCGCGATCTCGCCGCGCCGCATGACCCAGCCGGTTGCCAGGGCTGCCAGCAGATGGCCGAGCACCATGGGGAGGCTCGGCAGCATGAAGAGGCCCGTCGAGGCCGTGGCTTCCGCCATGTGGTGCGGTGCGGTGGGGGCGGCGGCACCCGCCGCAGGGTCGAGGCCGGCGGCGGCGACGATGCTGTGGGCCCTGGCGGCGCTCATCGGGGCGGCGCCCGCGCCGCAGACCAGCTTCCCGGCGAGCAGGACCAGGGCGGAACTGTCGCTTCCGGAGCCACCTGACCCGGCCGTACCGCCCGTTCCGGACGCCCCGCCCATGCTCATGGCGCCCATCGCCATGGCGCCGTGCTGGCCGAGCCCGAACACCGTGTGCAGCGCCAGCTGGCCCGCGGTCATCGCCGCGGCGATGCCGGGCAGCGAGCGCTCCCGCCCGGCGAAGGGCGCGGCCACGACGAACAGCCCGGCGAACCCGAGGGCCAGCGGCCACCAGGGGACGGCCGCGCCGGAGGCCAGCGCATGCCCCGTCCCGGCCAGCACGACGCAGACCGCGGTGAAGACCGCGGTCCTCAGAAGCCGTGGACCGGCTCCGGCGCGTACGGCAGAGGTAAGCATGGCCGGGCCATCATCGCACTGGGCCCGGGACCCGCATACGGCAGGTCCGGAAGGTCACCATCCGTCCCGCCGGGTCCCACTCGCGCCCCGCGGGGCCCGGCTTCCGCGCCCATGAACCCCACGGCGCACCCGGGACACACCCGCCTTACACCGACGCACGGTGCACGCGCGTCCGCCGAATGAGCGTTATCACGTCAACTGTGTGCTTACGCCCCCGGACCGCGGCAATACGTAACCGTAATGTCGAGCCGCAGCCAGGAGGCTGGAGCATGAGCATCTGGTGGTCTCTGCATCTGCGGCGTGAAGCCGCGAGCGTCCCGCTCGCCCGCCGTCTTCTGCTCGGTGCCATGGAGACCGCCGGCGTCGATCCCGAGATCTCCTTCGAGCTGTCCCTCGCACTCAGCGAAGCCTGCGCGAACGCGGTGGAGCACGGGGGGACCGGAGGGCCGGGCGCCACGTCACCGGGGTACCGGGTGACGGCGTTCCTCGACGGTGAGCGCTGCCGTATCGAGGTCACCGACTCCGGTCCGGGTTTTCCCGCCCGGCAGAAGCGCCGCGCCGCACCTCAGAACGTACTGGCACATCCGGCGGCACCGGCACCGGCCGCGGCCTGCGCCGAGAGCGGCCGGGGCCTGGAGCTGATCGCGGAACTCTCCGACCACGCCGACTTCCGGAACAGGCCGGGCCGAGGCGCGATGGTCCGCTTCGACAAGGTCCTGAAATGGCGCGAGGACGCACTCCTCAGGGCCTCGTGACCGGCCCGCGGCGCGACCGTACGGGCCGGTTCGGTCACCTGGCCGCGCCGGCGAGGCCCTCGTGACCTCCCGGCCCGTGTGAACGTACGAACTTGACCGGGGCGCGCCGGGTCAGTGGGGGGCCGGCCATGACACGGCCGGACTCACCCCCACTGGTCCCGCTGCCCGGTTCACCAGGCCCGCGGGCGGATCAGCCCTGCTTGACCGAGGCCATCCAGGTCTCGACCTCGTCGGCCCGGCGCGGCAGCGCCGACGACAGGTTCCGGTTGCCGTCCGCGGTGACGAGGATGTCGTCCTCGATCCGGACCCCGATGCCCCGGTACTCCTCGGGCACGGTCAGGTCGTCCGCCTGGAAGTACAGACCGGGCTCGACCGTGAGGCACATACCGGGCTCCAGCGTGCCGTCGACGTACGCCTCGGTGCGCGCGGCCGCGCAGTCGTGGACGTCGAGTCCGAGCATGTGACCGGTGCCGTGCAGGGTCCAGCGGCGCTGCAGGCCCAGTTCGAGCACCCGCTCCACAGGGCCTTCGACCAGGCCCCACTCGACGAGCCTCTCGGCGAGCACACGCTGGGACGCGTCGTGGAAGTCACGGTAGGCGGCGCCGGGCTTGACGGCCGCGATACCCGCCTCCTGCGCCTCGTACACCGCGTCGTAGATCTTGCGCTGGAGCGCGTTGAAGCGTCCGTCGATGGGGAGCGTGCGCGTCACGTCGGCCGTGTAGAGGGAGTGCGTCTCCACGCCGGCGTCGAGCAGCAGCAGTTCGCCGGAGCGGACGTCACCGTCGTTGCGCACCCAGTGCAGGGTCGTCGCGTGCGGTCCGGCGGCGCAGATCGAGCCGTAGCCGATGTCGTTGCCCTCGACGCGGGCGCGCAGGAAGAACGTTCCCTCGATGTAGCGCTCGGAGGTGGCCTCGGCCTTGTCGAGGATCTTCACGACGTCCTCGAAGCCGTGCACCGTCGCGTCGACGGCCTTCTGCAGCTCGCCGATCTCGAAGTCGTCCTTCACCGCGCGCGCCTCGGAGAGGTGGACGCGCAGCTCCTCGTCGCGCTCGGCGGTGACCTTGTCGGTGAGGGCGGACTCGATGCCGGCGTCGTAACCCCGGACGTTGCGGACCGGCCCGGTGGCCGCGGTGAGCGCGGCGGGCAGCTCGCGGACGTCCTTCGCCGGGATCCCCAGCAGCTGCTCGGCCTCGGCGAGCGAGTGCCTGCGGCCGACCCACAGTTCGCCCTGGCCGCTCAGCCAGAACTCGCCGTTCTCCCGGTCGGAGCGGGGCAGCAGATAGACCGTGGCGGTGTGCCCGCCGTCAGCGGCCGGTTCGAGGACCAGGACGCCGTCCTGGGTCTGGTCGCCGGTGAGGTACGCGTACTCGCTCGCGGCCCGGAAGGCGTACTCGGTGTCGTTGGAGCGGGTCTTGAGACGGCCGGCGGGGATCACCAGACGCTCACCCGGGAAGCGCGCGGAGAGCGCGGCGCGGCGGGCGGCGGTGTGTGCTGCCTGGGCGATCGGCTCCAGACCGTGCAGCTCGGTGTCGGCCCAGCCGGACTTCATGTTCGCGGCGAGCTCTTCGGACACGGCCGGGTAGAGGCCGTTCTTCCGGGGCTTGACGGCTTCCGCCGCCGGGTTCTCCAGGGATTCCGGGGTTTCCGGGTTCTCCGGGGTGAGCTCCTCAGACACGTTTCTGTCTCCTTGAGTACGACACTGGGCCCCCTCCATCGTACGGGTGTACGGAAGGGGGCCCAGGGCCGAAAGGCCTCTTACCGGGCGGCTCCCCGCACCTGCCGAGTCCGGCGGAACCCGTGCGGACCTCAGTCGAAACGGGCCGCCAGAATGACCACGTCCTCGGCGTCTTCCCGCTGGTCGGGACCGTCGGGGAGCATCGTCCGGAGGATGTGGTCCGCGAGCGCCGCGGGATCGTCCCGCAGCGCCCGCGGCAGGTTCGCCGCCGCCGAGTGGAGCCGGGCGTACGCCCGGTCCGCGGGGTCACCGGTGCGGCGCAGCAGCCCGTCGGTGCAGAGCAGAACCGTCTCTCCTGGTGCGGGTGAGAACTCCGCGCCCGGCGCTTCCCAGCAGGCGAGCATCCCCAGCGGCGCCGACAGCGAGGTCTCGACGAACTCGGTGCGCCGCTCGCCCGTGATCAGCGGCGGTGTGTGGCCCGCGCCGGAGAACACGACCGTGCGCCGCGCCGGTTCGCAGTAGGCGAAGAGCGCGGTCGCCGAGCGGGCGGGCTCGGTGAGCCGCAGCAGCAGTTCGAGGTCGGACAGGACCGCGACCGGGTCCTCGCCCTCCATGACGGCGTACGCCCGCAGCCCGGCCCGCAGCCGTCCCATCGCCGCGATGGCACTGGGGCCCGAGCCTGTGACCGATCCGACGGCGAGACCGAGTGCGCCGTCGGCCAGCGGCAGCGCGTCGTACCAGTCGCCGCCGCCGAGTGGCCCGGTGCGGTGGCAGGCGGCGAGCCGGACTCCGGGCACCCGGGGCAGCCGGCGGGGCAGCAGTTCATCGGTGAGGGCGGTCACGCGGGCGCGGGCACGGGTCAGTTCGACCAGCCGGGCCAGGTGTTCGCTCGCGTACCGCGCGTAGAGGCCGATGAGACGCCGGTGGCGGTCCGCGGGTTCGGCCGGTTCGTCGTAGAGCCAGACGGCCGCGCCGAGCGGTCCGGCCGTCGCGGTCGAGAGCGGGACGGCATAGCTGGCCGCGTAGCCGACGCGGACGGCGACCTCGCGGTGGCGCGGGTCGAGATGCTTGTCGCCGAGGATGTCGGGGGTGGCGACGCCATCGGCGGTGGCGTCGGCATCGGCCGGGGCGGCGGTGGCGGTGTTGGTGTGGGAGCCGCGCTGCGCGCCGGAGTGTGCGCCGGGGGGAGCGCCCGCGACGCCGTCGAGCATGCGTCCGTACGCGGTGACGCCGCGGGGAACCGTTTCGATGTGGCCGAGTTCGGCATGGGTGAGCCCGAGCCCCGCGGTGCGGGCGGGGCAGGGGCCGTACGCGGGGCCGTCGGGTGCCGGGGTGTCCGCGGGCTCCAGTACGACCAGGCCGCGGCGGGCACCGGCCAGGGAGGCACCCGCGCGCAGGAACTCCTGGAGCGCTTCGTCCAGGGTGCGGGTGGCGGCCAGCCTCTCGGTGAGCTCGTGCAGGGTGGTGAGGTCGAAGACCCAGCCGGCCAGCCGGTCCTGGATCAGGGCGCCGGGGGCCTGAACGGGGGCGGGGAGCGGTGCGGCAGTGTGCGCGGAGGCCGGGACGGTGGAGTCGATTCCAGCCACTTTCGGCAGGTGAGATGCGCTCATGGCAGCCGGCTTTCTGACTGGTGCGTTTCTCTCCATAGCATCGCAAATCCCCCTGCCATTCTGCGTAGCTACCAATGGATCCACATGTACACGCAGAAGCGAGGAGATGTCCAGCATTGTCCCCTTCGGCCCCCGGTGTCCGCGGGAGGATCCTGTCTCTCTCCAGTAGATAACCAACTTGGCTGGAAAGTGCCCCCCTGTGCGGCTATTTGATGTCGACTGAGGTCGTCCGGCAGAGCGTCACACCGACTGCGGTGGGTACGTAATCGGTGATGGCCAGGGGCAGTTGAGACCGCCCCGGAACCTGGCGGCAGGCCCGGACGTCTATACCGCTGTGGGTCACTCCCCATCCCCGAATGGCGGGGTCCGCGCAAGCGGCACAGTGGCACAGCTCTTCAGCGGCACGGCGATTCACCGGCACAGCGCACAGCACAGACAGCAAGCACAGACAGCACGGGACAAGTACGCGCCACGCAGCGCCACTCCTGGCCATGCTTGAGCAGTGAACTCGGTCCAGGCTCCGTCCTGCCGGTCATCGTCACCGCAGGCCAACAGTGTGTGTACGGACAGTGTCGCGACGTATCCATGGCGCGATGCGGACCTCGGCGTTCAACGGAAAGGAACGAGCGCCCATGCGCGAGATCCTCGGAAGGCGACGCGGACTCCGGTTCCGGCGCAGCGGGAGGCACGCCCAGCTCGATGCGGCGCTGACCTGCGCAACCGGCTGGCAGTGGCCCGTCGTTCCCGGCGTGGGGCACACGGCTGCCCCCGCCGGCCGGGAGCGCGGCTGCGGCTGCCCCGACCCGGAGTGCGTCGTGCCCGGCGCACACCCCTTCGACCCGGGACTCCTCACGGCGACCACGGACGAGCGCATGGTGCGCTGGTGGTGGACCAGCCGCCCCGAAGCCCCCGTGATCATGGCGACCGGGGGGCGTGCGCCGTGTGCGCTCAGCCTTCCCGCCGTCGCGGGCGCGCGCGCCCTGGTGGCGCTCGACCGCATGGGCGTGCGGCTCGGACCGGTCGTGGCGACGCCCACCCGCTGGTCGCTGCTGGTCGCCCCGTACTCACTCGAACGACTCGGTGAACTGCTGCACGCCAAGGAGTGGGTGCCCAGCTCGCTGCGGTTCCACGGGGAGGGCGGGTATCTGGTGCTGCCGCCGTCCGAGACCGGCAAGGGCCCCGTCTGGTGGGAGCGGGCCCCCGCACCTGCCCCGGCCGCACGGCCGCTGCCGGGCGCGGACGGCCCCGCCGCCCGCGGAACTGCGGCGCCCTGGCTGCCGGATGTGGAGACGGTGGTGGACGCGCTGGTCGAGGCGAGCACCGGCGCTCCCGGCGGCGGCAGCAGACTCGCCTACTGACAGCCGGGCGGCCGGACCGGCGGTCGCGCGGCGGCGACAACTCGTCCCCGGGGGCCGGGCGGCGCCCTGTGCGCGCACAGCCGGGGGCCGTCCCGTACGCCCGGTCCCGTACGCCCGGTCCTGTACGCGCACGCCCGGTCCTGTACGCGCACGCCCGGCGCGCGGAGCGGCCCGAGTCTGTGGTCAACCGGCCTGTGTGCGCTGCGGACAACTGCGTACCTGCGGATCCCCGCGTACACACCGTGAGGGCGCGGGACCGCCGGATCCGCGGTGACGGACCGGGCCCCGCGTTCCGTGAAAGGAGCCCCGCCCCCGCGTGAGCCGGTGCGCGCGACGCGCACACGGTGCGGGAGCGCGGCCGACAGCGCGCGGGCGGACGGCGCAGGGATGGCGCGCTACGGCAGTGCCCGCGAGGCAACTACGCGCTCCCCGCCGGGCATTGACAACCCGGGCATGGAAAGGCCCGGCCGTTGGCGACGGGGGATGCACCAACGACCGGGCTACTAGAACGGTAACAAGAGATCGGCGGTTCGCAAATTCGATCTCACGTATTCGGACAGCGACTTACCTGTCTGTACGGCCAGTTGTGATCGGAGTCACCTGCTGTCCCGCCCCGTTCGTCACTCTCAGCTGAGGGTCACCTGGCGGTTGGTGAGGCCGCCACGGGCCCGGCGCTCGTCCGGGGTGAGCGGGGCGTCGGTGGCCAGGGCGGCGGTGAGCCGCTCGGCGAACTCGGCTGCGGGCTTCTCGCACTCCTCGGCGTTCATCGCGCTCGGCAGGTCCCAGACCGGGACCGTCAGCCCGTGGGCCCGGAAGGACCCGACCAGCCTGGTGCCGACGCCGAGCGAGGAAGTGCCCGCGGCGTGCAACCGGGCCAGGGCGTCCAGAAGCTGCTCCTCGGGGTGGAGCATCACCCAGCGCAGATGGTTCTTCTCGGGGGTCTCGCACCAGTACGCGGAGTCCACCGACGTGAGCCTCGCGGTGGGGATGGCCGCCTCGTTCGCGCGCTCCAGCGAGGCGGAGACCTCCGGGGTGGCGTTCTCCGAGCCGGGCACCCAGAAATCGAACCCGGGGTGCACCACCGGCTCGAAGGGCGCGCCCGGGTCCAACAGCTCCTGGAGCCGGGGCCCGTCGGGCGCGGCCTGCTGACCGGCGACGGGGGTGCCGGGATCGGCGGCCAGCGCCCGCTGCAGGGTGTCGGCCAGGTCGCGGCTGAGGTCGCCGGAGGGGGTGTCGTTCTGCAGGCCGAGCAGGACGGAGCCGTCGTCACGGCGCAGCGCGGGCCAGGCCATCGGCAGCACGGTCGCGAGAGTCACGGACGGCACGCCGTCGGGCAGTCCGCCCTTGAGGGTGAGTTCCACGGTCGCCGCGGGCACCAGCTCGCGCAGCGCGACCCAGTCGCCCTCGCCGGGCAGCCCGTCGAAGGGGCGCTGGACCAGCTCGGTCACGGCGTTCGCGGCGGCCCGGCCGTGGCAGGCCTTGTAGCGGCGGCCGGAGCCGCAGGGACAGGGCTCACGGGCCCCCACCACGGGTACGTGCTCAGCGGCGCCTGCGGAGCGGGCCCCCTTGGTTCCGTGAGGGGCCTTCGTCTGAGGACGCTTCTTCGCCATGGTGCGGCTCTCTCCCGACTGCGCTGGACCTGTGTCTGGCGCGAGCCTATGGGATGTCCGCCCGTTCGCGCGGGGGCTCACGGAGAGCGGGCCGCTGCCGCCCACCCGTCCGGAGCCCGGTCAGTCGGTCCCGTCGCCCCCGTCGAAGCCCGGGAATCCCTCGAAGGCGTCGAATGCCTCGAACGCGTCCGAGAAGCCGGAGACTTCCGGGAACTGCGAGATCTCGGTGACCTCCGACAGCGCTGCGAAGCCCGCGACAGCCGGGACGACGGGAGCGGCCGGCGCGACCGGAACGGCCGGCACGACCGAAGCGACGGATGCGGTCGGGGCCTGGGCCTGGGCCTGTGCCGGGAAGCCGGTGGTCTCCGGCCCCTGGGCGGGCCCGGCCGCGGTGAAGTCCTCACGGCGCGCCTCGGTGAGGAGCACCCAGACGGTCACTTCGCCCGACGCGTTGTCCCGTACACCCCACTCCTGGGCCAGCGCACTGATGATGTTGAGCCCCCGGCCGCCCCGTGCCGTGACCGAGGGAGTGGCCGGAACCGGTCGGGTCGGACCGCCCCCGTCCGTCACTTCAACGGTCAGTCTGCCTGCCTTGTCCACGCGCCAAGCAGCGCGGACGTCACCGTCACCGATCTCCGCCCGGCCCAGCGGTCTGCCGTGCCGGCAGGCATTGCTGAGCAGTTCGGAAAGGATCAGTACCGCATCGTCGACGACCGAGTCGGACACTCCGGTCCTGCGCAGCTGATCGCGCATCCGGTGCCTTGCTTCCCCCACGCCCGCAGGGCCATGGGGTACGGCCATGCTCGACGACGCGGGCACTTCCTGTGCCACCACCAACGCCACCCCCGAGACCTCCTTTGCCCCCACGCCACCGATTGGATGCCCCAGTGGACTGGGCCGGAAACCGGCCAAAGGAGGCCCGGTGACGCATTCGACGTGCTCGAATACGGACCGAACGCGCCGGTGCACTCCCTGTCAGGGCATTAATCCGGCCGAAATACCATCAAAAAGGGCTAATAACCCGTAGGGCATCGAACGGCCTCAATGGGTCAAAGGCCTCAAGAAGCCTCAGATACGGCCCAGTTGGGACAGTACCTGCTTGGGGCGGTTGGTGATGATGGCGTCCACGCCCAGCTCCGCGCAGAGAGCGACGTCCTCGGGCTCGTTCACCGTCCACACATGCACCTGGTGCCCGGTCCGGTGCAGCCGCTCGACGTAGTCGGGGTGGCTCCGCACGATCCGCATACCGGGGCCGGCGATCCCGGCACCGGCGGGCAGCCGGCCGTCACGCAGCCGCGGCGAGAGGAACTGCAGCAGATAGACGGTGGGAATGGCGGGCGCGGCGGCGGCGATCCGGTGCAGTGAGCGGGCCGAGAAGCTCATGATCCGTACGGGCGACGACTCACCCGCCCCCGGTGAGTCCAGGCCGAAACGGGCCAGCGAAGCGAGCAGCTTCTCCTCCACCTGGCCCGCCCACCGGGTGGGGTGCTTGGTCTCGATGGCCAGCTCAACGCGCCTGCCCGAGTCGGCGACCAGCTCCAGGAGCCGGTCCAGGGTGAGGACGGACGTACTCTCCCGGTCCCAGTCCGGGGACTCCTCCCGGTCCCTCCAGTCCCGCCAGGACCCGAAGTCGAGAGCCGCGAGATCGGACAGCTCCAGCGCGGAGACCGCGCCCCGGCCGTCGGACGTACGGTTCACCCGCCGGTCGTGCACACAGACGAGATGGCCGTCGGCGGTGAGCCGCACATCGCATTCGAGGGCATCGGCGCCGTCCTCGATGGCGCGCGTGTACGCGGCGAGGGTGTGCTCGGGAACGTCCTCGGAGGCCCCCCGGTGGGCGACGACCTGGATGCTGTGCTGTCGTACGTGGGTCACCGCGTCATGGTGCCACCGTGGCGGGGCAGGCGAACGCGGAAGCGTACGGGCAGGTGTGTGAAGGCGCGGTTTCTTCTCCTTCTCGTCCTCCTCGTCTCCTTCTCGTCGTTCTCATCCTTCTCATCCGAAATAAAGGATGTGCGGAGAGGGTGCGGGGAGAAGACCAGTGAAACAGTCGAGTACGACAACCCACTGAGATGACGAAGATGCACAGCTCCCGCTTACAGTGCCCCGACGTGCTGTGGGAAAAGCTGTCCGCAGACACTTGCACAGCGGGACTCTGACCGAGACGACGTGGAACCGAGGAGAAAGAGCTGTGAGCACCGAGAACGAGGGCACCGAGGGCACGTCGGCCGAGACCGCACCACCCGCCCCGTCCGCACCTCCCGTGCCGGTTGCCGCTCCTGAGGGCACGCCCGCTTCCGCCACCGAAGCCACTGCGCAGCTCCCCGGGCCGGTGCCCGCATCCGCGCCCGAGCCCGTCCGGGCCGCGGACGCCGGCTGGCCCCCGCCGCCGCCTTCCCTCCCCTCGTACGGGGGCGGCGGCAACGGCGGATACGGAGAGGGCGGCGGCCCCGTATGGGGTGCGCCCGTACCGCCTCCGCCCGCCCCGCCGAAGAAGCGCGCGGGCGGTCTCATCGCGGCGGTGGTCGTGGCGGCGCTGGTCGCGGGCGGTATCGGCGGTGGCATCGGGTACTTCGCCGCGGAGCACAGCGACAACGCGACGGGCTCGACGACCGTGTCGGCGCCGGGCAAGGGCCAGGAGGTCAAGCGCTCCCCCAACACCGTGGCGGGGATCGCCGCCAAGGCGCTGCCGAGCGTGGTGACCATCGAGGCGAAGAGCGGCAACGGCGACGGCGGCACCGGTACCGGCTTCATCTACGACACCCAGGGCCACATCCTCACCAACAACCACGTGGTGGCGGAGGCGGCCGACGGGGGCACCCTGACGGCGACGTTCTCCAACGGCAAGAAGTACGACGCCGAGGTGGTCGGCCGTGCGCAGGGTTACGACGTGGCCGTCGTCAAGCTCAAGAACGCCCCCTCCGGGCTGACCCCGCTCGCGCTCGGCAACTCGGACCAGGTGGCGGTCGGCGACTCGACCATCGCGATCGGTGCGCCGTTCGGCCTGTCCAACACGGTGACGACCGGCATCATCAGCGCCAAGAACCGCCCGGTCGCCTCCGGTGACGGTTCGGGCAGCAAGGCCTCGTACATGAGCGCCCTGCAGACCGACGCCTCGATCAACCCGGGGAACTCGGGCGGCCCGCTGCTCGACGACCGCGGGGCGGTCATCGGCATCAACTCGGCCATCCAGTCCGCCAGCAGCGGCAGCCTGGGCGGCGGCGATTCACAGGCCGGCTCGATCGGCCTGGGCTTCGCCATCCCGATCAGCCAGGCGAAGAACGTCGCCCAGCAGCTGATCAAGACCGGCCAGCCGGTCTACCCGGTGATCGGTGCCACGGTCGCCATGGACGAGCAGGGCAACGGCGCCAAGATCTCCGACCAGGGCGCGAGCGGCACGGCCTCGGTGACGGCCAACGGCCCGGCGGCCAAGGCCGGCCTCAAGCCCGGCGACGTGATCACCAAGCTGGACGACACAGCGATCGACAGCGGCCCGACCCTGATCGGCACGATCTGGACGCACAAGCCGGGCGACAAGGTCCAGCTCACCTACAAGCGCGACGGCAAGGAGCACACGGTCGAGGTCACCCTGGGCCAGCGCAAGGGCGACAGCTGACGCGCTAGTCTGTTTCCCGCATCACCCCGACGGGGTGGCGCGGGGTGGGTTGCCCGAGCGGCCTAAGGGAACGGTCTTGAAAACCGTCGTGGCGAGAGTCACCGTGGGTTCAAATCCCACACCCACCGCTTGCAGGTCCGAGTACGGACAGTAGAGAAGGGGCGTCCCCGTTCGCGGGGGCGCCCCTTCCACTTCGAGCGGGCGCATACCTTTACCGGCACACACGACCTCAGCGTGCGTACACCGCCACGAAATCCCGCGTCGCCTGGTTGTAGTAGCGCTCCGGCGGGTTCTCGAAGTCGAGGATGTTCGTCGGCTTCGGATTGGCCGGGTCGGCCTTGCCGTCGTAGCTCATGAAGGACGGCCAGGCCCGGTTCATGTCCAGCGGCATGGCCCGTACGGCTCCGGCGCGCTGCATCAGGTCCGCGAGTGTGTGGGCCGTGAGCGCCTGGCCGACCACCATGACGATGTCGCCCTTGGCGGTGACACCCACGCCTGAGCGTTCCACGAACATCCTGCTCTGGTCGGTGGCGCCCCACTTGGAGTCGCTGTCGATGTCCGGGACCACCTTCCCGCCGTCGACCATCAGCTCCAGACACTGGCGTACGCCGACGACGTCCGGTGTCATCCGCACGTCACGGCCCCAGACGCCGAGCTTGAACGAGCCGTCGCGGTAGAAGACCTCGGATGCGGCACCGTCGCGGAGGGATCCGGCGGTACGTCCATTCAGGTAGAAGCCGCCGTGGGAGCCACCGTCGGTGACCTTGAAGCCGCCGTTCCAGGTGGCGATGAGCCCGGTGCGCTGCCCCCTGGGGATGTTGGGCGGGACCGAGAAGGTGCCGCCGGGTTCCCGTACGCCCGGGTGGAGCCGGAAGCGGGCGTTCTTGGCGCTGATCCAGGCCACGGCCGCTTCGTACGAGGTGTGCTGGGCGTCGGGGCGCACGTACGTCCCCTGCACGACCGGCCGCCCCTTGCTGTCGTTGACGAGCGTGCGGTAGACGCCCTCGCCCTTGAGCGCCGGTGCTACGAGCGGGCGCATCGGGGCGCGCAGCGGTACCTCGGGGTGGACGCCGTGCGGGGGTGCCTGCGCGGCGGCGGTCTGGTTCATCCGGGCCTGGGCGTCGGCCGACAGTGCGCCGCCGACCTTCGGGGGGTCGAGGTCGTACCTGATGTTCTCCAGCTTGTCGACCACGACGCCGAGTGAGTGCTCGCGGGCCCAGCCCGCCAGCCGCGCTGCCGTGCTGTCGTCGCCCGGGTAGGTCAGGGCCCCGCTGACCGACCAGCCGAGGGCTCCGACGCAGACCAGAAGGGCCGCCAGCACCGCCCGGGTGGCCTTTCTGCGGGGGAGCAGGCGGCGCTTCCGGGGGCCTGGTTCCGTTGCCTGGGACATGACGCTCCTCTGCCTGACGCGCGCTTACCTGACGTCCCATCGGAACCCGGCTTCGGAAATCCGCCCAGCCGGGAGGGGCCAACCGGGTGGTGTTGATCGGAAGAACGCCACTATCTGTGCGTTGGTCCCTGTCTGTCCGAACCACATCCGCATCATGTGAAAAGTACGTAGAACGTCCCACCGTAAAAACCGCTGTAAAGCACAGAAATGAGGGGCTGTCATGACCAGCCAGGCCAAGAAGGCGTGGGCCGCCTTCACCAGCGCGTTCTTCGCGCTCGTCGCGATGCTCGGATTCTCCACCTCGGCTCGCGCCACCACTGTCCCCGCCGGTGCGGCCGCCCCGGCCCCCGCTGATCTGGCGGGGCGCGCTGTCCGTACGACGGGCATTCCCGCCGTGCGAACTGCTCCGGAGGCTGCGGTGCCGGCACCAGCACCAGCACCGGCCTCCGCCGAGCGGAAGCCGGTCGACGTCGAACCGGCGCAGGTCGCCTGGTGGGCGCTGCCCAAGGACCGTGCGCTGCCGCCCACCATCAAGCAGCGCATCCGCGCCGAGGCCCACGGGTCCACGCCCAGCACGCGGCACCTCCCGCTCGACACCGACACCTCGTCGGACGACGCGATCACGGACGCCGCGGTCGGCGAAGCGGTACTCCAGCCGGCCTGATCGTGCGACCGGGGTTGCACGGGGCGCAGGAGCTGCACGGATCGGGCAGGTTGCCCGGATCAAGCAGACCGCGGGGATCGAGCAGACCGCGGGGATCGAGCAGACCGCAGGGATCAGGTAGGCCGCAGGGATCAGGTAGGCCGCACAGAGCAGGCCCTACGGATCGAACAGGTCACGCCGATCACACAGGCCCCACCGATCAAAGAGGCTGCCCCACCGATCAAAGACGTCGCACCGATCAACGAGGTCGAACCGATCACTCCGACCGCACAGGTCGTACCGATCCCTTCGATCGCACAGGCCACACAGGCCACACAGGCCGCACCGATCACAGCGACCACAGAAGCGATCACAGTGTGGGCATCGCCAGGCGGGCTGCCGAGGCGATGGTGGCACGGGCCTCATGCTCGGTGAGTCCGGTACGGACAGCCGCGGCGGTGAGCCGGTCGGCGAGTTGGTCGCCGAGACCGTTCTCATAGGCGCGGCAGGCGGCCCAGAACAGACGGGTGTTGCGCTGACCCTCATGGGCGGCGAGTACGAAGTGCACCAGGCCCTGGCCCTGAGCGGGCCGGCCGGTGGAGTGCGGGGAACGCGCGGGAGGCGTGAGCAGACGGAGCAGAGCACGAGGACAGGGCGCGGGCGCGAGATGTGCCGTGCCGGGCGCGAGGCGGTAGACACCGTGGGCCGTGAGTGAGCCGGGCCCCACGAGGTAGCCACCGGCGCCCCGGATGTCGATACCGGGAGCGAGCCGGCTCGCCGAGTTGGGGACGATCCTGTCGGGTGGTCCGGTCAGCCAGAGATGGCTGCCGCCGCTCGGCGTGAGCACGGTGACGGTTTCCGGGATCTTGAACAGATGCGTGAGTGCGAGGCGTCGCAGAGCGGCCGTGGAGTCGGTCTCCGCCTTGGTGTCGAGGTCGATGCCGATCAGATGGTGCGGCGGCCGGCCGCAGGCGATGCCGTAGCCGGTGGCCCAGGGGGCGGCGGCGAACAGTGCGCGCACGGCTGCGGGGTCGGCCGTCGCGTCGTGGACGCCGTGTCCCGTACGGCCGCAGGCGCCGCGGCAGCGGACCGGGCCCGCCTCCCCGTGGTGCGGCGAGGGGATCGCCGGGAGCTTGGTGCGGGTCAGGGGGATGACGGGGAGCCCGAGCTCGGCGGCGGAGAGCGCATGGGCGAGGGCCAGGGTGGCGGAGTGCCTGTCAATGGCGGCCATACGTTCATCATCGCGCATGCGTTCGAATACGGAAAGTGGGGCGCAAGGCCGGTTCGCGCCCTTCCTTGGCGTGATGCAGGAACGCTTCACCTCCTGGGGTGCCCGGGTTCTGTCGCCTGGGGCCCGTCGTGGATCAGGTTCGTGACGTGAGGGGGGTTTATCGACTTAAGGTCATGCTTGCGAGGGAATCAGGTCTTCCAGGCTGGTTCGGTGGGGGTCCCGTGGGCAACTCTGATCTCGCGACAGTCGTGAACCACTCACCGGGGCGGTCGGCCAACCACCCCGGAATCAGCCGCACTTCTGGTTCCTGGAGGAAATGACATGGCACACATCCGTACCGTTCGCGTCCTTGCCGCCGTCGCAGCCCTGCCGCTGGCAGCGGCCCTCTTCACCGGTGTGGCGACCGCGGACAACGGCGCCGTCGCGGGCAGCGGATCCAACGCCAGTGTGGCCGGGGTCGTCGGCAGCGGCGTCGGGCACAACAACAACGGCAACTCGACCACCACGCAGCAGGTCGCCACCGGCTCCGGAGCGTCGAACCAGAACAGCACGGCGAGTGTGAACGGTTCGGCCTTCACCTCGATCGACCAGGCCCACTACACGGTGAACTTCACCCGGCTCTGGTGAGGACCGGCCCGATGGGGGTCGGGGGTGTGGGGGGCGTGCGGGGACCGCACGAGTACTGCACGGGGTGAATGACTGTCCGGGCGACGGTGCTGAGGCATCGCCGCCCGGACGGTTTTCTGCGTGCTGCGGCGGAAGTTGCGGCCGGGTTCCGGTCTTGACACTGGACGTGTATCTGACGGACAGTCAGAAGCCCTGATCCGGAAGCCAGGGAGGCCGCCGACGTGCACCTCGCCCCGACGGAGAGGCAGTTGGAACTCCGTGCCGAACTCCGCTCCTATTTCGCCGATCTGATGCGCCGGGAGCCAGTGCCCGGCGGTGGTCCCGGCGCCGACTCCGGCCCGTGGCCCAGCGGTGGATTCGCTCCCGGCCCCCCAGGTGAACGCGCTCCCGGACCAGGCGGTGGCTCCCCTACGGGCTCCGGCGCACGCCCCGAGGAACAGCGGGCGCTGCTGCGGCGCATCGGCGCGGACGGAATGCTGGGACTCGGCTGGCCCGTCGAGTACGGCGGCAAGGGGCGGGGCCCCGACGAGCAGTTCGTCTTCTTCGACGAGGCGTACCGGGCGGGCGCACCCGTCTCGATGGTCACGCTGAACACCGTCGGGCCGACGCTGATGAAGTACGGGACGCAGGCACAGAAGGACTACTTTCTGCCGCGCATCCTCTCCGGCGAAATCGTCTTCGCCATCGGGTACAGCGAGCCGTCGGCCGGTACCGATCTCGCCTCGCTGCGCACACGCGCGGTGCGCGACGGCGATACGTGGGTGATCGACGGACAGAAGGTCTTCACGTCCAACGCCCAGAACGCGGACTGGATCTGGCTCGCCTGCCGGACCGACCCCGAGGCGCCCAAGCACCGCGGGATCTCGATCATCCTGGTCCCCACCGACGCCCCCGGCTTCTCGTGGACCCCGATCGAGACGGTGGGCGGGCAGACCACGACCGCCACGTACTACGACGGGATCCGGGTGCCCGTGGGTCATCTGGTCAGCGCCGAGAACGCCGGCTGGAAGCTGATCACCAACCAGCTCAACCACGAGCGGGTGGCGCTGGCAGCGATCGGTATGCAGGCGGAGGACTGCTACGCCGATGTCCTGGCGTACGCCCGCACACGCGACCCGTACACCGGCGCACGGCCGGCCGACCAGGCGTGGGTCAGAGCGCGGCTCGCGGAGGTGCACGCCCGGCTCGCGGCCGTCAGATTGCTCAACTGGCGGCTGGTCGGGGACGTGGGGGCCGGGGCTCTCGCACCGGGTGACGCAAGTGGGGTCAAGTTTCTGGGAACCGAATGCGCCGTAGAGGTGTATCGAATGTGTCAGGAAATTGCGGGTGAAACAGCGCTCATCCGGGCGGGGTCTCCGGGGGCCTTCGGGGGCGGGGAGCTGGAGCGGATGAACAGGGCGGCGCAGATCAACACCTTCGGGGGCGGGGTGAGCGAGGTGCAGCGGGAGATCGTCGCGACGATGCGACTCGGGATGAGGAGCCGGAAGAGGTGAGCGGTGAGGTGGTGGGGAATGAGGCGGTGACAGACGTCGACGGGAGCGGCGGCGGGGCGGCGAGCGCCGGTGCTGTGAGAAACGGCGGGGTGAGCGGTGGGGCGGCAAGCGGGGCGGCTGGGAGTGACGGGTCGGTGGGCGGAGGGGCTGGGAGTGACGGGTCGGCGAACGGCGGCTCGGCGAGCGGCGGGTCGGTGAACGGAGGGGACCCGCTGTACGAGCAGCTGAAGGCGTACGAAGGGCGGCCCGCCGCGACTTCCGGGGTGGGCAAGGACACCGTCAACGAGCCGATGATCAGGCACTGGTGCGAGGCGATGGGAGACGCGAACCCGGCCTATCCGGCTGTAGCGCCACCCACCATGCTCCAGGCCTGGACGATGGGCGGGCTGTCGGGGCACACGGGCAGGACCACTGCCTATGACGAGTTGTTCGCGCTGCTGGACGGAGCGGGATGCACGGCGGTCGTCGCGACCGACTGCGAACAGGAGTATCTGCGGGATCTGCGGCCCGGCGACCGGATCACCTTCGACGCGGTCATCGAGTCGGTGTCCGAGCGCAAGAAGACTGCCCTGGGGACCGGATATTTCGTCACCACGCGGATGGATGTCCGGGGCGATGGCGAGCTGGCGGGGACGCACCGCTTCCGGATCCTCAAGTACGCACCCGGGGCGAGGACGAAGCCACCGGCTCCGGCGGCGGGAGCGCCGGGGGCCGGGGGCCGTGGTCCGGGGGCGCGGCGGCCGCGACCGGTGATCAACCGGGACAATGCCGGGTTCTGGGAGGGGGTGGCCCGGCATGAGCTGCTGATCCAGCGGTGTGTGTCCTGTTCGGCGCTGCGCTTCCCCTGGCTGCCGGGCTGCAATGCGTGCGGCTCGCCCGAGTGGGACACGGTCGCGGCGAGCGGTGCCGGGACGGTCTATTCGTACGTGGTCATGCACCATCCGCCCTTTCCGGCCTTCGACCCGCCCTACGCGGTGGGCCTGATCGAGCTGGCCGAGGGGGTGCGCATGGTGAGCAACGTGACCGGGGTGCCGTACGACGAGGTGCGGGTCGGTATGCCCGTGAGCCTCGAATTCCTGCGCGTGGACGAGGAATGGGAGCTGCCGGTGTTCAGGGGAGGCGGGGGCTGAGATGGACTTCACACCGACGGAGGAGCAGGAAGCGGCGCGCGACCTGGCCGCCCGGATCTTCGGGGACCTCTCCACGCACCAGCGGCTGACCGCGGCGGGCACGGGGACAGATGCCGAGCTGTGGAAGACGCTGGTGGCGGCGGGGCTGGTGGGGGCGGCCGAGGAGACGGGGCTGCTCGGTCTGGTGCTGCTCCTGGAGGAGCAGGGCCGGGCCACGGCACAGGTCCCCTTCACCGTGACCTGTGTCTACGGGCTGCTGGCGGTGGCCGCCCACGGCACGGACGAGCAGCGCGGGAGACTGCTGCCGGCGCTGCGGGAGGGGACAGCGGTGGCGACGGGTGCGCTCCCCGCGCGAGGAGGTGTACGGGCGGACGCCTCCGGCAGGCTGAGTGGGACGGTGCCGTTCGTGCCATGGCTGCGGGACGCCACTCTGGTGCTGGTGGCCGACGAGGACCTCGGGCTCTGGCTGGTGCGGGTGGCGGACGCGCGGACGGAGCCGGTGGAGAGCACCGCGCCCTGGTCGGGAGGGCGGCTGGTCCTCTCCGGGACACCGGCCGAGGCGCTGGGTGGTCCGGGCGCGTACCAGCAGGTGCTGGCCGTGGCGCGGGTCGCGTTCGCGGGGCTCCAGGCCGGAGTGTGCGCGGGTTCGCTCGCACGTGCCGTGTCGTACACCTCGGAGCGGGAGCAGTTCGGACGGCCGCTCTCCACGAACCAGGGGGTGCAACTGCGGGCCGCGGACGCGTATATGGACACCGAGGCGATACGGGTCACGGCGTACGAGGCTGCCTGGCGGCACGACGAGGGGCTGCCGTTCGCGGCCCATGCCCTCACCGCCGCCTGGTGGGCATCGGAGGCCGGCAAGCGGGTTGTGCACACGGGCCAGCATCTGCACGGCGGGCTGGGTTCCGATCTGGAACACCCCGTGCACCGGCACTTTCTCTGGGGGCGGCAGCTCGACGCGTATCTGGGCTGTGGCAGCGAAGTGCTGGACCAGCTGGGGGTGTTGCTCGTGGATGGAGATACGGCGGGAACCGCAGAGAGGGAGGAGCCGGTATGAGAGTCGGCGATGAACTGGCGCCGCTGGAGATCCCGATCACCCGCACGCTCATCGTCGCGGGCGCCGTCGCCTCCCGCGATTTCCAGGACGTGCACCACGACGCGGAGGCTGCCAAGGAGAAGGGCTCCCCGGACATCTTCATGAACATCCTCACCACCAATGGGCTGGTCGGCAGATACATCACCGATCGATTCGGCCCCGGATACAGGCTGCGGAAGGTCGCGATCCGTCTTGGGGCGCCCAACTACCCGTGGGACACCATGGTGTTGACGGGTACGGTCACGGCGGTCGAGGGGGACGACACGGAGGTCCGGATCACCGGCGCCAACGGGTTGGGCCGCCATGTCACGGGCCGTGTGACGGTCACCGCCCGGAGCGGGGAGGCGACCGCGGGCGCGGACGAAGCCGGTGAAGTGAACATTCGCTCCGGCTCCTGCCGCGGATCCGATACCGATACCGGCACCGGCTCCAGCACCGTCGCCGGCTCCAGCACCGGCTCCTCCGGTACCGGCGGCGGGGCGCACCCCGGGAGTGGGGTGGCCGCGTGAGCAGGAACAGGCGTGACTCACTCGGCGGTAAGGCCGCCATCGCCGGGATCGGGGCGACCGAGTTCTCCAAGGACTCCGGGCGCAGCGAACTCAAGCTGGCCGTGGAAGCCGTCCACTCTGCCCTCGACGACGCGGGCCTCACCCCCGCCGACGTGGACGGTCTGGTCACCTTCACCATGGACACCAGCCCCGAGATCACGGTCGCCCAGGCCGCCGGTATCGGGGAGCTGTCCTTCTTCTCCCGCATCCACTACGGAGGTGGCGCCGCCTGCGCCACTGTGCAGCAAGCCGCGCTCGCTGTCGCCGCCGGAGTGGCGGACGTGGTCGTCTGCTATCGGGCGTTCAATGAGCGCTCCGGGCGGCGATTCGGTTCGGGCGTCCAGCACCGGGAGCCGTCGGCCGAGGGCGCCGCACTCGGCTGGGCGTTGCCGTTCGGTCTGCTCACACCCGCCTCCTGGGTGGCGATGGCCGCCCAGCGGTATCTGCACACGTACGGCCTCGCACCCGATGTGTTCGGCCACGTCGCGGTGACCGACCGCCGGTATGCGGCGCGCAACCCGGCGGCGTACTTCTACGAGAAGCCGATCACCCTCGCCGATCACGCCGCCTCAAGGTGGATCGTGGAGCCGTTGCGGCTGCTGGACTGCTGTCAGGAGACCGACGGCGGGCAGGCGATCGTCGTCACCAGCGCCGAGCGGGCCCGTGATCTGCGCCGTCCGCCGGCGGTGATCGTAGCTGCGGCGCAGGGGGCGGGCCGGGCACAGGAGCAGATGACCAGTTTCTACCGGGACGATCTGAGCGGGCTGCCCGAGATGAGTGTGGTGGCCCGACAGCTCTGGCAGACCTCCGGGCTGCGGCCCTCCGACATCGACGTGGGCATCCTCTACGACCACTTCACCCCGTTCGTACTGATGCAGCTGGAGGAGTTCGGCTTCTGCAAGCCGGGTGAGGCGGGGGCCTTCGTCGCGGAGGAGGCGCTTGCGCTGAACACCCACGGTGGTCAGCTGGGGGAGGCGTATCTGCACGGCATGAACGGCATAGCGGAAGCGGTGCGGCAGGTGCGCGGCACTTCGGTGAACCAGATATCCGGTGCGGCCACCACGCTTGTCACCGCGGGGACCGGCGTACCCACATCCGGGCTCATCCTCGGCACGGACGGCTGACACTGCGGCGTGGACGTTGGGCGGTCCGGGGAGGCGGGCCGTTCACTGCGCCCTATGCAACGACAAAAGATGTTCTTGTCCCATCTTCTCGGCGCAGCCGTCGTCATGGCTCTCACAGCCCCTACCGCGGATGCCGCACCGGCCGTCACCTCTTCCCTGCCAGGCGTACCGGCGGGTGCGGCGGCCGACGCAGCAGGCGGTGCCCAGCCGGGCGGGCAGCCCGGTACGGGGGCAGCCGCCGAGACCGACACCCTGGGAGACCCGGTGCTCGGCACCCGAGAGCCGCGGGCCGACGAGCGGCAGGCCAGTGAGCCGCAGGCCGGGGAGCCGTTGACCAGGGAGCCGTCGACCGGAGAGACAGCGGCCGGTGAGCCGGGTGCCGGGGACAGGGACGCAGCCTCTTCCGCGTCTGCCGCCGCTGCCGGGCCCGACCGGTTCGACGGCTACGGGTTCGACACCTGCGTCACACCGTCTCTCGCGACGATGCGCGCCTGGAAGTCCTCCCGGTACCGGAGCATCGGCGTCTACTACGGAGGCCGCGGCCGGGGCTGTCCGAACCAGCCCGAGCTCACCAGGGACTGGGTGTCGAGCGTGTACGGGATGGGCTGGAAGGTGCTGCCGGTGTTCGTCGGCTCGCAGTCGCCCTGTGTGGCGGCCGACAGTAAACGGAAGGTCGCCATCGGTTCGGATCCCGCCGGCCAGGGAGCCGAAGAGGCCCGCGACGCGGTCGAGCAGGCCGGGGCGCTCGGGATGGTGAAAGGGTCACCGCTCTACCTGGACATGGAGGCGTACGACCAGGGCGACCGCGACTGCGCGGCCACCACCCTCTCGTTCATCCGTTCCTGGGACCGGGAGGTGGAGCGGCTCGGTTATGTCGCCGGCTTCTACAGCAGCGCGGATTCCGGAGTGGCGCAGCTGGGTGCGGAACGCAGGGCGGGTACGTCGGACCTGCCCTCGGTGATGTGGTTCGCCCGCTGGAACGGCGAACCGTCGGTGGCGGAGGAGCCGTCGTTGCGGAGCGAGGACTGGTCGCCGCATCAGCGGATCCACCAGTACGCGGGTGAGGTGAAGGAGGAGCACGGAGGCCAGGAACTCACGATCGACCGGAACCGGGTCGACGCCCCGGTGGCCCGCATCGCCGACTAGCCCGGACAGGACCGGACCTGGTGGGCCCCGGCCCCCTGCGGCAAACCGACCCAGCGAGCCTTGCTGACCCGGCGGCCGCGGCCGCCCTCGCTCGCCCCCACGCCCTCCCCGGAATCCGTACCGGTCCATCACGGGAACCCCGATGAGGGGAGGGCCGTCCTCCACCTTCAGGAGGTGGGGCTACCACCACTCCTACAACCTGAGGGGGACCCGCCTTCGGCACCTGTGGGCGATCTGCTCAGGGGCTTCGGCTCCTAGCGTGGAGCTATGACCACGCCAGTCTGTACCAGCGCAGCGAAGGCAGCGACGCCGTACTCGTCGTTCGCCACCTATATGCGTGCCCGGGGGCCCGTTCTGCTGCGTACAGCCCGTTCTCTGACCGCCAATCCGAGTGATGCCGAGGATCTGCTCCAGACCGCGCTGACCAAGACCTATGTCGCGTGGGAGCGGATCGAGGACCATCGTGCGCTGGACGGGTATGTCCGGCGGGCGCTGGTGAACACCCGTACGTCGCAGTGGCGCAAGCGCAAGGTCGACGAGTTCGCCTGCGAGGACCTTCCCGAGCCGGAGGCCGCGCCGGAGCCCGACGCGGCCGAGCAGCAGGCACTGCGCGACGCGATGTGGCACGCGGTGATGAAGCTGCCCGACCGGCAGCGGGCCATGCTGGTGCTCCGCTACTACGAGGACCTCAGCGAGCAGCAGACCGCCGAGGTGCTCGGGGTCTCGATCGGTACGGTCAAGAGCGCGGTGTCCCGTGCGCTCGGCAAGCTCCGTGAGGACCCGGAGCTCTCCCCCGCACGCTGAGCCCGCCCGGGGCGGGACCGGGGCGGGGCCAGGGCGGGAGCCTGGGCTTGTGCTGAGCCGACGGGGTGCTGAGCCGACGGGTGCTGAGCCGGAGCGGGTGGTGAGAGCGGACAGCGGGCCGGAGCGGCGGGAGAGCGGTGGATTTCCTGAGGGCGGGTAGTGACATACCAGCTGGTATGTGCGCAGAATTGCGACACATTACCCATGCGTAGGCAACGCTGCTCCCCAGGAGGACGCCGTGCTGAGCACGATGCAGGACGTACCGCTGACAGTGACCCGCATCCTCGTCCACGGAACGCTGGTACACGGCGCCTCCCAGATCACCACCTGGACCGGCGATGCCGCAACACCGCAGCGCCGTTCCTTCGCCGAGACCGGCGGGCGCGCCGTACAACTCGCCAACGCCCTCCGGGACGAGCTGGGGGTCGAAGGCGACCAGCGGGTGGCAACGCTCATGTGGAACAACGCGGAGCATGTGGAGGCGTACTTCGCCGTTCCCTCCATGGGCGCCGTTCTGCACACCCTCAATATCCGGCTCCCCGCCGAGCAGCTGACCTGGATCGTCAACCACGCGGCCGACCGCGTGATCATCGTCAACGGCTCCCTGCTGCCGCTGCTCACGCCCCTGCTGCCGGACCTGCCGACCGTCGAGCACGTGGTGGTGAGCGGCCCGGGAGACCGCTCACTGCTCGCCGGGGCCACGGCGACCGTCCATGAGTACGAGGAACTGATCGCGGGCCGCCCGACGAAGTTCGACTGGCCCGAGATCGACGAACGGCAGGCCGCAGCCCTCTGCTACACCTCGGGCACCACGGGCGAGCCCAAGGGCGTCGTCTACTCCCACCGTTCGATCTACCTGCACTCCATGCAGGTCAACTCGGCCCAGTCGATGGGGCTCACGGACCAGGACACGACGCTCGTGGTCGTGCCGCAGTTTCATGTCAACGCCTGGGGTCTGCCGCACGCGACCTTCATGTCGGGCATCAACATGCTGATGCCCGACCGTTTTCTCCAGCCCGAGCCGCTCGCCGAGATGATCGAGCAGGAGAAACCGACGCACGCGGCGGCCGTGCCCACGATCTGGCAGGGGCTGCTGGCCGAGGTGACCGCCCATCCGCGTGATCTGAGCTCGATGGCGCGGGTCACCATCGGCGGCGCCGCCTGTCCGCCCGCGCTGATGGAGGCGTACGACAAGCTGGGCGTCCGGCTCTGCCACGCCTGGGGCATGACGGAGACCTCACCGCTGGGGACGACGTCCAACCCGCCCGCCGGTCTGACCCCGGAGGAGGAGTGGCCGTACCGCGTCACCCAGGGCCGCTTCCCCGTGGGTATCGAGGCACGGCTCGCCGGGCCCGGTGGCGGCATCCTGCCGTGGGACGGTGAATCGGCCGGTGAGCTGGAGGTACGGGGGCCGTGGATCGCCGGGGCGTACTACGGCGGCGCGGGCGGCGAGAACTTCCGGCCGGCCGACAAGTTCAGCGCCGACGGCTGGCTGAAGACCGGCGATGTCGGGGTCATCAGCCCGGACGGCTATCTGACGCTCACCGACCGTGCGAAGGACGTCATCAAGTCCGGCGGGGAGTGGATTTCGAGCGTCGACCTGGAGAACGCGATCATGGCCCATCCCGCCGTGGCCGAGGCCGCGGTGGTCGCCGTCCCCGACGAGAAGTGGGGCGAACGGCCGCTCGCGACGGTGGTGCTGAAGGAGGGTGAAAGCGTCGGGTACGAGGAGCTCAGGGCCTTCCTCGCCCGGTCCGTCGCCAAGTGGCAGCTGCCGGAACGATGGGCCGTCGTGCCGTCGGTGCCGAAGACGTCGGTCGGGAAGTTCGACAAGAAGGTGCTCAGGAAGCAGTACGCGGACGGTGAGTTGGACGCGACCGAGTTGCGCACGGCTGACTGAGGTGGACGCGGCTCGGTCGGGCCTGGCCTGGTGGGCCCAACCGGGTTGAGCCCGGGGCAGCTCCGACGCCGGGCCCACCGGAGAGGCCCGGTATCAGAGCGCCCCGGCCCGACCGCCGCCCCGCCTGATCGCCCCGGCCCGGTCTACGGCCTCAGTTGGTGCCGATCTTCGCCAGCAGGTCGACGATCCGGCCCTGCACCTCGGCGCTGGTGGAGCGTTCCGCGAGGAACAGCACGGTCTCGCCCGACGCGAGTCCCGGCAGTTGGGCCGCGTCCATCCCGGCCGAGGTGTAGACGACCAGCGGGGTGCGGTTCAGCTGCCCGTTCGCGCGGAGCCAGTCGACGATCCCGGCGCGGCGGCGGCGTACCTGCATCAGGTCCATCACCACCAGGTTCGGCCGCATCTGGGCAGCCAGGGCGACGGCCTCCGCGTCGGTGCCGGCCCGCGCCACCTGCATACCGCGTCGCTCCAACGTCTCCGTCAGGGCGAGCGCGATCTCCTCGTGCTCCTCGATCAGCAGCACACGCGACGGGTGCTGCTCCGAGTCGCGCGGGGCCAGCGCCTTCAACAGGACGGCTGGGTCAGCCCCGTAGGCCGCCTCCCGCGTCGCCTGCCCGAGCCCCGCCGTCACCAGCACCGGCACCTCGGCCGCCACCGCCGCCTGGCGCAGTGACTGCAGCGCCTTACGGGTGATCGGCCCGGTCAGCGGGTCGACGAAGAGCGCCGCCGGGAACGCGGCGATCTGGGCATCGACCTCCTCCCGCGAGTGCACGATCACCGGGCGGTAGCCGCGGTCGCTCAGCGCCTGCTGAGTGGAGACGTCGGGCGCGGGCCAGACGAGCAGCCGCCGCGGGTTGTCGAGCGGCTCGGGAGGCAACTCGTCGTCCACCGGCTGCGGCTGCGGCCGGTTGGCCACCTCCACGGCGCCACCGGGCCCGTCCAGCGGTTCGGGCCCCTCCGCCCCCTCGTCCGGGGCGCCGATGGCGTACGAACGGCCCTCCGACTGCGGTGAGAGGCGTCGCTGGGACTGCTGATTCTGCAGCGACTGCGCGGCCTGCTGGGACTGCGGCGGCTGCTGGGATTGGGAGGGTTGCGCGGCCTGTGGAGATTTCTGGGCCTGCTGGGGAAGCTGAGCCTGCTGTGGCATGGGGGGCTGCTGGGCCGTATGAGCCGAGGGGGGCATCTGACCCGGCCGGTTCTGGTTCGTCCCCTGCGGCGCCTGGCCCTGCATCTGGTGGCGCTGCATCTGGTGGCCCTGCGGCGAGCGGCCCTGCCGCTGTGCGGTCGGCTGCTGTGCGCTCTGTTCGTGCGGTGCGCCCTGCTCGCCGGTGGCCTGGGGGTGTGGCCGGGCGGCCGGTTCGGGGCGCTCGCCCTCCGGCGGGGCCGCGAGCTTGCGCCGGCGTCCGGAACCCAGCGAGTGCGGCTGGTTCTGCTGTGCCGCGAACTGTTCGGCGAACGGCATACCCTGCCCGAGCGTCCGCACGCTTATGGCACGTCCCTGCGTGCCATCGGCGGCCACCGGCTCCTCGGCGGGCAGCGGCTGGGCCGCGGCCTCGTCGGCCGCCGCCCGCTCGGTGACGGAGGCCCAGCCCTCGGGCGACGCGTACAACGTGCCGTCCTTGGGCACCTCTTCACCCGCCTCCATCCCCGCCGCCGGATGGTGCTGCGGCGGCGCGAGCGGTTCACCGCCGGTCCGTCCGTCCGCCCGTACGGAGTCGTGGCGGCCCGGCAGCGAGCCCTCGGGCGGTACGGGGCCCGGCTGCGGCTGTCCCTGTACGCGGTCGGCGTCCGCAGGGGGAAGCGCGAACGGCGTACGCGGGCGCTCGGCCTCTGCGGCCGCCGATGCCGAAGCGGTGGCCAGAGCCCGGCGCGCCCGGCGGCCCGGGGGTGGAGTCTGCGGCTGGCCCGGCTGGCCCGGCTGGTTGTGTGCCGCGATTTCCTGCTGGGGAGCGGCGGGCGCCGGGCCCAGGGCGGGGCGGGTGTTCTCGATCTCACGCACCCCGTCCGTGCGCCGTGCGCGCCGCCCGGTGGGCACCGGCGCATCCGCCGGTACGCCCTGCGGCGGCACCGTCGCCCCGCGCTGTGCGTGGCCACCGGGCGCGCCGCCCCGCGCGTTCTCGGCGGCGGTCACCACGGACCCCTCCGACGGCATGCCTCCTGCGGCAGGCATGGAGCCCATGGAGCCCTGGGGGCCGCCGGCTCCATCCGACAGCTCCGTACGTCCGCCGAGCGGTGCGTCCGTACGCCCGCGCCTGCGCCCTGTCCCGCCGTCACCGGCGCCGTTCTCCTGCGCGGGAATCGACGGCCCGGTGCGGCCCGCTGCCGCACTGCCCGCACTGCCCGGCACACCCCTGGCTCCGCCCCCGGCCGCGTCGGCACCGGAAGGCACCGTTCCGGGCCCGCCCCTGCCGGTCGGACCCGCACCGGACCCGTCCGTACGGGCCGCACCCGGAGCGTCCGACGGAGCTGGAGCCAACGCCTGAGCGGGGCCGGGCGCGGGAACCGCCACGCCGATACCACCGGCACCACCGGAGCCACCGATACCACCAGCACCACTCGGCCCACCAGCACCACTCGGCCCACCGGAGCCACCAGGCGCACCGGCGCCACCCGGCCCGGCCTCCCCACGGCGTGCCCTGCGTCGGCCCGTGGGCGGCTCCGGCGCACCGGCACCCGTGGCGTCCGCCGGGTTCGCGCCCCCGTCGCCCCCGGAGCCCTCCAGGAAGGCATCCGTGGAGGAGCGCCTGCCCCGCCGCCGTCCGCCGCCCGCCGACGCGTTCGGCCGGTCCTGCGCCGTACCGCCACCGCCGGGCTCGGCCGGTACGGCACCGTTCGCGGCGGCCGGGTCCAGCGTCCCCGAACCGTTCCCGATGGGCAGCTCCAGTACGTACGCACTGCCGGTCGTCCCCGGCACCTCATGGGTCTGGAGCACGCCGCCGTGCGCCCGGACGATGCCGCGCACGATCGGTTCGTGCACCGGGTCGCCGCCGCCGAACGGCCCGCGCACCTCGATCCGTACGACCTCGCCGCGCTGCGCGGCGGCCACCACGATCGTCGAGTCCACATAGGCGCCGCCGGGCGAGACCCGCGCCTTGCCGGTGGCGTCCACACCGGCCACATCGGCGATCAGATGCGCGAGAGCGCTCGCCAGCCGGCCACCGTCGACCTCGGCCTCTATGGGCGGAGCGTGCACCGCGAACTGCACCCGGCCGGGCCCGATCAGCTCGACCGCGCCCTCCACACCCGCCGCCACCACGGTGTCGAGCATGATCTTCGCCCTGGTCAGCTCCTCGGTCCCGGCGGCGAGCCGCTGGAAGCCGAGCACGCTGTCGACGAGCGTGGTCATCCGGGCGTATCCGGCGGCCAGATGGTGCAGGATCTGGTTGGCCTCGGGCCACAGCTGTCCGGCCGGATCGGCGGCGAGCGTGCCCAGCTCGGCCCGCAGCTCCTCCAACGGCCCGCGCAGGGCGTCGCCGAGGACCGCGGTCAGCTGCTGCTGCCGCTCCTGGAGCGCCTCGTACTGTTCGGTCCGCGCGGCCAGTTCGGCCGCGTGCTGCTCGTCGCGGGCGGCGAGTTCGTCCGCGTGCCGCTTGTCCCGGGCCGCGAGTTCGTCCGTGTGCCGTGCATCGGCGGCGGCGTTCCGCTCGTCCTTGGCCCGGAGTTCGTCGGCGTGCTGCTTGGCCTGCTTCTCGTACGGGCGGCGGTCGGCGAAGGTCAGCACCGCGCCGACGAGCTGCTCACCGTCCCGTACCGGCGCCGTCGTCAGATCGACCGGCACCGGGCTGCCGTCCTTCGCCCACAGCACCTGCCCGCGCACCCGGTGCTTGCGCCCGGACCTCAGCGTGTCGGCGAGGGCGCTCTCGTCGTACGGGAACGGCTCACCGTCGGCGCGGGAGTGCTGCACCAGCGGGTGCAGCTCCTTGCCGCCGAGATCGCTCGCCCGGAAGCCGAGGATCTGCGCGACGGAAGGGTTGACGAGTACGACCCGCCCGTCGGTGTCGGTGCCCACGACGCCCTCGGACGCCGCGCGGAGGATCATCTCGGTCTGCCGCTGCGAACGGGCCAGTTCGGCCTCGGTGTCGATGGTGCCCGACAGATCGCGTACGACGAGCATCAGCAGTTCGTCACCGGTGAACCCGCCGGCGCGCGGGTCGTAGGCCTCCCGGCCGTCCTCCAGGTTCGCGCTGGTCACCTCGACCGGGAACTCCGCGCCGTCGGTGCGCCGCGCGAGCATCCGCGTCGGCTTCGTCCTGCCCCGCTCGTCCGCGCCTTCGGGCCGCCGCATCGAACCCGGGATCAGCCGCGAGTCGAAGTGCGGCAGCAGATCGAGCAGTCCCCGGCCGACGAGTGCCGTGCCCGGTGTCTCGAAGGCTTCGAGGGCGATGGAGTTGGCGTTGACGACCGTGCCGTTGCAATTGACGAGCAACAGCCCGTCCGGGAGGGCGTCAAGTATGGCTGCGAGGCGAGCAGCGCCTCGGGATGGCCTGCTGCTCACGACGACGCTTCCTCCCTGAACTACTGCACCTTGCTGACAACCCGGCCCATCTTGCCCCTCGGGCCACGGTGTGTCACTGCTGGAAGTCTAAAGGCAGGCGCTCCGGACATGCGGCGGATGAGGGGGAGCTCTCACCAAGGTTGTGTGCACGAACGGCCTGGCACGGCAGGTCTGAACGGTCTGGCACGGCCGGTCCCGGGTGCTCCCGGCCGTCCCGGGACGCTGTTGTCGCTCCAGGGCCCTCCCGGTCGCTTCCGGCTGAACTTTCAGGCGACGGTACGCGGAAGGACAGGTTCGAGCGCGTCCCAGCGGGCGACCTCGCACCCATTGGTACGCCGGAACGTCGCATCGACGGGCTGCCCCCGCCAGACCCCGGTGATGTGCGCGGTGGCCGGGCCGCCGTACTGCATCGTGCACATCCTCGTGGCGGGGACGGGCGCGAACGGCTTCCGCCCGTCGGCGGCGAGCTGGTCCAGCCGGTCGCATGCCTGCTGCGGCGAGGCGTGCGTCCCTCCGGCGGGCGCGCAGACGAGCCGACGCGTGCCGTCGGCGGCGCGGGCGCCGGAATCGGAGACGCTGATGGTGAGCCGGTCACGGACCCGGGGATCGGGAAGCCGGTGGCCGGGTTGCGTGACGGGGGCCGGGACCGGGGCGGTGGCGGCCGGTGCGGTGGTCTCGGCTGTCGCGGCGACGGGGGCGGCGGCCAGCGCGGACAGACAGACGACGGCGGTGAGGGCGATGCGGCGCAGCATGACGTAACTCCTCGGCGGGTCGGGTCGGCGGACATGAATGAGGAGTACGGCTACGCAGTACGACTCATCAGTGGTACGGCTCGGGGGCGGTGGCGCCCCTGCCTCTCTAACGCTCCTGAGCGCCGTGCGTTGCGCGCCACGAACGACTTTGCTCTGCCGCCCCACGGCCTAGTACCGTGGGGCGCGATTGGTGACGGCCCGCAAAGCTGTGTCATCATCTGCACGCACCACTTCGCGCTCGCGCGACTGTGTTCGGTGTGCTGGAGGCGTCGCCTAGTCCGGTCTATGGCGCCGCACTGCTAATGCGGTTTGGGTTTTACGGCCCATCGAGGGTTCAAATCCCTCCGCCTCCGCCAGCTGGATCACTGAAGCCCCGTCCGTGAAGGACGGGGCTTCAGTCGTCCCGCGGCATGGTCCGCAGGGCGTGGGCTGGGTGAGTTTCCGCAGCTCAGTGAGGGTGCGGCCAATGGATTTCACCTGACGCCGCAGGTCATGTAATGTTGTTCTCGCAACGCGGACGGGGCAGAAAAGCCCGGAACGCCAAGCACTCGTAGCTTAACGGATAGAGCATCTGACTACGGATCAGAAGGTTGCAGGTTCGAATCCTGCCGAGTGCACAGCAGGCAAGAGGCCCCGGAGAGATCCGGGGCCTCTTGCGTTTCACTGGCGTACGGCGGCGAAGCGCAGCAACTTGATCATCCGGTGCCACCCATCACGCCGGACAGCAGCTCGATCGCCGGGCAGCTCGATCGCCGGGCGCGCCTCTTCCTGCGCCCAGGGGTGTGTGGGCGTGGGTCATGGCGTGGCCCGAGTGTTCCGGAACGCCGTGGTGTCTGGCCCCGGCGACGATGAGCAGGCCGACTGCCCCGAGGGCGGCGGCCGATACGGCGATCACGGTGACGCCCAGGCTTTGCAGCAGGAGGCCACCGATGATGCCACCCAGGGCCATCGCGGCGTTCCAGAGGGTGACGAGGACGGCTTGTGCGGTGTCGGCGGCAGCGCTGCTGTGCCGCATTCCGGCTTGTCCGGCTGCGGTTTGCAGCAAGGTCGGGGCGCCGCCCCACCCCAGTCCCCAAAGAACAGCGGCGACCCAGACGATCGCGTGTGTGGTGCTGACGGCAAGAGCTGCGGTGGCGAGAGTGAACAGCGCCGAGCCGGTGATCATCAGAGTCCGTAGTCGGCGGTCGACATGGCGTCCGACGTACCAAATGCTCACCAGGCAGGCGACACCGAAAGCGAGGAGAACCGCGTCGGTCGCCGCCCCGAGCCCTGCGTGCTGCAGGTAGGGAGCGATGTAGGCATAGATGATCGTGTGCCCGAGAACGAATGTCGTGACCGTGACCATGATCGGCGCGACACCGGGCAGCGCCAGGGTCTGCCGCAGGGGCGATTTCGGTGATTCTGGTGCGGGGTCCGGGCGGTTGGTGCCGGTCTGTTCCATGGCGGGTTGCCGCACGCCCGGGACGGATGCGCTGATCCAGCCGATGACGGCGAGAGTGACCAGGGAGACAGCGCCGAACGCCGCCCGCCATCCCACCTGTTCACCGATCAGCGTGCCGACCGGGACTCCCAGGGACAACGCCACTGGGATCCCGGTCATCGCCACTGCGATGGCGCGTCCTTCCAGGCCGGCAGGTGCGATACGGCGGGCATAGCCGGCGAGGATCGCCCAGGCCAGGCCGGCGGCCACTCCGGCGAGGAACCGGCCCGCAAGCAGGACGGCGTATCCCGGGGCAGCCGCAGTCAGGGTGTTGGCCACCAGGAAGACGGCCATGGCACCGAGCAGCAGTGGTTTCCGCGGAACAGACGCTGTCGCCCTGGCGAGCGGGATCGCGGTCAACGCCGTACCGGCCGCATAGACGGTGACGGCCTGGCCGGTAGCGCCTGAACTGGTGCCCAGTGAAGCCGACATCTCAGGCAGCACACCGGCGGGCAGAGTCTCCGTCAAGCTCGTGATGAAGACGGCAGTCCCCAGTGCCAGCAGCGCCGACCATGGCAGGCCGACCTGTCGCGTACGAGACTGTGTGTCAGAAGACGTGGTGGTCATGGGCCGAATCCTGAAACCTTCACATAGATGTGAGGGTCAAGTCGGGGTGCGCCGAGTAGCTTCGGTGGGTGTGAGGATCGGTGAGTTGTCGCGACTGACGGGTGCGTCCCGTCGGCTCCTTCGCTACTACGAGGAGCAGGGGCTGATTGTCCCGGACCGGGGCGCGAACGGGTATCGGGAGTATGACGAGCGCTACGTGGACCGGGTCAACCAGATCCGTGGCCTGCTGGATGCGGGGCTCCCCACTCGCATCATCAAGCAGATCCTTCCGTGCCTGGACAAACCTCGGTCGATCCACTTTCCCGATGCGACACCGGAGATGCTCGCCTTGCTGGCCGCCGAGCGGGACCGGCTCACCGAGCGGATCGACGTACTCATCCGCAACCGTGATGCGATGAGCGAGTACCTGACTGAAGTCGGACAGTGCCGAGCGCCGGTGCCTGGCAGCTCTCACGCAACACTGAACTGCCCTTCGGTGTCAGCAACGTCCTGATCCGCGACAACAGCTGTCGGCCCGGCCAGTTCTGTACTGCCGGATGGTCGCCGACTTCGCCTCGAACTTGCGGTCGTGCGAGGCACCAGGCTGAGCCTCTGGAAACCCTCAATTCCCTTGCCGTACGAAGAGCACGCCCGGCACGGTGATACACATGGCAGCTATGGCGGGATGGAACAGGAAGAACGACTTCGTGCTGGTCATCCGGGACGCGGACGTGGTCGCGGCGGCCCTGAGTCAGGCGCTGGCCGATGCGTCGCCCGAGGACCGCCCGGGGCTGGAACGTGCCGCCGCTCTCGTGGAGTCGACCGCCGCGGCCACCGAGAGCCAACTGCGGGCCCGCTGGGTACGGTCCCGGCTGGCGGCTGCCGGGTTCACCGGGGAGATCGACTCGGTCGCGGCGGTGAAGGCGCTGCGCCGGGCCGAGCCGAAGCTGAGCCTCCTTGCGGCGGTGCAATTCCAGAAGGAAGCGCTGAACCATCCGGAGTGATACGGCATGGGGATGGGGTACGGCGGGGCATGGCGACGCTCACTTCGGCCGGCCATCCCGGGTTCGCGGTCTCCTCCGGGCAGGTCTCAGGAATCGAGCACGGCAGCCACGGCCTCGATCTCGACGAGCTGGTCGCTGTAACCGAGCACGGTGACGCCCATCAAGGTGCTGGGTACGTCGTGGTCGCCGAAGGTGTCGCGGACTACCTGCCAGGCGGCCACCAGGTCCTCCCGCCGGGTTGATGCGACGAGCACCCGGGTGCTGATGACGTCCTGGAGTGATGCGCCCGCGTCGGTAAGAGCGGCTTGCATGTTCTCGATGGCTTTCGCTGCCTGGCCCGCGTAGTCCCCGATCGCTGCCGTGGAACCGTCCTCGTTCAGCGGGCATGACCCGGCGAGGAAGATCAGGCGTGACTCGGGCGGCGCGGTGGCTGCGTAGGCGTACTCGGCGACGTCGGACAGGGAGGCGGAGCGGATCAGAGTAATGGCGCGGGCCATGGCGCGGGGCCTTTCTCCTCGGGTGCTGAGCGCGGCCATCCTGCCAGCACCCTGGCGGCTCCCGCTCCCCAATTTCGCGGCCGCACGGTCCCGCCGCCCCCCCCCCGACTCCCGTAACGGGTTATGTGGCCGTCTCCGACCGTCCGGGCCGGAGTTGCGGAGACCGGGTCGCTGTCGCCTATCGAGTGAACTTGCCTTTGACCGGGCGGAGTTGCATATGCCTGCGGCTAGGTTCCGGGGCGGAGGTGGTGCTCGATGCGCGAGCAGGACACGCCGGATGACACGCCGGATTGCACGTCGGGTGACGAGCCGATGGCGCACTGCCGGGACGCGGTCGATGTCAGCGACTTCGTGTATGCGGCGACCGGCGCGCGGGTGCGGCGGTTGACGTTGCCCGACGGGACGCACTGGTTTCCCGCGGTGGATGTCGCGGGGAGTCTCGGTTACGCGAACACCCGGCAGGCGCTGTTGTGGCATGTCTCGCCGGACTGCCGGCAGAGCCTCGGCGATCTTGCGCGAAGTGTCTACGGGGCAGACGCTTCCCGCAGGATCGCCGGTCACGGCCTGAAGAAGTCCATGAAGATGGTGACGCTCGCCGGACTCGTCCAGCTCGTCAACGGCTGTACGAAGCAGGAGGCCGCGCCCTTCAGGAGATGGGTGGCCGATGTGGTGGCCACGGTGCAGCGCGACGGCGGCTACGCACTCGTCCCGGCCCCGGTGCAGCCCGCACCCGATCTGCGTACCGCCTTTGTCATGCCGGAGGAGATCGTCGACGCGATCGTACGGCTGGAGGAGCGGAGCATCCGGGCCGAAGAGGCGTGGGCGGCCCGGGAGGAGGAGCGTCATCTGCTCCTGCGTGAGGTCAACCGGGGACAGCACCTGCTGACCCAGGCCTTCCACCGGATCGCCGACTCGCTGGACCGGCTCGCCGAGCGCGCACAGCCGGGGGCGTCCGCTGCTTCGGCGGGTACTCCGCGCGAACTGCTCGCGTGCTGGCAGGACCGGAATCTGGTCATCACCGAGGACATCCGTACGGTCGCGACGGTGCTGGCGCCAGGCCTGGTGGAGGGGGCCGCCCGTTGCAGTACGGACGAGATCGCCGCACGTACTGGCCTGTCCCCCGCCCGGGTCCGGGACTGTGTCCGGCATCTGCTGCGGCGCGGATGCATACGTCAGTCGGGGTGCGCGGCGGACGGTGCGCCGGTCTACGTACTCGTCTGAGCCGAGGGGCGCGGAGCCGCCATCGGATCTGGGCGCGCGACGCGTCTCCGTGCCGGGCGGCTGCCGGGTGAGGGCCCACTGTCAGTGGTGGGTGGCATGCTGCGAGTAACTCGGATTCGCCGTCGGTGTGCGAGTGGATCACCCCTGTACGAGTGGACTGCGACCGTGGCTGTGCGGGTGGATCAACCACCGTCACTGTGCGGGTGGATCAACGTGTACGAGCGGGTCACCGTGTACGAGCGGGGCGGGAGAGCGGAAGAGCAGGAAGGGAGGGGCGGGGTCATGTGGCGTTCCGGTGGGCTGCGGTGGGGGGACGAGGGGCCGTGCCTCGTCTGGGAGGGGCGGGACCGGGCCAGTCCGCTGGTCTACGGGGCCGACCTCGGCTTCCGGGTCGAGGCGGCGGGGGAGCGTAGGTGTGTCGGCGCGCGGGGACACCCCTGTCCGGTGGGGGCGCGGGTGCCGGGGCGCGGTACGCAGGCGCGCTGCGGGGAGTGCGCGCGGCTCGACCGGGCGCACTCGGTGGCGGCCGACACCATCGCCGACGACCCCCGGGTCTACCGCGTCTATCTCGCCTGGTTCGGGCCCCGGATGGTCAAGGTGGGGATCACGGCGGAGGCGCGCGGTCCGGCGCGGCTGAAGGAGCAGGGGGCGGTGGCCTTCAGCTGGCTGGGGCGGGGGCCGTTGATGGCAGCGCGGCGGACCGAGGAACTGTTGCGCACGGCGCTCGGGGTGCCGGACCGGATCCCGTACGCCGACAAGCGGGCGGTCCGGTCCCGGCTGCCAGGGCGGGAGGAGCGGGCGGCTGAGATACGTGAGGTGCACGCGCGGGCCGTCGCGCTGGCCGGGTGGCCGGATTCGCTGGAGCGGATGGTCTGCGAAGTGGCGGACCACGGGGAGGTGTTCGGGCTTGCGGGGCTCGGTGAACCGGCGGGGGTGGTGAGTGAACTGGTGGCGGGCGGGGCCGTCGCCGGGCGGCTGGTGGCTGCCGCAGGGCCTGACCTGCATCTTGCCGGGGAGGACGGTTCGGTGACCGTCCTCGACACCCGGCTGATGGCCGGCTGGGGGCTGACGGGTGCGGAGCCGGACGCGGGGGTGACCGTGCCGGTGCGTGCGGCGCCGGCAGAAGCGGAGGTGGAGCAGCCGGGGTTGTTCTGAGGGGGGTGCCGTGGAGCGGTAGGGCATGGGGCGGTGAGGGTGCGGCCTGTCCCTGGGGGGCGGTGCGGGGCAGTGCGGTGTGAGCGCGGGGCGGTGCCGGTGTGGATGCCGGTGCGGGTGTGGGGCCATCCGGGGCCGGGGCGGTTGCTGTCCGGTGGGGGCCGGGTTTCTCAGGAAATTCACAGGATGGGGAAAGGGGTCTCTCAGAGGTTGCTCGGAGGGTGGGTGCATGACTACGACCTCGCCCCAGGGGCGTACCGGAATGTGCAGGCCCGACGGCACCGCGGTGCGTGTTCTCGTCGTGGACGACGAGGCCTCGCTCGCGGAGCTGCTCTCCATGGCGCTGCGCTATGAGGGCTGGCAGGTGCGCAGCGCCGGTGACGGGGCCGGAGCGGTGCGGGCGGCGCGTGAGTTCCGGCCCGATGCCGTGGTGCTCGATGTGATGCTCCCGGACATGGACGGCATCGCCGTGCTCGGCCGGATGCGCCGTGAGCTGCCGGATGTGCCGGTGCTCTTCCTGACCGCCAAGGACGCCGTGGAGGACAGGATCGCGGGGCTGACCGCGGGCGGTGACGACTATGTGACCAAGCCGTTCAGCCTGGAGGAGGTCGTGGCCAGACTGCGCGGGCTGATCCGGCGGTCCGGTACGGGGGCGCAGCGCAGCGAGTCGCTGCTCGCCGTCGGCGATCTGACCCTCGACGAGGACAGCCACGATGTGACCAGGGGCGGCACCAACATCCATCTCACCGCGACCGAGTTCGAGCTGCTGCGCTTCCTGATGCGCAACCCGCGCCGGGTGCTGTCCAAGGCGCAGATCCTCGACCGGGTGTGGTCGTACGACTTCGGCGGCCAGGCCAATGTCGTCGAGCTCTACATCTCGTATCTCCGGCGCAAGATCGACGCGGGGCGTACGCCGATGATCCACACCAGGCGCGGTGCCGGATATCTGATCAAGCCCGGGGAATAGGGGAGTCGCGGGTGTCGGTGCGTCGCAGCTGGTCGCTGCGGACTCGGCTCGTTGTCTCGGCCGTGGCGCTGATCGCCGTGGTGGTGGCCGTGATCGGTACGGTCACCACGATCGCCATGCACTCCAATCTGGAGCACCAGCTGGACAAACAGCTGACGGCGGCGGCCCGGCGGCCGGACCACGATCCGATGGGCGCCGACCGTCCCATCGTCCAGCAGCCCGGCCTGCCGATAGGAACCGTCGGCGGGCGCACCGTCGGCGGCAGCGGCGACCTGGTCGACGGGGTGAAGAGTGTGGCCGCGCCCGGTGCGCTGCCCGGTAGCGAGCCGCTCGGGGACGACCAGCTCGACGCGCTGAAGTCGGTGCCCAGGGACGGGCACACGCACACCGTTTCGCTCCCCGGGCTCGGGGACTTCCGGGCGGCCTACTCCCCCGGCGGTACGTTCGTGCTTGCGTTTCCGCTGACCGGTGTCCAGTCCACCGTCACCACCCTGATCGTGGTCGAGGTCTGTGTCACGGCGGCCGGGCTGCTGGCGGCAGTCGTGACGGGGACCGCGCTGGTCGGGATGGCGCTGCGCCCGCTGCGACGGGTCGCCGCGACCGCGACCCGGATCTCCGAACTCCCCCTGCACAGCGGCGAAGTGGCCCCGCTGGAACGAGTTCCGTATGCGGAGGCCGATGCGCGGACCGAGGTCGGACAGGTCGGCGCGGCGCTCAACCGGATGCTGGGCCATGTGGGTTCGGCGCTGGCCGCCCGGCAGGAGAGCGAGACGCGGGTACGGCAGTTCGTCGCCGACGCCAGCCATGAGCTGCGGACCCCGCTGGCCGCCATCCTGGGCTATGCCGAACTGACCCGGCGCGGCCATGAGGAGACCGGCCCGGACACCCGGCACGCGCTGGCGCGTATCGAGTCGGAGGCCGGGCGGATGACCGGCCTTGTGGAGGATCTGCTGCTGCTCGCGCGGCTGGATGCCGGGCGCCCGCTCGCGTACGCGAGAACTGATCTGTCGCCGCTCGTCATCGACGCGGTGAGCGACGCGCGCGCGGTGGGGCAGGACCACATCTGGCGGCTCGAACTGCCCGACGAACCGGCCCTGGTGTCGGCCGACGGGGCCCGTATCCAGCAGGCCCTGGTCAACCTGCTGGCCAATGCCCGTACCCACACTCCGCCCGGCACCACCGTCACCGCCCGGGTACGCCGGGACGCGGGCGCCGGCGCCGGTGGCGGGGGCGGGGGCGGCGGGGGTGGGATCGTGGTGGAGGTGCTGGACGACGGGCCTGGTATTCCGGCCGAGTTGCTCCCGTATGTCTTCGAACGGTTCGCCCGTGGGGACGCCTCACGGTCGCGGCACGCCGGTTCGACCGGGCTGGGTCTCGCGATCGTGCAGGCGGTCGTGGCGGCGCACGGCGGGACGGTGACGGTACGGAGCGCGCCGGGGCGGACGGAGTTCGCGGTGCGGCTGCCTGCGACTCCGGGCACTGCGGTCCCGGGTACCCCTGCGGTTCCGGGTACTCGTGCGGTTCCGGGCAGCCCTGCGGTTCCGGGCACTCATGCAGCTCCGGGCAGCCCTGCGGTTCCGGGTACTCGTGTGGTTCCGGGCAGCCCTGCGGTTCCGGGTACTCGTGCAGCTCCGGGCACCCCTGCGGTTCCGGGTACTCGTGCAGCTCCGGGCACCCCTGCGGTTCCCGACACCCCTGCGGCTCCGGCCGTCCCCGCTGCCCCGCCGTTCTCCACGGTGTCGGCCGTGCCCGCTGCCCCGTCGGCCTCCCCGGCTGGGCCAGTCCCGGCCACCCCCGCTGTCCGTCCCCCCGACTCACAGCCCCTCGCCGTCCCACCCCCAAACTCACAGCCCCCCCGCCGCCCCACCCTCACACCCCCCGACTCACAGTCCCACCACAGGCTGAGCACACAGGGATGACAGCGCGGCTGGCGAGTGTCGTCGGTATGCGAACCGATACTTCTCCAGGCGCCCTGCCTGCGCGGGAGCACCTCCCCGTGACGGCGGCCGATGCGCCCGTGCCCGACGCGCCCGTGCTCGATGTGGTGATCCCCGTGTACAACGAGGAGAAGGACCTCGAACCATGTGTGCTGCGGCTCCGTGACCATCTCGCCGGCACGTTCCCGTACAGCTTCCGCATCACGATCGCCGACAACGCAAGTACCGACCGGACGCCCGATGTGGCCGCCGGACTCGCGGCCACGCTGGACGAGGTGCGGACCGTCCGGCTCGACCAGAAAGGGCGCGGCCGGGCGCTGCGGAGTGTGTGGTCCGCGTCCGAATCTCCCGTGCTCGCCTATATGGACGTCGATCTCTCCACCGGGCTCAACGCGCTGCTGCCCCTGGTCGCCCCGCTGATCTCCGGCCACTCGGATCTGGCCATCGGCTCCCGGCTGGCGAGGAGTTCGCGGGTGGTGCGGGGCCCCAAGCGCGAGTTCATCTCCCGCGCGTACAACCTGATCCTGCGCTCGTCGCTCTCCGCCCGGTTCAGCGACGCCCAGTGCGGGTTCAAGGCCATCCGCCGGGATGTCGCGCAGCGGTTGCTGCCGATGGTCGAGGACACCGGGTGGTTCTTCGACACCGAGATGCTGGTGGTCGCCGAGCGGGCCGGGCTGCGGATCCATGAGGTTCCCGTCGACTGGGTCGACGATCCGGAGTCCACCGTGCGCATCGTGCGGACGGCCGTCGACGACCTCAAGGGCGTCTGGCGGGTGGGGCGCGCGCTGGGAGTCGGCGCGCTCCCGCTCGACCGCCTTGCGCGCCCCTTCGGGGAAGACCCCCGCGACCGCGAACTGCCGGGTGTACCGGGCGGGCTGGCCCGCCAGCTGGTCGGTTTCTGCGTCGTCGGCGCGGTCTCCACCCTGCTCTATCTGCTGCTCTACTCGCTGTTCCGTACGGGCGTGAGCCCCCAGATCGCCAACGCGGGCGCTCTGCTGGTCTCGGCGCTGATCAACACCGCCGCCAACCGGAAGCTCACGTTCGGGGTGAGCGGGCGCGACAGCGCGGTACGCCATCAGGCCCAGGGGCTGGTCGTGTTCGCGATCGGCCTCGCCCTCACCAGCGGGTCGCTCGCCGCGCTCGGCGCAGCGTCCGACGCCCCCTCGCACGGCACCGAACTCGCCGTGCTGATCGCGGCCAATCTCGCAGCGACGGTGCTGCGTTTCCTGCTCTTCCGCGCCTGGGTGTTCCCCGAGCGGCGCACCGACGACCCGAGGACCGCACGATGACCACCACCGGCATTCACCAGATCCCGACCACCGCCGCGCCGCCGGCCATGTCTCCGCGCCTGGTCCGGCTGTGGCGCGGACGCCCCGATGACCCGCGCTGGGCGCGCCCCGCGTTCCTCGGGCTGCTGCTGCTCACACTCGTCGCGTACCTCTGGGACCTCAGCGCGTCCGGATACGCCAACTCCTTCTACTCCGCGGCGGTCCAGGCCGGAGGGGAGAGCTGGAAGGCCCTCTTCTTCGGCTCGCTCGACTCGGCGAACGCCATCACGGTCGACAAACCCCCGGCCGCCCTCTGGCCGATGGCGCTCTCGGTGCGGATCTTCGGGCTGAGTTCCTGGTCGGTCCTGGTCCCGCAGGCGCTGATGGGGGTGGGGACGGTCGCGGTGCTGTACGCGGCGGTCAGGCGCCGGTTCAGTGCGGCGGCCGGGCTCATCGCGGCGGGTGCGCTGGCGACGACTCCGGTGGCGGCGCTGATGTTCCGCTTCAACAACCCGGACGCTCTGCTGGCGCTGCTGATGACGGTCACCGTCTACCTCGTGCTGCGGGCGCTGGAGGACGGCCGGACCAAGTGGCTGGTGTGGGCGGGTGTGGCGATCGGTTTCGCCTTCCTGGCCAAGACGCTTCAGGCCTTCCTGATCCTGCCGCCGCTGGCTGTCGTGTACGCGGTGTTCGCGCCCACGACGGTACGCAGGCGGCTGGCCCAGATCGGGCTGTCCGCGGTGGCGGTGGTCGTCGCGGGCGGCTGGTGGACGGCGATCGTCGAACTGTGGCCCGCGTCCTCACGTCCGTACATCGGCGGCTCGCAGAACAACTCGTTCCTGGAGCTGACCTTCGGCTACAACGGGCTCGGCCGGATCAGCGGCGACGAGACCGGAAGCGTCGGTGGCGGTGGCGGTGGCGGTGGTGGCGGCCGGGGGATGGGCGGCTGGGGTGAGACCGGTCTCGACCGGATGTTCAACTCCGAGATCGGCAGCCAGATCTCGTGGCTGCTGCCCGCCGCGCTGATCCTGCTGGTGGCCGGCGTCGTCATCACCTGGCGGGCGAAGCGTACGGAGACCGCGCGCGGGGCGTTCCTGGCGTGGGGCGGCTCCCTGCTGATGACCCTGCTGATCTTCAGCTTCATGGCCGGGATCTTCCACCAGTACTACACGGTGGCCCTGGCGCCGTACATCGCCGCACTCGTCGGAATGGGCGTCTCGGTGCTCTGGGAGGAGCGCGGCCGGTTCGGTTGGTCGGCGGTGCTGGGTGTCGTGGTCGCGGCGACCGCCGTCTGGGCGTATGTGCTGCTGGGCCGGACGCCCGACTATCTGCCCTGGCTGCGCTGGGCGGTGCTGGTCGCGGGGCTCGCCGCCGCGCTCGGCCTGGCGTTGGCGGGCCGGCTGAACCGCCGGCTGGCGCTGGGCGCCGCGGGTGTGGGGCTGGTGGCCTCGCTGGCCGCGCCGTTCGCGTACACGGTCTCCACGCTGGCCACCCCGCACACCGGCTCGATCGTGACGGCGGGCCCGGCGGGGGCGAGCCGGATGGGCGGCATGGGCGGCGGCCCCGGCGGGGGCGGCCCGCGGATGGGGAAGCTGCCGAACGGGAAGGGCGGCGGGATGGTCGGCGGAGCCGGTATGAACGGCCGGCCGGGTACGAACGGCCAGGCCGGGGGGGATAGCCGGACCGGGGGGAACGGTCAGGCCCCGGGCGGTGGTCCCGGCGGACAGCAGGGTCAGCCGCCGACCGGTCAGCAGGGCCAGGGGCAGGGCCAGACCCAGAACGGCCAGGGTCAGGGGCAGGGTCAGGCGCAGAACGGCCAGGGCCGGGCGGGCCGTGGTGCGGGTGGCATGGCCGAGGGCGGCTTCCCGGGCGGCGGCAGGGGCGGTGGCATGGGCGGGCTGCTCGACGGTCAGCAGGTCAGCGCCAAGGTCAAGGCCAGGATCAGCGCCCACGCGGACGATTACACCTGGATGGCCGCAGCCATCGGCTCGCAGAACGCCGCGAGTTACCAGCTCGCGACCGAGAAGCCGGTCATGGCGATCGGTGGCTTCAACGGCAGCGATCCCTCCCCCACGCTCGCGCAGTTCAAGAAGGACGTGACGGAAGGGAAGATCCACTACTTCGTCGCAGGCGGTGGCATGGGCGGTGGCACGGGACCCGGCGGTTCCGGCAGCGGCACCGCTTCGAAGATCACGTCCTGGGTCGAGGGCCGGTTCGTGAAGGTGACGGTGGGTTCGACGACGCTGTACGACCTGACGCAGGTGAAGGCGGCCGGCACGAGCTCCTCCGGCAGCTGAGGCACAGCCGCCGAAGCGACCGCCGCAGTGATAACCGCGGCGACCGCCGAAGCAAGAAGCGCGGCGACCGCCGAGGCGGCCGCAAGAAGGGGCGGGGGCGGGGGGGGCTGCCCCGGCCCCCCCCGGG